>JAYEHX010000035.1:0-4903 GCA_034659735.1 Fidelibacterota bacterium | reverse complement strand
TTTATCTGTTTATCTTTTGACTTTACTTTCTATTGTGATTATTAAGAAAATTCGAACTCAAAAGAGAAGGGATTTTTTATTGCAGGAAATTCAGAAGAGAGACGAACTTGTTGAAAACGGTCATTTCGTTGCGGTATTGGAACTTGCGGATAAATATATATCAGAATTTCCCGATGATACCGAAATAAAAGCATTTCGAGAGCGACTTTTGGATTTCACAAATAACGATCCCAAGAAGGCACAACAAGCATTCGTAAAGGCACAAAAGTTAAAACTAACATTGAAAAATTATGATGAAAATTCCGAATTACTTTTAGATAATAATGAAAAGACAGAAATATCTCAATTGGTTCCATATAATCCAAACTTGAAGTCACTATATACAAAACTAATATCCTATGAAGATAAAAAAGAGAAGCAACAAAATTTCTTAATAGAATATGATAGAATAGAACAATTGGTAAAGGAGAAATATCTAAAAGAAGCAGAAGAAAAAATTAAAAAATTAAAAATAAAATATCGTAATTATGAAGAGATAGATATTCTAAAAAATCAAATTGCAGAAGAGCAAAAGTTGGCAATGGAAAAATTTGAATCCGCAAAAACAGATTTAGAAAGTGGAAAAATGTCATTTGCAATAGAAAAACTAAATTCTGCAATTTCAAGTTATAGAGATATGCCCGAAGGATTGAAATTAGAAAATGAGATAGAGAAGAATAAAAAAATATCAAAACTTAAATTAAAACCAAAAAACATTTCACAAAAACCGATTGAAATATTTTTTACAGATGAAGTTGTTCTGGGAAGAGCTGATGTAAATGTAAATCCGGACATAAAATTTACTGAGAGACAAATTAGTCGTCCACATATAAAATTAAGTATTATCGACGACAAATTAATTGCAGAAGATTTAAACAGTAGTGTTGGCTCGTTTATAAATGGTGATAAAATCTTATCAAAAAGCATAAAAAGCGGTGATAATTTGAATTTATCAAAAGTAATAGATTTTAAAATTTATTTACAAAAGACAGACGGAAATGTGACTGGTTTCATTTTAGATGGAGACAAAATAAGTTATATTATTTTAATTTCAGAATTGGAATTTGGTTTTGATGGGAAAGATATAATTCAAGAGAAAAAACATAAAATTATTTCAGAAGAGATGCTAAAACTTATAAAAGTGGAGAAGAGATTTATTCTATTAAAAGATCAATTAGAAATTTCATTTGGAAATAAAAAATATACACTGGAGGTAATAAAATGAGAAATTTAATTAAAATAGACAGAAAGATACTAAAATATTTTATTCTATTTTTATTGATAATTATTCTGATTAGTTGTGGAAAAGAGGCAATAAAAAATGAGCCAAAAAAATCAATGGCAGAAATTGCAAAAGATAAAGTGCGAATAGAAATTAAAAACTTCATTGACTCAAAGAAAAATGATCCAAATGTCTATTGGGGCGAAGGCGTGGCCAATATCGGCAATGATTTGGGAGAAGCAAAAATTAAGGCAAATGATAGAGCTTTGGAAGATCTCACAAAAACGATAAAAGTGCATGTGCAAAGTGATATTACCAAAACTATTTCCGGCATTTCTGTGCATAGCGGTAAAAAATATAGCGAACATATTGAAGATAAAATTACACAAAAAACAACAATTTATACAAATCAAATTATCAAAGATGTAAAGGAAAAAGATTATCTTGATTATCCCAAAGAGAATTTTGTAACTTATTTTGTATATATTTCAAAAAGTGAATATAAAGAAAAAGTTAAAAAAGATCTTGAGACAAAAAAAATGATGATCCGAACCGCAATTATAAATGGAAATAAGGAATTTGAAAATAGAAATTATATGACCGCTTTGAATAATTGGCTAAATGCATATCAATATCTTGATAACTTTTTTGGAGAATTGCCTTTACAAGATAAGTTAAGCAATGATTCAAAAACAGTTGAAGTACATTCATATATTGACGGCAAAATAAACAAATTTTTTGGCAGTATTCAATTAGCACGACTATCTGCAAAACATTCCAATGAAGAAAATGAAAGTGTATTCTATAATATAGATGGAAAAGTAAATATACAACCTTCACTTTATGTTCAATATAAAAATGCAAATGGAAAACAATTCCCAATATCTCAATTTCCATTAATTGCTAACATTGTAGAAGGTGAAGGCAAAATTACAAATAATATCACGACCGGCAATTATGGGCAGACAGAACTTCGTATAAATTATATCAATCCGAATAAAAAGTTTTCTACTATTAAAGTAGAAATTGACATTGATAAGATTAATAATTTAGATAAATTTTCTCTACCACTGCTATCTTCATTAACTATTGATTTGTTTAAAGAAAAAACTATGGCATTATCTATAAAATTTAATAATAACAATCAAACAGAAAAGTCACCTAATTTAGAAAGCCAAATAAAAACTCTGCTTATGGATAATGGATATTCTGTTGTAAACATCTCACTAAATGGATTGGAAATAGATAAAAAAAATATTGAAGTTGCAAAAAAAACTAATGCGGATTATTTCTTTGCTATTCACTTGTCTTCCAATAAAAGTTCGAAAGTTGGCGGATATAATAATATGTACACTGCAAATTGTTCGGGAACTATCTCTCTATATAATTTACAAACAGGTCAAATTGTTGCTACAGAAAACATTCCTGCAAAATCGGGTTTTGGTGTTTCTGCTCAGGGTGCCGGCTGGGATGCTTTTGGTAAACGAATAGATTTGACACTAAACAAAACAGAAAATATTATTGGGAAAATAAAATGATTTTACATTGTAATAATTGTAGTAGAGAGCTACATCCAACTTACAGTTTTTGTCCATATTGTGGGGAAGCGGTACCGATGCGAACTATCATGAGCAAAATCACTGAGGAGAAAATAGAAAACCCAATATTTTGCCCACATTGCAAAAAGGAAAATTTAGAAAATGCTCTATTCTGTTCATCTTGTGGAAAGGACATTTACAATAGACCAAATGGTGAATTTCAATATTGTCCATACTGTGGAGAAAAAAATCGTAGCAATGCTCGACACTGTTTCAATTGTGTCAATAAATTTAACGATTGGTATGAAAAAAAAGGAACAATCGCCGACAAACTTGGAATATCCGGCGAACTATCGCTTTACGAAAAAATGAATAAAATTCACTATCACTTCTTTTTTGATGGAAAAATAACTATCGGCAAAGATGAAAAGAACAAAATTTCTATTCCCTGTGATTGGATTTCTAAACAACATTGTGAATTTGATATTAAAAAGCAAAAATTTGTAGATTTAGATAGCACGAACGGAAGTTTTATAAATAGAAGTGATAAAAATATAAAAGAGAAAAAATTTTCAGGAATAGATGAATTTAATATTGCCGGAGCATTTACTTTTTCAGTTATTAAATCAGGATCTTTTTTTGCATTTCGTCTTTCGGCAGTTATAGATGAAAAAAGTTGTAAAGAGGTCGGTGATATTCAAAAAATAAATTCATTGAGGAATCACTATTTTATTCTAATAAATGGAAATGATAAAATTTTTATAAGAAAACAAGATGGGAGAATAATCGCTAATCCTGAAAAATTAAGTGAGTGTTATTCAATAGAAATTCAAGATAGAAAATTTTATTATAGCGAGATATCAAAGAACATTGAGAATGAATTAATATTGAAAGATAGAAATATATTGCCAGTAAATTGGGAAATATTTGAGAAAGAAATTTGAGAGTTTTGGGTAAAAGATGAAAAAAGAGAATAATGATTTTACACACTGCAGATATTCATTTGAAAGAAGTGGGGGATGAAAGATGGGAAACATTTCTTAATCTTATAGAAATCGGGAAAAAGGAAGAAATAGAAATATTTGAAGTCGTGAACATTTAACATAAAGGAGAATCTATGACATTTTGCAAAAATTGTGGCAACCAACTTGATGAAAATACAAAATTTTGTCCGAAATGCGGTACACCCATAAAGCAAACATCTTTGTCTGAAAAAACAGAAACTGATTCCATACAGAATAAAACAGTAAAGCATTCATCAAATATTTATGGAAAAATAAATCTCGAAGATCTGCCGAAAGGACATCTAATTGATAATCGTTACGAGATAAAAGAAAAAATCGGACAGGGCGGATTTGGTGCCATATATCGAGTTTTAGATAAAAAGATGAATATAGAAAAAGCATTAAAAATTATTCCCGAAGCAATAGTAAATGACGAAGAAGCAATGACTGATCTACAAAATGAATCCCGAACAATGATAGCTCTTAATCACCCAAACATAGTTCGTGTATATGATTTCCACGATGAAGGTGAAATAAAATATATCGACATGGAATTTATAGACGGCAAAACGCTTACTAAAATTAAACTTGAACACCAAAATAAACAAATACCGGAAGAAAAGGTAAAAGAATATGCTATAAAGATAGCAGAAGGACTTGCTTATGCTCACGCAAACAATGTAATTCATAAGGATATTAAACCACAAAATATAATGTTAAATAAAAAAGGTGAAATGAAAATAATGGATTTTGGTATTGCCGAAACAGTTCGCACAACTATGAGCCGACTTCAAAACTCATCTTCTTCGGGGACTTTAGTTTATATGAGCCCAGAGCAATTGCGAGGGAAAAATGTAGGTAAAGAATCTGATATATATTCTTTTGGTGCAATGCTGTATGAATTACTTTCAGGACATCCGCCGTTTTATAAAGGTGATATAAATTATCAAATTATTAATGAAAAACCGGAGAAATTAGATTTTGTTTCTGATACAATTGATAAAATGTTAATGAAGTGCTTAGAGAAAGAGTATAAAGATCGGTTTAGTAATTTTGAGGAAATAATTTTATTTATTTCTGAAAGAAGCAAAAAAAATAAA
>JAYEHX010000034.1:0-18229 GCA_034659735.1 Fidelibacterota bacterium | reverse complement strand
CGACGGCACTTTGTGGACGATAAGCATCATAAATTTTTAATCCAAATCCATATTTTGCCAATTCCATTTGGACATTTTGCAAAGCCATTCCTGCTTTTTCACTAATGATACATTTATCATTTTCATAACCGTCAATCGGTTTTCCGATGAAATTGTGATTAGTGAAATATCGTAATTCAATGACTGCATCTGGAATAATATCTTCAATATAGACAAATCCTTTTGGCAAATCGTCAGTTTTTGAATTTGTGCAATATGAAAATGTGAAAAGTATAAATATTATTAGATAATTAATTTTAAAATTTTGTTTTTTCATTTTAATTTTCCTTTATATTTATTGTATCAAATTTATTTTGTGATATAGAAAAATATATTAATTAATCGTATTTTTCCCTTAAATCCTTATCACATAATGTTGGTTTAATCATTTCCTGCCATTCGTCAGATTGCCATGTATTAAGTTCTTCATGTGTAATAAAATATTTTTGTGGAATAGGATGAGTTCCAATAACAACTTTTATTTTATATTTTTTTTCTATGAATTTTTTAAAATGTGAAATATATGGACATGGTGGATATCCAACGATAAAACCTGTTGCAAAATGAATAACTTCTACTCCATTTTTAATCATTTCTTCCGGAGTATATTCAATATTTCCACCGGGGCATCCGCCACAACTTGTGTATCCAACGATTTCTAAGGATTCGTTTTTATTGTAAATATCAAATGCTCCTTCTCTCTTTTGCATTGCTCTGAAACATTTTCCACCTGCACAACTCTTAAACCGGTCACAAATTATTATTCCTATTTTCATCTAATTAATCTCCTGTTGTTTATAATCATTTCTTTAATTATTAATTTATTTTACAAATTCTTCATAAGGTATAAAGTCAATATCAGAAGCGACAACATTCTCTTTTACCTGTTCCGGAGTTTTGCCTCCGGGAATCACTACATCACATGCCGGATGCGAAATACAAAATCTGATACTGAGTTGTGCAGGAGAGTATTCTTTATATTTATCGAATACAGGTTGATATTTTTTATATTGTTCAAGATAGGTAATTAGTTTTTCCGGAGAAAGATTAAATCTACGATGATCATTATCACCAAAAGTACTTTCGTGTTTAAATTTTCCGGTAAGAAATCCAAAGAGGAGTGGAATACGAGCAATAACACCGGTTCCATATTTTTCAGCCAAAGGGAACAAAACATCTTCCGCATCTCGTTCCAAAAGATTATACCTTATTTGCAAGACATCAATTAGATCATGATGTTGTTCTAAAATGTGAGCTTGATTTGTTTCCTGAAATGATTGTACACTCCAGCCACAATTTAAAATTTTTCCGTCTTTTTTCAATTGTTCAAGAGCGATCCACGGTTCGTCTTTTTCAAGTATATCAAGTCCGGGACTGTGGAGTTGAAGCACATCGAGTTTTTCAATATTCAGTCGTTTTAAACTTTGTTCCACAGCGAATACCAAATGCTTGACAGAATAATCGTTGTTGGCAGGAGTAGTTTTGTAATCTTTTCCTACAAATGGATAAAAATTATTTCCGGCTTTGGAAGCTATGACTATTTTATCTTTGTCAGATCTTTCGTCCAATACTTCTCTTATTAACTCTTCTGAATGCCCAAAACCATAGACATCAGCAGTATCAATAAAATTCAATCCTTCGTCAAGGGCAGTATGAATTGCTTTTTTTGATTTTTTATCATCTGTATTTCCCCAATCTCGTCCACTTATTCCCCAAGCTCCAAAACCAACTGTTGAAATTTCTGGTCCGTTTTTTCCTAATTTCGTGTATTTCATTATTTGCCTCCAATTTTTTTAATTTATAATTCTATTTTAATGTTATCTTATTTTTATACTTTGTTATTGGTTTGTTTTTTTTCGTTATACTCCATCAAATTCTTTCGGATATTGAACTACTCCTCTTACATTTTTAAGTCCATCAGCAACAAGTTCAATTCCCATAAATGCATTTGTCGGAACATCATAAGGTGCGGTAATTTCCCATTTCGTAGTTGGCTCAAATCCAAATTTCGGATAATAATTTTCGTGTCCTAAAACAATAACCGACTTGAAATTCATTTTTCTCGCTTTATCAAGACCTGCTTTTATTAATTGTCCGCCAATTCCTTTTTTTTGAAATTCCGGTTTAACTGCCATTGGAGCAAGTGATAAACTTTCAAATTCATTTTGGTTACTGTCAATAATTTTAATTTTTGTGAATAAAATATGACCTACAATATTGTCGTCAATTGTCGCAATTAGTGAAAGTTCTGGAATAAAGGTTTTGATGTTTCGTAATAGTTCAACAAGTTTTGCTTCAGCTTCTTCTTCAAAAGCAAGTTTATTGATTTTGTAAACTTCGTTAAAGTCGAGTTTATTTTCCTGTCTTATTTTTAATTCCATATTTTTGTTTTCAAGAGTGTTTTTTATTTTTTTAATTTTCTAAATATTTTTTAATTTCACGGTCAAAATCTGATTCAAAAATTCTATCTTGAATAACTCTATACTTTTCAAACTGTGTTTTCGCATAAAGTTTTGCCTTTTCGTGACTAATCTTCCCGCTATTCATCAATATTTCTCTTCCATTAAATTCTATAAATGAATCTAATCTTTTACACCAATCCTCCATTGTCATAGGAATATTTCTCTCTGCCTGCATCTCTGCATAATCCAAATACATAGAGACAATTCTTTCCAAAAAATTCAACTCTTTTGCTGTGAGATAATTCTTTGCAATACTGACATCATATTTCTGGATTTTTCCTTTTGGTGCTTCAGTCCAGCTTGTTAATCCCATATTCTTTTTTTGGGAATTTGCTCTTTCAAAAATCAATTCTGATGCTGTATGCCTGTGTACTGCATAGTGCAATTTATTTTGAACTATCTTAAAAAACTTTATTGTAGTAAATGCAGATGAATCATAATCAACACTTGTTGAATATATATCCGTTACTTTTTGGTAAAACATTCTTTCACTTAATCTTATTTCTCTAATTTTCTGCAACTGACGCTCAAAAAAAGCTTTATCAAATTGGTTTGCTTTTTTTAATCTTTCACTATCCATAGTCCAACCTTGAATAGTATAATCCTTTACTATTTTCCTTGCCCATTTACGAAATTGTATCGCTCTTTCGTTTTCTATTTTGAATCCTACAGAAATAATTGTTTGTAAATTATAATGAATTGCATTGTAATTTTTGCCATCACGAGCAGTTATTAAGTATTGCTTAATACCTGCATTATTAATCTCGTTATCATCAGTTAGTTTTTTTATATGCTGATTGATAGCAGGTACTGATATCCCGTATAATTCCGCCATCATTTTTTGAGTCATCCATATATTTTCATTTTCATAGCGAACTTCTATACTATCCGGATCATCTCCACTCGCTGACACAAAAGTCAAATACTGTGCTGTGCTTGATTTTATTATTTCGCTATTTTTATTCTTATTTTTTGTCATAGTTATTTTTTAGATTTTTTTAAAACAGTTTTTTCAATATTTTTCATATTTTCCAAATATTCTTTCTCGACGGGCGAAAGTGTTTTTACTTGATATTGTTTGTACTCTTTTCCTGCCTTTTCTATTGCTTGTTCATGACTTATTTTACCTGCATTTTGCAAAGTGCCTTTTCCATAACTTGTCGTAAATGTATCAAGCTCTTGTATCCAGTCCTGCATTTTCATACTTTTGTGTTCCATTGCTTTGAGTTCTGCAAGTTCAAAGAATGCTGATACCAGACGATTTAGTATCTGTAATTCTTCCTCTTCCAAATAATTTTTTGCGATAGCAATATCTTTTTTGACTGGTATTGCTCCTGTAAAAGTTGTCAGTCCCATAAATTCTTTTTCTGCATTTACACGATCATGAATCAATTCTGCTGCGGTTTGTTTATTGACTGCATAATGAAGTTTGTTTTGCACAGTCGCAAAAAAGGTTTTTGACTCTTCGCTTTTGGGGTTATAGTCAATACTGGTTGCATACAAATCCAAAACTTGACGATACAAAACCTTTTCACTGCTTCTAATATCACGAATTCTGTCAAGTAATTCTTTCCAATAATTTCCTCCACCTGTTCCTTTAAGCCGCTCATCATCCATGGTAAAGCCCTTGATGATATATTCTTTGAGTCTTGCTGTTGCCCATTTGCGAAACTCTGTGCCACGAAGAGATTTTACTCTATATCCTACGGAAATAATCACATCAAGATTGTAATAATTTGTAGGCTTAGTAGAAAAATCGGAAATTCCGATTTTTCTCAATGTTTGGTCTTTTATTAGCTCTTTTTCTTTATAGATATTCAAAATATGCTCATTGATTGTGGATTTAGATTTACCAAAAAGAATTGCCATTTGTTCAATGGTCAGCCAAACAGTTTCGTTTTCCATCACAACATTTACAGATATTTTTTCATCTGCTGTTTTGAATATGATTATTTCGGAGCTTTGATTTTTAATATCTGTCATAATTATTTCTCACTATTAGTTAAATTATTAACATTATATTAGTTATATTTTTCTTTTTATCATTAATTTCCCTCATCTTAAAAACTATATAAATTTAATAATTAAAATTAAAATGGACAAGATATTTTCCGTAAATCTCAAATCAACAATTATTTTCATTTCTTGAATTTACACAAAAAATATATTAACTTGATTGGTGTTTATGGAAGTGAAAATAAGTTAAAATGAGAGATTAAATGAAAAAAGAAAATACAAATTCAGAATCAACAAATTTTATTCACCAGATAATTGACAGGGATCTGCTTGAGGGGAAAAATGACAGCAGAGTTCATACGAGATTTCCACCTGAGCCGAATGGATATTTACATATTGGACATGCAAAAGCGATTGTTTTAAGTTTTTCAACAGCAGAGAAATATGGTGGACTTTGTAATTTACGATTTGATGACACTAATCCCGTAAAAGAGGAAGATGAGTTCGTTGATTCTATAAAAGATAATTTGAGATGGCTTGGTTATGATTGGAAAGATAGGTGTTATTTTGCAAGTGATTATTTCGGAAAAATGTATGAATATGCAGTTGATTTGATAAAAAAAGGGAGTGCTTTTGTTTGCGATTTAGATGCTGAAGAAATTCGTGAATATCGTGGAACTCCTACAAAATCGGGAAAAAATAGTCCGTATAGAGATAGAAGTGTAGAGGAAAATTTAGAATTATTTCAGAAAATGCGAGATGGCGAATTTCCAAATGGAGCAAAAACTCTGAGAGCAAAAATAGATATGTCAAGTTCAAATATGAATATGCGAGATCCGATTATGTATAGAATTATTCATGCGAAACATAATAATGTTGGCGATAAATGGTGCATCTATCCATCTTACGATTGGGCACATGGTTTGGAGGATTCCATAGAAAATATTACTCATTCGCTCTGCACATTAGAATTTGAAGACCATCGTCCACTTTACGATTGGTTTCTCAATGAGCTTGGTGTTTATCATCCGCAACAAATAGAATTTTCACGATTGAATTTGAATTATACGATTATGAGTAAAAGAATGCTCGCCGAATTGGTAAGTAAAAAATTAGTCACCGGTTGGGACGATCCAAGAATGCCAACAATTTCTGGATTGAGAAAGCGAGGATATACTCCCGAATCGATTAAGGATTTTATTGGTAGAGTAGGGGTTTCGAAAAATGAAGGTGTTGTTGATATGGCTCTTTTGGAACACTGTTTGAGAGATGATTTGAATAAAAAAGCACTTAGATTTATGGGAGTTTTGGATCCGATAAAGGTGGTGATTGATAATTATCCGGAAGGGCAGACCGAAGAGTTAGATGCGATAAATAATCCTGAAGATGAGAAAGCTGGAAAGAGAAAATTGCCATTTTCCAAAGAGCTATATATTGAGAAAGATGATTTTATGGAAGATGCTCCAAAGAAATATTGGCGACTTACTATTGGTCGTGAAGTGCGATTGCGATATGCATATTTTATAAAAGCAACGAGTGTTGTAAAAGATGAAAATGGAGAAATCACAGAGATTCACTGCACTTATGATCCCGAGACAAAAGGTGGAAATGCTCCCGATGGAAGAAAAGTAAAAAGCACAATTCACTGGGTTTCTGCTAATGAATCTGTCGATGCAGAGGTGAGAATATATGACAGATTATTCTCTGTTGAGAATCCACTTGCTGATAAGGAAAAAGATTTTACAGAATTTCTAAACCCTGAATCTCTGCAAATAATTGAGAGTGCAAAAGTGGAACCAAATGTTAAAAAATTAAATGCCAATGACACAATTCAATTTGAAAGAAAAGGTTATTTTATTGTTGATGAAGATTCTACAGATAGCAAACTTGTATTTAATCTTGCTGTTTCACTTAGAGATAAATGGAAAAAAATTAAAAATAGAAAACAGAAATAACGGGTTTATGTGTATTGGTGTAAGTGGCTATTGGCAGGTTGTTTAGGTGTGTTTGTTTAATGTGGTTAGTTGAATATGGTAAGTTAAATATTTTTTATATATAGATTTTTAGGTTTTATGAATTTTCTACCGATGACAAAGAGTGAGATGAAAAAACTTGGCTGGAAGCAGTGCGATATTATCATTGTGACCGGTGATGCTTATGTGGATCATCCGAGTTTTGGAATGGCAATTATTGGTAGAACTTTAGAGAGTCACGGCTATAAAGTAGGAATAATTTCACAACCAAATTGGCGAACGAATTCTGATTTTACAGAGTTGGGCGAACCGAAATTATTCTTTGGAATTACAGCTGGGAATGTTGATTCTATGGTAAATCATTATACTGTAAATAAGAAAAAAAGATCTGATGATTATTACAGTCCGAATGGAAAAGCAGGATTAAGACCAAATCGAGCAACGATAGTTTACACGAATAAGATTAAGGAAAATTTCAAAAATACTCCGATTATTTTGGGTGGAGTTGAGGCGAGTTTAAGAAGATTATCGCATTATGATTATTGGAAAGATAGTGTAAGGAAGAGTATTTTATTGGATTCAAAAGCGGATATTTTAGTATATGGAATGGCGGAAAAACCAATTGTAGAAATTGCAGATAGAATAAAAATCGGTGAAGATATTTCAACAATTGATGATATAAATGGAACTGTTGTAAAGGTTAAAAATATTCAAAATAGTTGGGAGAGATTGCCATCGCATAATGAAGTGGAATCGAGCAAAGATGAATATAATGCGATGGTGAAAATTTACGATAAGAATAAAAATTATCGTTTCGCGAAAATAATGTTTCAAGAGATTGGTAAGCAGATAATAAAAATAAATAAACCGAGCAAACCGCTTTCTGAAAATGAGATGGATAGAATTTATGATTTGCCGTATTCTAAGAGACCGCACCCAAAATATAACGGTGAGAAAATTCCGGCTTTTGAACAGATATTTCCGTCTATTACTTCTCATAGAGGTTGCTTTGGAAATTGCAGTTTTTGTGCTATTGCAGTTCATCAGGGCGAGGTTATTCAGAGCAGGAGCGAGCATTCAATAGTTGCTGAAGTGAAGAAACTTACTAAAGATGAAATTTTTAAAGGAACGATTACAGATGTCGGCGGTCCGACTGCGAATATGTATAAGATGACATGCAAAATCGGTGGTTGTAGAGATATGAATTGTCTGTATCCAAGAATATGTAAAAATTTACAAGTTGATTCGCAAGACGAATATTTGCAATTATTGAATTCTGTTAAAAAAATAAACGGAGTTAAACATATTTTTGTGGCATCGGGAATTCGACATGATTTATTGTTGGATAATCAATTTGTGATGAAAAAAATAGTTCAGAAATTCACCGGTGGACATTTGAAAATCGCACCTGAACATCTTAATGATAATGTGACAAAATTAATGAATAAACCATTGGGAAAATTATACTATAAATTCATAGATTTATTTAATAAATATTCACAAATGATAAATAAGAAACAGTATATTGTGCCATATTTCATATCCGGACATCCGGGTTGCACAAAAGAAATGATGATAGATATGAGAAACCAATTGAAACAAACCAATCATAAATTGCAACAGGCATCAGATTTTTACCCAACTCCGATGACGATTTCAACAGCAATGTATTACACCGGCAAACATCCATTAACCGATGAAGAATTATATATTCCCAAAACTATTAAAGAGAAAATGGAACAATTTGGGATTATGATGTGGCATAAAGGTTGAGAGTTGATATATTATTTTTATATTTTAATTATAGAATTTTTTTAATAAATTTAAGTAAAATTAAGGGGAGGAAATGAAATGAAAAAAATAATCTTGATAATGGTAATATTCCTATTTGGAAATGTATTTGGCAGTGTTGATAATGAAAAATATGAACAGGAAGAGGTCGCCTATTTTAATTATATTTTAACTTTATTGTCAATTGAAGAGGAAAGCAGTACTTTTATTTTTAGTGGTGATGATGAACTAAAAAATATAAAAGAGAGAGAATTGCGACTCTATCTTGATAGATATTTTCCAAAGTATAATTCGTCACAAATACTTTTTCATTTCGGTAAATATTATGAAGAAGTTGATGACGAACTCAGAGCAAAATTAACATATTTGAAACATCTTTTTTATTTTCCAAATTCAAAATATAGTGCAAAAATTAAAAAAAATATTAGAGATTTAATTGCAAAGAATAGACGAAAAAGCGAGATGGATATAAAATTAATGAAAATTTTAGATAGGGGATTGCCAAATACTAAAATTGAAGTAATTGAATCGCAGAGATTATATATTATGACACTTATAAATTTAGGCAATGATGATGTTGATCCAATAATTGAGGAAGCATTTTTCAAACTTCAAGTAATGGCAAAACCTGATGATAGGCCTGATGAGATTATTTTTTGGTATGCTATATTTAATTCTAATATGAGGAAATTTAAAATAGCAATTGAAGAGTATGACAAGATCGGATTAATTTATCCAAATAGTAAATATTTGGCAAGAGCGATTTACAAATCGGCATATATAAAAGAAATAGAAATGAAAGAGTATAAGAGAGCAATTGATAGATATAATAATGTGATTGAAAAATTTCCAAATGATTCTCTCGCACTAAAATCATTACAAAAAATTGCACTTATTTATTATGAAAAATTGGATCAGTCGAATATTGCTTTAGAAAAATATAGAGAAATAATAGAAAATTATTCTGACAAAAAAGCGGAATTAGACGCAAGATTTAAGAGAGGTGAAATTTATCGCAAAGTTTCTCGTCCGTTAGATTTTGCAATTGAAGAGTATCAAATAATAGTCGATGAATGGTCTGATAATACGGAAGTAGCCGGAAATGCAATGGAAATAATCGGAGATATCAAAGTTGAGATGAGCGAACTACATCTTGCAATAAAACAGTTTGTTGCACTTGCAGATAAGTATCCGAAATATAAAAAAAACCCGGAAATACTATACAGAAGTGGTGGAATTGCTTATGATGATTTGGAAGAATATAAGTTAGCAAAAAAAATGTATATGCGTATAGTAAAAGATTATCCGAGAAGTGATTATTATTCAAAATCAAAAAAAATGATAGTGAAAATTAACAAAAAGATGGAAAAATAATTGATGAATAAAATTGAGCAATTGAAAGAGACAGAAAAATTATACAATTCGATAATATCCGAAATTGGAAATGTATTGGTTGGGCAGAGAGAGATTATTAAAAATTTATTGATTTCACTTTTTTCCGGCGGACATTCATTTCTTATCGGAGTTCCGGGACTCGCAAAAACATTGATGGTGCAGACGATAGCCGAAGTTATGGATTTGGATTTCAAGAGAATTCAATTTACACCGGATTTGATGCCGTCAGATATTACCGGAACGGAAGTCATAGAAGAAAATATGTCAACAGGGAAGAGGAGTTTCAGATATATAAAAGGACCTATTTTTGGGAATATTATTCTTGCTGATGAGATAAATCGAACTCCACCGAAAACTCAATCGGCACTTTTGGAAGCGATGCAGGAACACCAAGTGACTTCAACGGGAAAAACATATAAATTAGATGATCCGTTTTTCGTATTGGCAACTCAAAATCCAATAGAGCAGGAGGGAACATATCCACTTCCCGAAGCACAATTGGATAGATTTATGTTTCAGCTGAATGTTGAATATCCGTCATTCGAAGAGGAGAAAAATATTGTTCGATTGACTACAACTTCAAAAATAAATAAGTTAAAAAAAGTTATTACAAAAGAAGAAATTTTGGCAATTAGAAAATTTGTCAGAGATATTCCCGTTGCTGATAATTTGATAGAGTATGCTGTGAATATTGTAAAAGAGACGAGACCGAAAACGACAGGTAATTCAAATGTGAAAAATTATGTGAAATGGGGAGCGGGTCCAAGAGCTTCGCAAAATCTCATAATTGGTGCAAAAACAAAGGCAGGATTAGAAGGAAAACCAACTCCTGAAATAAGCGATATTAATTTTGTGGCAAAAAATGTTTTGAGACATAGAATTATTTTGAATTTCACTGCGGAGGCGGAGGGGATTTCTGTTGATGATATTGTTAATGAATTGATTGCTGAAAAATGAAAGGTTTCAGATTTCATGTAAAGAACGCAAAGAAGGGAAAGAACGCAAAGTTGCTGATATTGTTTTGAGAATTAATATAAAGTTAGAAAGTTGAAAGATTTCACGCAAAGAACACAAAGAGGGGAAAAAGAACGCAAAGTCGCTGATATTGTTTTGAGATTTAATATAAAGTTAGAAATTGAAAGTTTTAGATAAGTATAATTTATGATTTATTTTTTAATATTTGGTGTGGGTATTTTTGCTGGGTTTATTAATTCTATTGCCGGTGGTGGTTCCACTTTGACATTGCCTGTTCTTATACTTGCCGGTTTGCCGTCTCCAATTGCGAATGCTACAAATCGTGTTGGGATTATTTTCCAAACGGGAATGGCATCATCAAGATTCAAGAAACATAAACAATTAGAGATAAAACCATATTTACATATTATAATTGCATCGATTGTCGGAGCAATTGCCGGTTCGTTATTTGTCGTAAATATCAGTTCGCAATATTTTGATAAAATTCTCGGATTTGCATTGATATTTATTTTAATTTTGACTTTTATTCCGAGAGATAAATTTCAAAACATTCATCATGCTCCCAAATGGTTAGAAGTTGTGATATTTTTTATTGTAGGAATTTATGGTGGATCAATACAAGCCGGAATTGGTTTTATTCTTTTGATTACACTTAAATTTGTAGAGAATTTTAATCTGATAAAAGCAAATGCTACCAAGGTTTTTATTGTTTTCTGCTACACGATTTTTGCAATTATAATCTTTCAGTTTTCACATCAGATAGTTTGGAGTTATGGATTACTACTCGCAGGTGGAAATATTATCGGTGCATATATCGGTGTCCATACCGCAATAAAAGGTGGCGAAAAAGCGATTAAAATAATTATTGCTGTTGCTATTGCTTTGGCTAGTTTGAAGTTGTTTGGTGTATTTGAATTTGTTTTTTGAGTGGTGTAGTGGTTATATACATTGTTGTGCTTTCGTGCTTTTTATTTCAAGCAATTTGGTAACATTTCTAAGAACCCTAAACATTTGTCGTAGTTGAGTTCATAATAATTCACTCCTAAATTAATTGCTTCATAATATATTTTCTGATTCTCTTTGTAATATTGTTCTGATGGCATTTTCCAAAATTTATTTCCTAATTTCTCAACGACAAACCATTTCTCAATCAATCGGGCTACTCTTCCATTTCCATCTCTAAATGGATGAATATGTACAAATCGAAGATGAATTATTGAAGCATAATAAAAAACTTCTTGCGGAGTCAATGGTTTTTTAATAAGATCAGATATTTCGGAAAAAAATTGTTCCATTTCTCTTTCTACAAATTCAGGTTCTATTGCAAGGTATGCCATTCCTGATTTCCCAAAAACACTAACTTTTTCAATTCGATATTTACCCCGTTTACTCTTAATCAATAATGTCTTTGATAGTATTCGGTGGCATGTCAATAGATTTTGTTCTGTTAATTTGTTTTTTTGTGCAAACTCATAAGATGCAATTAAGTTTTCGATTTCTTCAATTTCTTTTCCAGTTTTAAATTTATCCTTACTGAGTTCGTAATTCATAAATGTATTTAGGTCAATACTATTTCCTTCAATATTTGACGAATAAACGGCAGATGCTTTTGTAAGATATTCAAAGCCACCGCTATTTTCCGAGAAGTCATAATTCTTAATAAAACCTGGAATTTTATTTCCAATTTGGGTTAAATACTTCTCATAATATTTTTTGTCCGAAATTCTCATTTTTCGTTTAGTTATTCTCTTTCAAAGATAGTTATTTTATTGCTTCCTTTTATGTTCTATTTGGGTTCTCAGCATGAAGCACAACATTTTGAATATGGTGCGTTTGGCATTTCAATGCTCCAAACTTTCAATTTACTACTTTGTTTATTTATTGCTATCATCTTCATTATTAACATTATCTGCCAAATGCACTATATTTTTTGTTGTCCACAGTACTTTCTTTATTGCATCCATCTTATCCTATAGCCCAAATTAAATTCTAAGAATTCGGCAAGCATAAAATTTAGAGCCCTCACATTTACACCAAATGATAGATTTTTATAAACATCATACCTTACTCCAAGTCTCTGATATGTTTGGTTGAAACTTCCATAATGCAGATGTCTGACATAAATTCCAATTCCCCCAGCAATAGTTAACCTGTCAATTATCATTTCAGGTTGTAATACTATTCCTATTGTTAGATTTTCCCAAGTTCTTGCTCCAATTGTTCCATCAGGGTTTGCATTTAGTCCCCACCAGTAATTAAAATCTGTTCCTGCTCCAAGTCTAAATGCGTTTGAAAATTGATGAAAATATATTGCAGTCAAACCAGCAATTGCAAAATAATTAGTATCAAGTTCGTGTTCAGCCAATTGATGATCTCCGTAACCCATCATAAAATATAGATCATTTGACCGTTCAAGTCTATTTGATTTTGCAATACTCTTATAATTAGGTCTTTTATTAATACGATATCTTAATTCTGCAAATGGAGAATAAATATTAAATCCTCTATTGGGACGTTCAAAACCACCATTTGAGAAATGAATAAAACTTACGCCTGTTCCTAAATCGAAATTTGGACTCAAATTATAAAACAGTTTCATGGCTATATCTAAATGGACTGTCAATCCACCCCCTATAACAATATTTTTTGGATTAGTAATAGAGTCATAATGAACCCAATTACTTGTTAAACCAAATTGAAATTCAGTAAAAACTTCAATTTTTTTCCATCTTTTAATAGGAATTCCTAAAATTCCATAGGACGAAATTGGATAACCTATTTCTTGTGAATTATAAAAATCACCCATTGTAACACCAAATCCATAATAAGGTCCTTTGTAAACTTTTTGCCAATCAGTATAACCTGGATTTTGCCACAATGCTTTTAATGACAAAAATTGATAATGTTCTATTGGACTTCCTTGCAGATTGTCCCCTTTTACAAAAGGATTTGTTGGTATTACATTTCCATAACCATAAGTACCTGAAACAATAATATTTTGATTTTTATCAGTTTCCTTGCTTATCACTTGGGATAATCCTACAACATTCAATAGTATTCCAAATATCAATAAGTATATTTTCATCTTTTTCGTATTGTGGGCAACGAATGTATATAACCTATTGTTCTTATTCCGCCGATTTGGTAGGATTCCTTTTATCATTAATTCCTCTCATTTTAAAACTATTCAAATTTAACAATAAAATCCAAAACAAACAAATATTATATTGAGGATTTTTTTCAAATAGCAAGTATCAAATATCAAGTATCAAGCATTAATAACAATCTTACTCATTCTCAATCAAATTATTCTTATTAGAAATGATACTTCTACCCAATTCGTTTTCTGTATTTTGTCTTGCATCGCCTGCAACCTTACCACCTCTTTTTGCTACTTTTTTATTTTCGCCAAAAGTTTCAGGTTTTTCATTTTTAGAAATTTCTGTTGTCACTCGTTCGCCAAGCATAGAAAAAATCAATTCCAAATCGTCCATATTATCACGAAGATTTATGTTAGTTTTTTTTGGTATTTTTTTTAATTCTTTGTATTCGCTTGGTGTCATTCCAAATGTTGCTTTTGAAATTTCGGCAGTTAGAATCGCATAATCGCTATGTTTTTTTATTCCTCGCTCTTTCCACTCATCAGTAAGGTTTTGGCGAATAGCAATTCCACGAAGTCGCTTGTCTATCCAATCTTTTGAGTATCCTTTTTTTTCGTAGATTTCTTTCATTCTTTTTTGTGCAAGTTCCGGATTTTCTATTTCGTCAAGGCGCTCTTTTCCTACCTGTGCCAACCATCTTTTAAATGGCTCGGCTTTTGGTGATGGAATTGATTGGATTATTCTAAAAATGCCTTCTGTATTTGCACAATCGGTGCTGTATTTTTTTCCGTCTTTAGATTCTAATTTCAGTTGTCGACAAATTGTCGACAACTCCATTTTTTCTTCATTATCTGTTCTTTTCTTTACACGGTACCAATAATCTCTTGGTTTATTACTATCGGTAAGTACTTCAACAATATCTACAATGGAATAATACCATTCTTTTTCGTGCCATATTCTACGGATTTTTTTGTTTCGGAAGACCACTAATTTATTTTCTTGAGTTATATTTTGCTTATCTGAATTTGCCATAAATATCTATCCTCCATTATTTTTTTACACACCCTAATTTAACAATAAAATCAAAAATAAACAAAGATTATATTGAGGATTTTTCAAGTATCAAGTATCAAATATCAAGTATCAAGTATCAAATATCAAGTATCAAGTATCAAATATCAAGCATCAAGCATCAATAACAATCTTACTCATTCTCAATCAAATTATTCTTATTAGAAATGATACTTCTACCCAATTCGTTTTCTGTATTTTGTCTTGCATCGCCTGCAACCTTACCACCTCTGCGAGCCACATTTTTATTTTTATCAAAAGTTTCAGGTTTTTCATTTTTAGAAATTTCTGTTGTCACTCGTTCGCCAAGCATAGAGAAAATCAATTCCAAATCATCCATATTATCACGAAGATTTATGTTAGTTTTTTTTGGTATTTTTTTTAATTCTTTGTATTCGCTTGGTGTCATTCCAAATGTTGCTTTTGAAATTTCGGCAGTTAGAATCGCATAATCGCTATGTTTTTTTATTCCTCGCTCTTTCCACTCATCAGTAAGGTTTTGGCGAATAGCAATTCCACGAAGTCGCTTGTCTATCCAATCTTTTGAGTATCCTTTTTTTTCGTAGATTTCTTTCATTCTTTTTTGTGCAAGTTCCGGATTTTCTATTTCGTCAAGGCGCTCTTTTCCTACCTGTGCCAACCATCTTTTAAATGGCTCGGCTTTTGGTGATGGAATTGATTGGATTATTCTAAAAATGCCTTCTGTATTTGCACAATCGGTGCTGTATTTTTTTCCGTCTTTAGATTCTAATTTCAGTTGTCGACAAATTGTCGACAACTCCATTTTTTCTTCATTATCTGTTCTTTTCTTTACACGGTACCAATAATCTCTTGGTTTATTACTATCGGTAAGTACTTCAACAATATCTACAATGGAATAATACCATTCTTTTTCGTGCCATATTCTACGGATTTTTTTGTTTCGGAAGACCACTAATTTATTTTCTTGAGTTATATTTTGCTTATCTGAATTTGCCATAAATATCTATCCTCCATTATTTTTTTACACACCCTAATTTAACAATAAAATCAAAAATAAACAAAGATTATATTGAGGATTTTTTCAAGTATCAAATATCAAATATCAAGTATCAATAACAATCTTACTCATTTTCAATCAAATTATTCTTATTAGAAATGGTACTTCTACCTAATTCTTTTTCTGTATTTTGTCTTGCATCGCCTGCAACTTTTCCACCTCTACTTTTTTAATTTATTCAACATCTCAATTGCATTTAGATCGAATTGTGAGAAAGCAAACCATTTTTTTCCTAAATCTTTTAAACTTGCTCCAAAGTGATAAATCTGTTTGTTATCAATAATTAAAAATCTATCGTGGGAAGAATTGAACTTTTTAATTTCAATTGGTTTAAATTGAGAGTTATATTTCTTTAGATCTAATTTTAATTTATCTGTAATATTTTTGGTATAAATAGTTACTTCCAATTTTTGATTTTCACTAAAAAGAGCTAATACCGTTTCATCTATGTAATTATCTATCAAAACTATATTCTTATTTGCTTTTTTTATTAATCCTGTTACAAGTAAATGAGCATCAAAAATCTGACCATTATAGAATATTCCTTGTTTGGGTTTTATCTCTTTTGATTCAATAGCTGTAAAAATTTTACCTATTTTTTCATCGTGCTTTATTAATTTTTTTTCAATATAATCGAATTTTTGAAAAATAGATGCATTCTCTAATAAAAATTTTCTCATATTCACAAAAGCGTTCATTATTTTGATACTTATCTCAATTGCTATATCACTGTGCAAAATTGCAGATAGCATAGAAACACCTTGTTCTGTAAAAACGCTTGGCATATATTTTTTGTGTTTACCACGCTTATTTTTTAAGGTCACAGATTGTGATGTTAGAGATTTTTCTTTTAATATCACAAATTGTGATTTTAAAAAACCATATTCTTCTTCTGAAAGTTTAAACATAAATTCTTCTGGAAATCGTTTAATGTTTCGTTTAACAGCTTGATTTAAAATTCGTGTTTCCACTTGGTAAAGTTCAGCTAAATCACTATCAAGCATTACCTGTTTTCCTCTAATAGTATAAATTTTATTCTGTATATATTCATCTTTCATTACTATTTATTATCTCCTATTCTAAAATTCCTTCTTTTTGAAAACTAAAATAATTATCTTTAGTCACAATAATATGGTCAACAACCTGTATCCCAAGAAGTTTTGCTACTTCGCAAAGTTTGGTAGGATTTTTCTTTCATCATTAATCCCTCTCATCTTAAAACTATTCAAATTTAACAATAAAATCAAAAACAAATAAAGATTATATTGAGGATTTTTTTCAAATATCAAGTATCAAATATCAAGCATCAAGTATCAATAGATATTTAGAAGTCGTGATATTTTTTATTGTAGAAATTTATGGCGAATCAATACAGGTGGAAATTGGTTTTATTTTTTTGATTACACTTAAATTATTATTGCTATTGTTGGATCGTTTTGATGCTATTTATAAAACAGTTGTTATTTTAATTCTGAAAATTGTTCTTTAAATTTGAATAAGGGATATCCAATATTGTATTTTTCTCCTTTTTTAGAGTAAATTTCAATAAATAAATGATCATTTTCTAAAAACAAATCAAGAAAATTTATTTCATTAAATTTCATGTAATCAAAAGTAATTTTTAAAAAATCTTTATTTACTTCAGTAAATTCAATTTTCTCAAGCTTCGTTTTAGACATAATAATTTTTTGTGAGTTTATAGATTCTCTTTTACCAAAATAAATACTCATTCCTTTTTTTTCATCTATAATTGATGAACACGATATAGATAAAACTCTTGGTTGTTTATGAGTTTTAAATTTTACAATTGTGAAGCTAAGATAATCAATTGGCTTAGATGGGTCTTGATAAGGATAATCAACCATCATCATATAAGTTTTTTTATTTTCATCAATTTTCCAGGTAATGAATTTATCAATATGTAAATTAATATTTTTTTTCATTTCTTTGGAAAAATGTTGTTTATTTAATTCAGTAACCACATCATTAATTCTACTTTCAATCTTTTTTTGAGAACAAGATACTGAAATTAGTAATACTAATATTATAATTTTTTTCATTAGATATCCTCCTGTATATTGTTTTTAAAACTTATTTAGCATCAAAATGTCTGATAACATAAAACATATGAGTAGTGGAAGGTTGTGTGGCTTCTCCGTTCATGTCGTGATGAAGTTTGAGCGAACTACAATTTTTGCTATTAGATATTTTCACTGCCATTACTTATTCATATTGTTAGCGGTTCGGCTTTTTTTGTCATGTCTATAATAATCATTTTTTACATTGTTCAAGTCCTTCGTCAATTGCGTCAAAAACTGCATGGTCTTTGTCAAATACTTTTTCAAATTCTTGTTTCGCTTTGATAAAATAATTTTTCGCAACTTTATTGTCTGTTTCAAAGTAAATTCTCGCCAAATAAAAATTCAA
>JAYEHX010000033.1:0-18528 GCA_034659735.1 Fidelibacterota bacterium | reverse complement strand
ACAAAAAATTCCAAAATATAATGCGAATAATTGTTTCTCCAAGTAATGAAAATATTTTACTTACGGCAACTAACTCCGGCTTTAATTATTTCGCCGGAGAAAAACCAAATTCTTATATTTTTCGTTCTACAGATGGCGGAGCTAATTGGAGTGAAGTTTATTCTTCATTGCATTCAATCCAACATATAATTTCAAATCCGTTAAATTTCAATACTCAATATGCAACAATAAATTCTATTGGAGTAATAAAATCAAAAGACGGTGGTTTAACTTGGGAAGATGCATCAGATGGAATTGGAGTTGTGAAAAGAATGGAAATCGCAATTGCCCCGACCGATACCTCTCGTCTCTATATTTCAGCAGAGACAAACGACTATGCAGAATTATACATTTCAGAAAATACCGGCGAAACATGGTTTGCTACAACAGATGAAAGTGGCACTAATATTAATTGGCTGGGATATCAAGGTTGGTATGATAACACAATCGCAGTAAATCCATATTCCGAAGATACGGTTTTTGTTGGTGGTATAAATCTGTGGCAATTGAATATGGTTGACGGAACAGACACTTCATCCAGCGAACAAATCACAGATATAAATTTTGAAAATACTGAGTCATTTTTATCATTGTATATTCCAATTGATAAGTATGAGAATTATGCTATACCAACCAATGCTGTTGCTAATGATTTCGTATCTGTGGAAGTTAGATTTGGCGATTCACTTTCACAAAAGGCACACAGATTTACTTATGCATCTTCTTTCAATTATCCGTATCATGATTATATTGAAGTTCCTTTTGAGGTTTGGGACACAGATAATAATATTCAACTTATGGCGTCTATTCGTGATCATGACGAAGATTCAACATGGAATCCTAAAAATCAAGCAGAAGCAATAGATGGATTGTCAAGAGAATATATTTTTATTCATTCAATAGAATATAGTGATTCGGCAGATTCTAATATCGCAAGAACCGGAGGAATAGAAGAGAAAGGTATATTTTTTATTTGGCCGGAATCACCAAGTGGTGTCACATTCAGTCCTGACAGTTTACCATATTCAAAAATCCAAATTATGTATGAAAAATTAATTACAAAAAGAATTCATACAACAAATGTGACAGATGGATATGGAGAATACGGCGGGTCTGATAAAGGAGTGCATGTAGATCATCACAATATTGTTTTAATTCCAACAGATACAAGTGCAAAAAAATTCAGAATGCTAAATGCAAATGATGGCGGAGTTGCATATTCTGATGACAAAGGCGAGACATTTATACAACCATTGACAGGATATAATACGACACAATTTTATGGAGTAGATAAGCAAAATGGCACTGACAAATATATTGGTGGAATGCAAGATAACGGAACTTGGCATTCGCCAACTAATTCTGATTCTACTTCTGCTTGGGAAAACTGTTTCGGTGGCGATGGATTTGCATGTGTTTGGAAATATAATGATGGAGATAAAATATTAGCTTCATCGCAATATAATGGAATTAGGAAATCTATTGATGGTGGAGAAATTTGGGGATATTCAACTTCGGGAATATCTGATAATGGAAGTGATGCTCCATTTTTTACAAAATTAGCGAAGTCGAAACAGAATCCGGATTTGGTGTTCGCAGTTGGAAAATCAGGTGTTTGGCGATCAGAAAATTTTGGCAGTGATTGGGAATTGATAGAGATGCCAGATAGTTGGTATATAAAAAATAATACTCAAATTAAAATCTCGCTTGTAAATCCAAATATCGTTTGGACCGGAACTAATATGTTGACAGATTATCCGCTTTATGTCTCTACCGATGCAGGATTTAATTTTACTACTACTCAAGTATATTCAGAAATTACAATGGGAAGAATTTCTGGATTTGCGACTCATCCAACAAAAGATTCTATCGCTTATGCACTATTCTCATTTGCCGATGCTCCTAAAATTTTACGAACTACGGACTTGGGAAATAGTTGGGAAGATATTTCGGGATTCAATCCGATAAATTCTACAAGCTCAAACGGATTTCCAAATGTCGCTGTCTATTCACTTCTTGTTATGCCATATAATACGGATATAATCTGGGCAGGAACAGATATTGGAATTTTCGAATCGACTGATAATGGAAATAGTTGGAATTATTTGAATAGCAAATTGCCGGCTGTTGGAATTTATGAGATGCTTATTGTCAATGACGAAATTGTTGTTGGAACTCATGGTAGAGGTGTTTGGTCTGTTTCCATTCCAGAGCTTGCGGGTTACGAACCACCAATTGCAATATTCGTTCCTATATTAAGTGAAGTCGGACAAAGTGTTAAAGGCGACTTGGGAATAAAATGTGATTTACGATCCCTATATGATTCTACTGAAGTAATAATTGACAATCAAAAATATTCTACAGTGATTAATTCTAATATTACAGATACTTCAATTATTATTCCATATTCTGTCACAAATTCTACAGAAATTGAACTATATTTAAACTCATATAAAGATGGGAAGATATACAAATCGCAAACAATTGAAACAACTATTATGCCAATTGCCGAACCACGAATTACATTTATTACGGATTTTTCAAGTGATAGTGGATATTTTGGTGGAAACGGATTTGAAATTTTAGATTCAGTTGGCAATTTTGATGACGGGGCAATCCATTCATTCCATCCATATTTGAATAATGTTAATTCAATATTCACACTGAGAATACCAATTATTGTTTCTATAGAAAATGCTAATATTACTTATAAAGATATTGCTGCTGTTCAACCATATTCAGGCGATTCAAATCCCGGTGATGCAAAATTTTATGATTTCGTCATTGTAGAAGGAAGTAAAAATGGAGCTGAATGGGAATCACTTATTGAAGGATATGATGCAAATTTTTGGGATCCAGCTTGGCGAAATGTTTATTTTAGTGGAAATGCCGGTCCGAAATTATTTAAATTGCATACCATAAATTTGTATGATAAATTTTCAGCCGGAGATACAATCTTGATAAGATTTCGTCTCTATGCGGATTATTATGATAATGGTTGGGGTTGGGTAATCGACGATTTGAAAATACAAGAGAATGCTTCCGCAGTTGTAGAACAAATTCCAACACAATTTTCTCTATCACAAAACTATCCAAATCCGTTTAATAATTCGACAGTTATTCATTATGAATTGCCTGAAAAAGCAAAAGTAAAATTAGTGATTTATGACATTTTGGGAAGAAAAATAACTACACTGATTGATAAAGATAAAAAAGCAGGAATTTACGATTATCAGTGGCAAATAAATAGAAACTTGAGTAGTGGAATATATTTTTATAAATTAATTGTAAATGGAGAAAAAACAACATATCAACAAGTTAAGAAAATGATATTTGTGAAATAAAATTAGCAAAAATGTTATATCTCCAAGAGAGGATATTTTTTTAAAAAATTCTTGCTTGTGAATAAAACATTTTATATATTTCAAGTGTTAGTAGAAAATTTTTGAAAAAACGGCGAAAGCCAAGGAGGAAAGTATGAAAAGGTTGATGATTTTAGTTACTTTGATTTTAGTAGCTACATTAGCATTCGGACAAGCTTGGGAGGTAAAAAAGGAAAATTTAGATGTTCCTGTGTTTATGGACGCGTTTTTCTTAGATGTTAATACCGGTTGGTTGGTACTTGAAGATAACCGTATTGACAAGACAACTAATGGTGGTGTAGATTGGACAACTATTAAAGTAGATGATGCAACCGGAACTGATTGGGAAGATATTGAATTTATTAGTGCCGACACCGGTTTTGTTGCTTGTGATGATGGATTGATTTACACGACAACTAATGGTGGTACAGATTGGACTCAAATTGGTGATACTGCTAGTTACACAGAAAATCTAAATGGAATTTCTGTTGTTGATGCAAATACTATTTATTGTGCCGGTAAAGATACACTTGTTTTAAAAACTGTAAATGGTGGTGCAAGTTGGACATATCAAACAAATGCAGATGGATTTGAAGGACAAGATCTTGATGGTGGAATTGCATTTACTGATGCAAATAATGGTGTAGTAATTACTGATGCAAACAAAGGATATACTTGGTACACTTCTGATGGTGGAACTACATGGACATTCAAAGAAATTGCAAGTATATTTCCAGTTGGAACTACAAGTAAAAGATTATATGATGTTTCAGCAGGCGGTTCTACAGTTGTTGTAGTTGGTTACCATAATACAATTTTTCTTTCTACAGATGGTGGTGCAAATTATGCATTATCCGGCGATTTTTCTTATGCTTATGATAGACATTCAAATGTAAATGTTGTAGATGATAATAATATTTTTGTAACTGGATCTGACTGCCATACTGTAAAAACTACAGATGGTGGAACAACATGGGATACACTTGCAGTCGGTACAGGACAGTCGGCAAACAATATCAATTTTGTTGATGCGAACAATGGATATTTATTTGCAAATTATGGACAATGGTTCAAAACTGCAGATGGTGGAACAAATTGGACAACACTTACCGAATGGCCTTCTATAAGTTTTTGGGGACTTGCATTACCTGAAGATAATAAAATCGTGTTAACATCATGGGGTGGTGGAGAAATAACTACAAGTACAGATGGTGGTGCAAATTGGACTTATCCATTAAACTTAACATCAGGAACCTCTGGAAACTTATATGAATGTGAATTTATTGATGCAAGTAATGCTCTTATTGGAGGTGGTTATGGATATATTGCTCGCTCAACTGATGGCGGTGCTTCATGGACTCCAATTGACAATCCAATGGCACAAGCATCAAATAAGCATGTAAATGCAATTCATTATGCTGATGCAAACACAGTTTTTGCAGGTGGTTCAAGTGGATATATATTAAAATCAACAGACGGTGGACAGATTTGGACAGAATTAGAAAATGAAGGAAGTAAAACGGTCTATGATATTTGGCCAATCTCAAGCACATCAGTTATCGCAACCGCTAGTAGTGGACAAATATATCATTCCAATACTGCCGTTGATAGTTTTGCTTTAATGGAAGATTATGGTACAATGAATATGCGTGCTGTTGAATTTAGAGGAGATGTAGGAATTATTGTCTCAAGTAAAGGATATATTTATACTACTTCTCCAACTGCTGTAGCAAATGGTGATTCACTCGTTGAAGTTTTTGTAGAACCTGATGGCGATGATTTTTATGATGTTGAATTTATTAATGATTTTCTTGTATATGTAGTTGGAGAAGGTGGAAAAATTTACAAATCAGTAGATGCAGGAGAAAATTGGACACAAGAAACAAGTCCTACAACTGAAACACTTAATAAAGTTCGTTATCGTAATGGAAAATTATGGGCAATAGGAAAAAGTGGAACGATTTTAGTAAATAATTTAGGTTCGGCTACTATTAATACAGATTTATGTATTAATGAATTCCTTGCAAGTAATGATGCCGCTGCTCAAGATGAACATGGTGATTATGATGATTTTGTTGAAATATATAATATGGGATCGGACTCAATTGATATTGGTGGAATGTATATTACTGACGATTTATCAGATCCAAGAAGTCACTGGATTCCTGATACAAATTCATCTGCAACAACAATTGCCGGTGGAGAATTCCTCGTTATCTGGTGTGATAAAGAATCAGAACAAGGAATCTTACATGCAGAAATTAAATTAAGTGGTAGTGGAGAACAAGTTGGTTTATATCAAGTTATTGGTGATAAAGCTGACTTCATAGATTCACTAACTTATGGTGACCAAATTACTGACACATCTTATGGAAGATTTGGAGACGGGACATCTACTTGGGTTCAAATGCTACCAACACCAGGTGCAACTAATACTGGTGAAGTAGCAATTAGAGAAGGCATCGTTGGAGTTCCTGAAACATTTAAAGTACATCAAAATTATCCAAACCCATTTAATCCTACTACGAAGATTGGTTTTGATTTACCAAAAGCAACCGATGTTACAATTTCTATTTATAATGTGTTAGGACAAAAAGTAACTACACTTGTAAATTCACATTTTAACGCAGGTTTCTATGATGCACATTGGAATGCAACAAATGATTTAGGTCAGAATGTTGCAACAGGAATTTATATTTACAAAGTTCAGACGAATGAAAATGTAAGTGTAAAAAGAATGGTTTATTTGAAATAGTAATTTTAAACAATTATTAATTGGATAGATATCAAATGGGAATATTGTAATATTATATTCCCATTTTTTTTGAAAGAATATCTCTCGCCAAGTCGCAAAGTATTTATAAAAATCTTGAAACATTGGTGTTGGAGAAAAATAAAAAAAGGAAAATATTATGAAAAAAGATTTTTTTCAAAATAAAATTAGACCGCTATTTCAGTTCTCGATTCTTGCTGTTATTTTTTATTTTGTTATAAGACAAATGCTGGAAACCGGCTTTGTCGTTGATTTTGAAAAGGTTTGTCCACTTGGTGGATTATTGTCGCTCGGAAGTAAATTATGGCTTGGTTCATTATCTTGTAGCGTGAGTTCGGTGGCACTATTTATGGGAATTGCTCTCGCAGTTGGGGTTATGTTTTTTGGTAAATTATTCTGCAGTTACATTTGTCCAATTGGTACGGTCATAGAGTGGCTAAATAAACTTGGCGATAAGTTGAAAATCTCATTCAC
Organism: Fidelibacterota bacterium; assembly: GCA_034659735.1. Taxonomy (GTDB): domain Bacteria; phylum Fidelibacterota; class Fidelibacteria; order Fidelibacterales; family Fidelibacteraceae; genus TCS52. The sequence goes on along the minus strand of JAYEHX010000033.1, from coordinate 11,880 downwards.
ATTGAAGGGTGTATTAGATAGAGTTTTACGACTTGGGAAATATGTGTTATTATTTTTTACTGCCTATTTCACAATTACTTCAAGTGAATTATGGTGTAAAAAATTCGATCCGTATTTTGGGTTAGTTAGTGGATTTGACCATGATACTGTTCCTTGGATGGTTTTGTTATCACTTTTTATTGTATTAATAGTATCAGTAATAATTAAATTTTTCTGGTGTAAATATGTTTGTCCGCTTTCGGCTCTTTCAAACATTTTTGCAAATTTTATTATTACAATCCCAATTATTATTATTTATCTAATAATAAGATGGATTGGAATTGATTTAAATATTTTATGGCTAATATTAGCACTTACTGCATCGGGAGCAATTACAGAAATATTTAGATTTAAATTTTTCTCTATTTCGCCGTTCAAAATTAAGTTAGATAAAAATTATTGCACAAGTTGTAAAATTTGCGATAACAATTGTCCACAAGGAATTGAAGTTCATAAATATGAAGTAGTTGACCATCCCGATTGTAATTTATGTATGGAATGTGTTAATAGTTGTAAAGTTGATAAAAGTATCAAATTAGGAAAATTTAAATCTGCATATATCACGCCAATAGTTGTTGTTGCTTTAGTAATCTTAGCATTTATTTTTTCAAAGAATTTTGAATTTTCAACTCTTTCAGAAAGATGGGGCGGATATGATTCTTTGGAAACTGTAAAGCAAATGAAAATGGAAAATATGAAATCAATCAAATGTTGGGGAAGTGCAAGTTCGTTGGCAAACAAATTGAAAAGAACAAAAGGGATTGTAGGAGTAGATGCTTGGGCAAGTGCACATAAAGTTCAAATTCATTATAATGCTGATGTTATTGATGCAAAAGGTGTAAAAGAGGCAATCTTTAACCCTGAAAAGTTTAAATTAAGATTAGCAAAAAAAGATGATATTCCTGAAAAATTCTCCGTTTTAAAAATTGGTGTTGATGGATTATTTGATACTTATGATAATTATGACTTGATTAGAATGTTGAGAAAGAACGATGCAATTTATGGATTATCAACAAATTTTGGTGAACCGGTAATTACTGAAATCGTCTTCATCCCAGGAAAAATAACTTCAACTGAAATCATAGAGCTTATAGAAAAAGAAACATATATTAAAGTGACAAAAGAAGGCGAACAAGAAGTAGAAGTTGATTTTGATTGCGAAGGTGAAGGTGAAATAATTCGAGAAATTGATTATAATACTTTTGTTCAAGAATTTTTTCCCGGCTTTAATATGGTTTTCAACAAATATGATTCTTACGATTTATCTAAGTTGAAAATATTTGAAATTGGATTTCCAATGGCAGAAAAATTAAAAAGTCGTCTAAATTATTTGACGAGTCATATTTCATTTTTTGATGGAACTGTTAGAGTTAAAACAGTTTTTACAAATAAACCGGTTTTACAAGTTTATTTTGACCCAACACAAGTGACTGCAAAAGAAATTCATGAGAGAATTTTAAAACCTAATTTGGAACTCTTCGTTGGTGCAGATAAACCACCAAAAATAGTTAAAAATACTTTTAAATTCGCAGGTAAACCGATTGTAAAAGAAGCAAAATAAGTTATTGAAAAAGGGAAGGTGAAAATTTTACCTTCCCTTTTCTTATTATCAAAAATAAAATTATGCACCATTTAAAAAAAATATTATTCGTTCTATTATTTATTACACAGATTTATGCAATAAACTATTCTGCTGTGATAAAGGGTAGAATAATAGATGAAAAAGGGAAACCATTGGTGGGTGCAAATATATTATTAAAAAACAAATCAGTTGGAACAGTTAGCGATAAAGACGGATATTATTTTATAAAGTCAAGTGCAGGAAAAGATACAATAGAAATTTCCTTCATTGGATATAAAAAAATCATAAAACCTATTCGATTAAAAAACAATTATCACTTAGTAAAAAATTATAAAATGATTCTTGAATATTTTCAGATTGGTGGTATTACTGTAGTTGCAGAGAAAGAATTATTACAATCATATTCAGAAAGTAAAACTTGTATAAACTCCGGAGAAATCGAACATATTCAAGCAAGTAGTTTAAGCGATGTTATGCAACTTGTCCCCGGACAAAAATTTGAAAATCCCGGATTGCAGAGTAAAAAACAAGCAACAATAAGAACAAAAGCAAGTGATAATTCTGCAGAAAAAAATGTGAGTTTTGGAACACAAATTATATTAGATGATGTTCCTATTTCTAATAATGCCAACATGCAAATTGATACAAAAACAACAACAAGCTCCGGGCAATTATTAACTACCGAAAATTCCGGTATAGATTTACGACAAATTCCAGCAGATAATATTGAAGAAGTAGAGATAATAAGAGGAATTCCATCATCAAAATATGGAGATTTGACATCAGGAGTTGTTAAGGTAAAAACAAAATCAGGGCAAGAATATCATCGTATAAAATATAAATATAATTTTCAAAATCAGGAAATTAATTTGGGAGGTGGATTTAAATTATTTAAACAACATTTGGATTATAACTTTAATTATGCACACAGTGTTAGAGATATAAGAGTTCCTGATAAAAATTATTCAAGAGTAGCAGGACAACTAACATTTACAAATCATCTATTCAAAAATAAAATTAGAATGAGTAACAAAGCATATTATACTCGTTCATTTGACGAGCACGGTTTACGAGAAGGTGATTTGATGCTAACAGAAAAATATAACCGCGACTATATTTTAAGATATATTCACAATAGCAAATACATAATTACAGAAAATCAGAAAATAGATTTTACATACTCGTTTTTTTCAAATAATCAAAATTCGTTTGTCAAAAAATTAGTAACTGTTGATAACACATACATTACAGATATGATGACAAATGGAACAAAAGAAGGTGAATATATTCAACACTATTTATCGGAATTAAATGTAAAAGGCCGAGCTTGCAATAGTTATACAAATGTTGAATATACAAATTCTATGAAATATTTTTTAGACCATAAAATTTCAATTGGAATGACATTAAAAAATGAATTTAATGATGGTTCCGGAAGAATCTATGAAGCAAATAGACCACCGAGAATTAATGATAATAAAAGAGAACGACCAAGAAAATATGATGATATTCCGGCATTGACGACAAGTAGTTTATATTTCGAAAATAAAATTCAAGATAAAAATAAAAAATATTATCAACTAAATCTTGGTTTACGATATGATTCCTATGGACAAGATAATTTTTTTAGCAATAAACACGGAGATTTTTTTAGTCCGCGAATTAATTTATCTTTATTTTTTGGAACGAACACACAATTGCGAATTGGTTATGGTGAAACATCAAAATCACCTTCACTATCTATGTTATATCCAAATCAATTATATTTTGATATAGATGATATCAATGAATATAATGATGTAGATTCATTAAGAAGAGTGATTGTTTCAACCTATGTTTATGACAAAAGCAATCCCGATTTGCATGCGAGTAATCAAATTAAAAGAGAAATTAGTTTAGACCATAAACTAAATAATATTGGTTTTAGCATTACCGGATATTATAATAATACTTATAACGGATTTGCTAGTTCAAAAATTATTCCTATTTTTCAATATAAATATGATTATCCAAATTGGCCCGACACTTCAAATAAATTTATTAAAGATTCTGTTTTTACTTCGTTTAGTATCTATGAAAATTCTTTAAATACTGCATCTAAAGGATTGGAAATATCCATGCAAACAAAAAAATTAAATTTTTTAGATATGAAATTAAGAATTGAAGGGGCTTACAATAATACATATAGTTATAAAAATGATACTTACGAATATGCATCAATTTTTCGTGTTGATAGCACCTACGAAAACAATATAAAACCATTTTGGAATCCAATAAATATGATTTCTGAAGATTTAATCATTAATTATAAGGTTGATTTTATGTTGAAAGAGCTGGGGGCTTGGATAACTATTATGGCACAACAAGTTGTTTTTGAAAAAGATTGGTATGTGAATTTAGATGATTCACTTGCAGTTGGATATATAAATGACCATGGTGATTTTACATTTTTTTCCTCAACGGAACGAAGCCAAAATTTAGATGCAATTTTTAAGCGAGTAAAACCATCATATATGTATGAAGTAGAAAACAGGAAAAACATTTGGGTTTTTAATTTGCGAGTAAGCAAGTCGATTTTTAGGGGATCGGAAGTATCCTTTTATGTAAATAATATTTTTAATTCACATCCGCTATATAAAAGAAAGCGAACACCAACAGAATCATATACAAAAGAAAATCCTAACTTATATTTTGGAATAGAATTTAGTAGCAAAATTGATGAGTTGTTTAAATGAAAAAAAATATAAAAAATATTCTGTTATTCTTAATTGTTATTTTTGCATTTTTATCTTGTGTCGAAGATATTGTAAAACCGGATTCAATGAGAATAACTTTGAAAGTAGTGGCAATTGACACATCAATATTTACTAAAACATTGTCGGGAGATTCATTAGTAAATAATGCAAAAGTATATATAAATTCAATTTCATATTCAGAACAAAAAGAAGCAACAACCGATTCCGGCGGAGTGGCAATATTTGAAAATTTATTACCCGATAATTATAGTATAACAGTTTCTAAAAATATTTCTAAAGAAGAAGGAGTACAAGTTAATGGCAATTCTATTAGATGGATTTTGAGTAATCAAATTCAAGATACGATGCTATTCAACAACACAGATAAGGAAATTGAAATAAAAATATTACTTAAACTTTCTAAACCGGGAACATTAATATTTAGTGAAATATATTATAATGGTTCACCTGCAAATCCAATTCCATATTATTTCCATGACCAATTCACAGAAATATATAATAATTCATCAGAAATAATTTATCTTGATAGTTTGATGATTGCTGATGTTGACTATGGCTATAAAGACGAAGATGTTATCCATGCAATTCATTCATATATGTTTCCCGGAGACGGAACGACTTATCCATTAGCACCCGGCGAATATGTAATTATTGCTCAAGATGCTATAAATCATTCGGAATTAAACCCTGGTAGTGTAGATTTACATAATGCTGATTTTGAATATTATGTGACAGACCATGGTGATGTAGATAATCCGGATGTAACAAATATGATTCAAATTCAACATAAATATGGTATAGATTTTCTTTATTCGGTTATGAATGATGCTATAGTTTTAATGAAAGTTAAAGATCCTTTTGCATTAGGATATGATACTTTTGATTGTTTATTACTTCCGAAATCTGCTGTAATTGACGGTGTAGAATATCGGGATAAATTATCTGAAATGGATCATAAAAGATTAGACGACACAATAGACGGCGGGATAACAGGCGGATTAGAAATGTACCAAGGAAAAACAGTTGAGAGAAAACTTGATAATTTTGAAGATGGAAGAGCAATATTAATGGATAATAATAATAGCAGTATAGATTTTCAAGTATTAGATACTGCAACAATCGGTTACAATTATGATGTGAATAAAATAAAATGAAAAAATTAATATTTAAAATTATTATCTCTATTACACTCTTTTCACAAAGTTTGCTGTTTGCTGAAAATGATTATTCTTGCAATAATGAATATTTAAATATAGTAAACAATAATAATATTTTATGGAATATATTTGGGAATAAAAAATTTATAAAGTATTCATTGCGATATGATGGCTTTAATGGAAATTTTAAATTACCATTTGAACCTGAAAAAAAGAATCACTCAACCCTCACTGCTTCCGGTGGAAAATATCTGAAAAAAGGACAATTTATTTCCGGTGATTTTAGCTACCATAATCAATTAATTACTAATAAAAAATGGGTTCATAATACAGTGCCATATACCGGAATGCCTTTTTTAATTGCCGATAGTTCTGTCGGAGATTTTAAACTGAATGGAATAAGTTGGAATTTAAATATTATAAATGAAGTGGTTGAAAATAGATGGAGTTATGGAGCTTCATTTTTTTACAATGTGGATGAACAGATAAAGACGGTTTTCCCCAAGACAATAATAAACAGAAGCGACTTTTCAATAAAAATATTTACCGGAATAAAAACTAACAATACTATTTCAACAATATATGGAAAGTATTTTAATTTTAAAGAAAATATGAAAACATCGAAATACAGTTTGGAGCAAGGATTGACACCAATATTTATAAAAATCAGAAATATGGATAATCCATTTATTTATTATGGTGAAACGAGCGAAGAGCGATTGGTGGTATTGGAAGGATATACTTGTGGGATAAAATTTAAAATCCCAAAAAGATTAATAATATCTACTGAATATGAATATGCAACAGCACAAAATGAAGACGGCGGAGCAGATGTTGAAAATCAAGGTAGTTGGTATTCAAATCGTTTTTTATATGATGTGGAATTAAAATTAACTTCAAAAAAAATCGGATTTAGTATATTTTCATCTGCAAATTTAAATAAACAATCTGCTAAATATTCTTCTTGGGATATCGAAACTTATGAATATGAAAAAAGTAAATTATCAAATGGATTGGGAATCAATTATAATCTTGCAAAAAAAATATTCATTAAACACGGTATGTATTACTCTCTCAATAATTTTAAGCGAGTTGATAAATTTGCGGGACTTTTACAATATTTTCCATCGTCATCATTGAATGCAACAACAGAGATTATTTACAATATTTCAAGCAAAATTAATTCTCATATTTTCCTGTTGGCAAATTTTATTACTCCAGACAATATTATCATTTACGATGATTTGACAGGTTGGTATTACAATTCAATAACAAAGGAAGAGGAGCAATATTATTCGACAAGTACTGATGTTTATACATTTAAAATAAATCTTTCGCTTAAATCTAATAAATCTATCATTTATATTGTTGAAGGGAAATATTCTTACATTTTGAATAATGATAAAAATATAAACTCACTTGATAATAGAAAATATTTTTCAATAAATTTAATTTTACAAAGGAACTAAAATTATGAAAAACTTTAAAAGCATAATATTATTTTTATCTTTATTAATAATATTGTTGGGATGTAGTAAGAAAAAAAACAACCAATTTTTGGGTGTTTTTGTAGATTCATTGACCTATGAAAATACAAACGGAGCTGTAGATAAATATTGTAGTGCCGTAAATAATGATGGTATGCAAACAAAATTATTTGTGAAAAAATGGCAATCACCGGAAGATATAAAAAAAATAATTGTCGATTTACATGATGAAATAAATTTGCAAAGTGTTGTATTTATTGGCGATATTCCAATTCCAATGATTCGAGATGCTCAACATTTGACATCGGCTTTTAAAATTGATCAACGGAGATTTACATTGGAAAGAACATCCGTTCCTTCAGATAGATTCTATGATGATTTCGATTTAAAGTTTGATTTCATTAAACAAGATACGACTAATACATTACTTTTTTATTATTCTTTAAGCCACAAATCTCCACAATATGTGAAAAAAAATATTTATAGTGGAAGAATAAAATCCCCAACAACTGATTCTTCAAAATATGAAATAATAGAAAAATATTTATTGAAAGTTTCTGAACAAAAATCAAAACAAGAAAAATTAGACAATGTTTTAACTTATTTGGGACATGGTTATGTTTCAGAATCATTAGCAGCAAAAGAAAATTTATCTTTTTTCTTGAGAGAGCAATTCCCTCAACTTTTTTATTCATCAGGAAGAATCAAAAGTTATTTTCATTCTATGGATAATAATATGAAGAAAATTATTCTTAATGAATTACAGAAAGAAGAATTAGATATGGCAATTTTTCATGCACATGGTGGTGCGGACACTCAATATCTGTTAGGATATCCAACATCAAGTTCGATCGGTCAAAATGTTGAGGCGATTAAACTTTTTCTTCGAAGCAAAATGAGATATGCAAAGAGACGAAAGAAATCAGTTGCTGAATATAAAAACCATTATATGGAAACCTATAATATTCCGGAAAAATGGTTTGAAGGTGCATTTGACGATTCAATGATAATTGTGGATTCGCTCTATTCCGCAAAACTTGATATTTACTCTGATGATGTAAACGATATTTCTCCTCAAGCAAAATTAATAATTTTTGATCAATGTTATAACGGTGCATTTATTAAATCGCCTTATATTGCAGGGAATTATGTTTTTGGTAATGGTAAAACGATTGTCGGGATTGCAAATTCTGTAAATGTAAAACAAAATATTTGGTGTAATGAATTGTTGGGAATATTAAATTATGGAGTAAGAATTGGTGAATGGCATAAATTCAATAATTACTTGGAATCGCACATAATCGGAGATCCAACATTTCATTTCTTAAATTCTAATGGAATTAATTTGTCAAAACTGTTATCAAAAAATAATAAACAATCATTCAAAAAATTGTTAAATAATAATGATCCAGTACTAAGAACTTTAGCAATAAAAAAAATATTTGATTTAGAAAAAGAAAAATTTGAATCAAAATTAATTGATATTTACAATACCGATATTTCTTTTAATGTTAGAACTGAAACATTAAAATGTATGGCAAATATTCATTCAGAAAAATTTGAAAAAATTCTTTTCACTTCAATTAATGACCCCTCTGAATACATTAGAAGAATGTCTGCTATTTGGATGGGAGAAATTGGGAAAGAAAAATATCTGCAACCATTAATAGAAACAATATTTAACGATCATTCGAAAAGAGTTACTTTCTCTGCCAAAAATTCGCTTGCTTTTATGTGTACAGATTCTATTGTTCACGAACAATGTATGGCTTATGTAGAAAAACTACCAAAAAGTATTCAAAATAAAGGAAGTAAATATATCAATCATCTGTATAAAAATTCAAGGGGTCGAGCTAATGATTTGATTGTAACCATTCAAGATAAAAACTTATCTGACAAAAAAAGGATAAGTTCAATAAGAACATTTAGAAGTTATAAATATTTTCAATTTATTACTAAATTGCTAGAAATTGTCAAGGACTCAGAAGAAAAAGAAAAAGTAAGATTAGCAATTATCGAAGCATTGGGTTGGTATAGTTTTTCAGAAAATAGTGAATTTATTATAAGTGAATTGGGAAAGATTAATGAAAATATAACTGATACAACAAAAATAAATTTAGAAATAGAAAGAACGATAAAACGATTAACGAGTTATCCCAATAATTCTCTCAGTTTTTAATTATGTTTTTACAGATTACAAAAATTGATAAATCATTTGTCAAAAACATAAAACTTGTATTATAAAATCAATGTATGTATATCATAAACATAAATATAGGAGAAAAAATGAAAAAAATTTTAAAAACAGCGGTGATATTACTAATAGTTCTATCTTTTGGATTTGCAAGAGATTATAATACAGCAGTTGGTTTAAGAGGAGGAAGTCCAAGTGGTGCAACAGTAAAACATTTCATGGGTGAAAAAGTATCACTCGAAGGAATAGTAGCTACAAGATGGCAGGGTATAAATCTGACAGGGCTTTTTGAAATCAATAAATTTCCATTTGAAATTGAGAATCTAAATTGGTATTACGGATTTGGTGCACATGTTGGGCTTTATTCCGGGAATAATGTGGCATGGGCAAGTGATAATAATTCTTATCTTGTAATTGGAGCCGATGCAATACTTGGAATTGAATACAATTTGACAGAGATACCTGTCAATATCGGATTAGATATTAAGCCAGCATTTAATATTTTTGGAACTGACGGTTTAATGGGTGATGGAGCACTTTCCATCAGATATTATTTTTAGAACAATATTTATTTCGACAATAAAAAAAAGCCGATTATTACTAATCGGCTTTTTTTATTCTAATTTAATTATATAGAATTTAATCCATTACTTTCTTCCAATCATCTTCAGATAAATACATTAATTTTTCTAATTCCGTAGTCGTAAAATTACAAAAAATGCCGTTAAATGTTGGATCCGGCCATGCATTTAACCATTCAGAATATGAATTTTGATTCCAGGTGATAATTGGATAATAAGAAACTAAGTCCATTACCTCTTCACTTCCATTCCAATACCATGAAGTATCTAATCCCGCGGTAACTGTATATGGTGGAACCATTGCTTTAAAATCATTTATTGGATTAATGAAAATATTTTTAATCTCTACTTGGAAACTATCAGCTATAGTTGAATACGGATAATCAACCCAAACTTTTCCTGTATATGCTTGATTTGCTTCTTCTAATCCTTCTTCAATATCTTCTAATCCTTCTAATATACCTTCATCATCATTTGGAATAACATCATCACTTTGGTCATCGGTTTCTGCTTTAAAATAATCTATAGCAGATTGAACTTTTTCCAATCCTGTATTGATTGCAGAATATGCATTTGACAAATCAGCTGCTCCGCCACTATTTAAAGCAAGAAAATCAGAACCTAATGTAAGTGCAGTTACCATTCCAGCATCATCATAAGATTCTATATCTAAATTATATGCAAGTGCTGTTGTAAATTCTCCTTTCATACCTTGTAATCCGGCATCTACCATATAAACTTCTGTCAAATCAAATTCAATATTAATAGTAGTATCTCCTACGGCAACTTCAACAATAAAACTAAAATCAGAATTTGATTCTAATTTTTGAATATTTGTGATACTTGTATTAATACGAGGTATAATTACAGTTCTAATCAATTCTTGTACTTCACTAAATTGCGGAACATCCGCATCGCTTATTTTTGATAACAATTGTGTAGTTTTTTCGATTGAAATTGTTGGTAATAAAATATTTTTCTGTGGCTTAAATGTCATACCCAACAAACTTTTTCCTAAAATACTTCCTGATACTTCAAATGGTGGATTTGCTTCAAAATATGTTTCAAATTCATCCATCATAGTATTGAACTCTTCGTTGTTAGAAATAGCCAATAGACCACTAAGTGCTTCACCAAATAATGCTTCTTCATTATTAGGGTCATATTCCAAAGCTTCATTATAAAGTACATTTACAGCTTCAAAATCAAAGTTTTCCACTGCTTCCAACATCAAACTATCATCCTCGATTCCTTGCAACTCATCATAGAATGTAACTATCTCAGCATTTGCTTCTAAAACCTTTGATTGGGCTTGAATCTTATCGGCATCAGATGGACCATCATCATCAAACAAACAACCGGTAAATACTACCAAAACAACAATCATCATTACTAAAAATACTTTCCCTTTCATTTTGCTCTCCTTTTTTAAATTTACATTTCGTTCAATTTTCGCCGTAATATAAATAATAAATTCTATAAAAACTATGAGAAATATCACATTGTTTATTTTTTACTAATTGTATCTTTTTGATGTTCTTCCCATTCTATCTGATGAATAGATTTATGTTCGCGAAAATTCTCTTTATTTTGTTTAGTAGAATCAGTAACGGCTGTTTTTGTTCCTTGTTTCATTAGAATCGTGTCTGAATCATTAACAATATATACTTCTTTTGTTGTTATAATTGTATCAGAACCCGTAATATAAATTTCTCTTTTAATTTCTATTCTTTTATTTTGCTCTTTTTTGCAACTGATAATTAATAGTAAAACAATAAATAAAATCACCAATGTTTTTTTAACTTTGTTGGCTACGCTCATAATTTTATCTCCATTTTTTATTTTTTTATTTTAACATAATCATTTTCTTTGTGAATTGCTTATTCCCAACTTCCATAACATATAAATAAATTCCACTTGCTAAATTACTTCCATCAAATTCAATTGAATATTTTCCTTTTAATTGATTTTTATTTACAAGCGTTTTTACTTTTTCACCTTTTAAATTATAAATATTTAACTTCACAAAGCTATCATTAATAATATCATATTTAATAGTTGTTTTCGGATTAAATGGATTTGGG
>JAYEHX010000032.1:0-5032 GCA_034659735.1 Fidelibacterota bacterium | reverse complement strand
ATAAAGTAGTATGGAATGGAACAAATGATTTTGGAGCACAGGTATCAACAGGTATTTACTTCTATAAATTAAATGCAGGTAAATATTCTGATATCAAAAAAATGGTATTCATGAAATAATACTATTTGAATTTGCTTTATTAATTTAAAGTAGTGAATAAAAAAATGCTCATCTTTTGGTGGGCATTTTTTTCTTGTTTATTAATTTATTTTTTTATAACATTAACCATAATAAAAAGGAGAAATTATTATGAAACTTAAATTATTCAAACCATTGCTTTTTTTTGCATTAATCAGTTCAATAGCATTTTCTGCAACTGATTCCACAATTTTTACAATTACAGTAACGAATAACGATGTCGATTGGTGTAATCTACAATATCCTGCAAGCGACACAATATCACTTGGTGAAAACTTGACCGTGTATGCGAGGGTTTTCGAAGATGGTATAACCGATACAACAGGAGAAGGAGACCATATTAATGCTTGGATTGGATATTCTTCTACAGATTCAGATCCTGCAGGCGGTGGCTGGACTTGGATAAGTGCCACTTATAATACTGACAACGGAAATAACGATGAATATCAAATAGACCTTGGAAATGAAATTAGTTCAGATGGAACATATTATTATGCAAGTAGATTTTCTCTCGACAGCACAAATTATAAATATGGTGGATATAGTGGAAGCGGTGGCGGATTTTACGACGGTAGCACAAATATAAATGGAATCCTACTCGTCACGACTAATCATGCTCCTGTGCTCACCCCTATCGCAAACCAAACAATGTCCGAAGATACTTTGAAAATAGTTATCGTTTCCGCTTCAGACAGCGATACAGACCCAATTACTTTTTCCGTTTCCGGTGGAACTTCAGAAACTGTATCTGCAACTATTTCTAATGATACATTAACATTAGTTCCCGCACATAATTACTTTACTTCCGACTCAATATCATTTACAGTAACAGCAGATGATGGAAATAGTGGCTCTGATGAACAAGTTTTTAAAGTCGTCGTAAATGGATTTAATGATGCACCCGTTATTGCTTCTGTTAGCAATAAAAATGGAACGGAAGGTGCAGAATTAACATTTACCGTCACTGCAACAGATGTAGATGGCGATTCACTATCTTGGCAATCAGACAATCTTCCAACCGGTGCAACATTCATAGACAATAATAATAATTCGGCTACATTCACTTGGACACCGTCATTTACTCAAGCAGGAACTTTTAATGACATTTTACTAATTGTGAATGATGAAAATGGTGCAAGTCAATCTATGGCAATTAAACCTGAACCAACTCCAAGCCCAATAGACAAATAACTGAGGAGATATTATGAAATATTTTAAATATCTATTTTTGTTTATCTTTTTGTTCTCGATTTTTCTTATTGGAGCAAGCGATACAACCGATATAACAATTACAATTGCAGATTCTACTCAAACAACAATTACCGATAACAATATTCCTGAAAGTTTTAAACTATATCCACCCTACCCAAATCCATTTAATCCGACTTGCACAATTCAATTGGATATTCCTGAAAACGACAACTTGAGAATCATTGCTTATGACATCAATGGAAGAAAAGTTAGTGAGATATATAATGGATCTATTCAACCCGGAAAATATAAATTTAATTGGAATGCAATGAATTTTAGTTCGGGAATATACTTTATCAAAGTTATAACAAATAAAAATAATTTTTCAAAAAAAATAATGTTATTAAAATGAAAAAAAATAAACAGACAAATTTTTTAATATTACTCTTTGTGATTTTATCATTCACAACAATCTCCCTTTCTGAAGATACTATCTATGTTGTAGGTGACCATAATACATGGACATTCGATTCCAATAGTAAAGCTATCTTAAAAGAGAATCTTGGTGCAACAGAATATTATGGAATTACAATCTCACCGAATTTTGAAGATGAATTCAAATTAACAACTGACAATAGTTATACTCATCAATGGGGCAACGGATATTGGATTAATAGTTACGATGTGAAATGGAATATCGAAGCAAATGGTGAAAATGCAATTTGGAAAGATTCAACAAATTTGAAAAATTTTACTTATCTCAACATTGAAAAACCAAGTGATTATTACAATACAAATTTACCAATAGGAATTATGACACTTTCAAATTCTCCAATTGATATTAATAGTATCGAACAAATTGGAACATTTTCGGATAGTGCATATTTCGCAAATTCTGACACTCAAAATGTAAATATTATAATTTCAGAATCAAAATCAACAGAAGAAAATATTTACATTAGATACACTTCTGATAACTGGACAAATGATAATTTCCTTTTAACTTCAAATGTAAATGACACGACTTATTCTGCAGAAATAATAACAGATAATTTGGCTCGTGGTACGATAATTGAATATTATGCTTTTACTACTACCGCAACTTGGAGCTTAAATAATGATCTGGATAATTTTACCGACTTAATGACAATAAATTATAACACAAATTCCGGTAATAACTATAAATATTATACAAATAAAAATCATCCTCCGGAAATATCTTCAAATATAAGTGATACAACCATTTTAGAAAATAATTCACTCGTATTAAATATTGAAGCAACAGATATTGATAATGACTCGCTTACTTGGACTTCGGAAAATTTGCCAACAGGAGCAACCTTTATTGACAATCAAAATGGTACAGCAACTTTTACTTGGCTTCCTAATTTTGAACAAAGTGGTCTCTATGAAAATATTACACTAATAGTTTCAGATAGAAATGGTTCAAGTAGCAACATTATAATAAGCAATTCTTATATTAAAAAAGTTAAATAACTTTAAATTCATTTATATTTATAAAAAACAGCAGGGATTTACTTTACCGCTTCTACTCTTTTTGCAGACAAAGTCAATTTCCCAAACTTAAATTTTGCACCAATTATTAATGGTTTTTTATTTGAATAAATTACTTTTCTAATTGCTGTGGAATCGGCGATTTTCCATGAATAAATATCTGTCTCTTCCAAAAACTTTTTTCCGCCAATTTTATCCATTATGAGTTGGTATGTCGTATGATTTTTATTCGATTCATCTATGACTTTTTTTACACTTGATTTATATATTTCACCCTCGTGTTCTATGATAGAATTATCGACTTCCTCAGCATTTAAATATTGTAATTCAATAATTAATCCAAGTATATTTTGGACTGGTAATTTACACTTTCCTTTCAATCCATTACTATAATATGCAGAATCATTTTTAAAAATAACTTGATATGATTGTTTAAAACCTTTTTGGTCAATCTCTTTAGAATAAGAAATTACACTCTTATAATTTGCATCTAAAATCATTGTATAATAATTATCAACTTTATAAATTAGATAGAAAATACTATTGGTTTTAGTATGAAAAGTTATTTTCTTTGAATGATTCGCTAATTCAATTTCTGAAATTTCTACATCAACAACAGGTATTCCCAAGAAAGACACTTCATAATTTTCGCTTTTCCCAAATAAAATTACTTGGAATACAAAAAATAAAAGTAAACAATATTTAATTCTATTATTTTTTTTTAAATAAATTCTCATGCAATTATATACTTACTTAAAATAGTTGCAATTGACAAATAAATCATAATACCAATAATATCAATAGTTGTTGTGACAAATGGACCTGTTGCAATTGCTGGATCTATTTTTATTTTCTCAAGAATAATTGGAGTGACTGACCCTGTAAATACCGCAAGCAACATTGCTATCATAATACCAAGTGTAATTGCCAAACTCATAAAGATATCGGCTCCATCGTAGAAATAATATGCAACAACACCTAAAATAATACCATAAAAACCACCCAACATTAATCCAATACCCATTTCTTTTAAAATCAATTTCCAAGCCCCATCTAAACTAATTCTGCCGGTAGCCAAACCCCGTGTAATAATAGTCGAAGTTTGTGTTCCTATATTTCCTCCCATTCCTGCAATAATTGGCAAAAAAGATGCAAGTATAATAAAATTTGTCAACAAATCATGAAAATTAGTAATAATTACCGCGGCTATTAATCCACCAATCCAAGTAGCAAAAAGCCAAGGAAACCGAGTTCTCGTTGAATTCCAAGCAGATTTAAATAAAATATCACTATCCTTTCCAGCTCCTGCCATTTGAAGCAAATCTTCCGTTGCCTCTTCTCTCATAACATCTATAATATCGTCAACCGTTATAATTCCAAGCAATTTAAATTCATTATCAACAATCGGAATTGCCAAAAAATTATATTTCGAAGCGATTTTTCCAACCTCTTCTTGATCCGTCTCAGGAGTTACAGTTACAATATCCTCAATCATTATCTCTTTCAATTTTTTATGTGGCGAAACTAATATCAATTGTCTCAATGAAATCACACCAACAAGATGTTTCCGCTTATCAACTACATATAAATAAAAAACTAATTCTGTATCTATGCTTTTCCTTATCTGTTCTATGGCTTCAGCAACAGTGCAATCTTCCAATAAATGAAATACATTAATATTCATCATACTTCCGGCAGATTCTTCCGGATATTCCATCATTGCAACCATTTCTAAAGATTCACTCTCTTTCATTATTGCAAAATATTCATCTCGCTTTTCTTCAGGTAATAGACGAATTAATTTTGATTCATCATCTGAATCCATCTTACCAAATATTTTTACAATCTCACTCTTATTCAATGATAAAAATAAATTAAGTGCCAATGAATCATCTAATTCCGATAAAATATCTGCCTTTTTTTCAATTTCAGAAATTAATGAAAATATTTTTTTCTGTTCAACAAATGTAAATGACCTAAAAAGTAATGCAATATCCGCAGGATGAGTTTTTTTTAAAATATTGATTATACTTGGATTTACACCTCGCCCTAACAATTTCCGCAATGTTCTTACTAAAAGTAATACTTCATTATTTCTCATACAAAAATCCTCTTTTTTCTCCGCTTGAATATATGAAATAATTTTTCAATTTCCGAAAAAAATAAATATTCTTATATATATAATTCA
>JAYEHX010000031.1:11106-18632 GCA_034659735.1 Fidelibacterota bacterium | reverse complement strand
ATTGAAGAAGCAAAAGATATTCCAACTTTCCAAATATTAGATAAAGCAGTTAGACCAGAATTAAAATATAAACCGAAAAAATCAAAAATCGTAATACTTGGTTTTATTGTTTCATTAATATTTAGTTTATACTATGTATATTTTGATGAGCGATGGTGGAAGAAATTTAATAAATAAAGAATTATTGAAAATTAATGTCAAAAAATACATTCACAAAAGATTTAACAGGAACTTATATCTCGCAATTTGCCACTGCCGTTTTTGGTGTATTATCGTTAAAAATTATTGCCGGTGTTTTTAGTGAAGAACAATTTGGTGCATTCCTAATTGCAAAGCGAATTGGACAAATAGGTTTTGCTATTGTAACAATGAATTTAGGTATGAGCTTGGCAAAATACATACCACAAAAAAAATACGAAAGTAATAATTGGCTATTATTAACTTTTACTTCATTTTTTATTTTATTTATTTTTGTTTTTTTGTTATCATTTATTTTCAAGAATCAATTGAGTAAAATATTTTTTGGGGATTCGCAATACAGTTTTTTATTTATATCAGCTATTATCTACCTTTTTTCTTATAGTATTCAAAATATTAGTTCTAATTACTGGAGGGGAAATAGTAAATTTAAAATAATGAATTTAATAAATCCAACTTTTCATTTATTTTCAATAATTGTTATGTTGTTATTTGCTCTTTTTAATGTTACTACAAACAATATTTTTGCTTATTATTTTATTGTTTATTCAGCATTAATCATTGGTTTTAATATTATCATATTGATAGTGAATGTCAAGAATAAATTTAGTATAAAAGAGACATTTAATTTTTTTTTGAAAAGTAAAACAGAAATTAAAAATTATTTATATTATGGAATATCAAGATTACCAAGCGGATTCTTTTACTCGGCGATTTTCTTTTTACCAATTTTTTTAGCTCAAAATTACTATTCTTTAACAGTTGCTGCTCATATTGGTATTATTATTTCTGTGGCTAATCTATTTATGTTATTTGGGATACCTTTTAATTTACTTTTTCTTCCAAGATTTTCCAATTATAAATTTTTCACTAATGACGAATATATAAGAAATAGAAGCCAAGATATTATTAATTTTATTTTTTCAGTGCCGTTTTTACTAAGTGCTTTTTTATTTTTATTTTCTAATGAAATAATTTTTTTATGGTTTGGAGAAAAATATATTAGTGTTGGTCATTATTTAATGTCTTTCAGTCCAGCGATTGGTTTTTTTATATCATTTGTAATAATAAGAAGTGTATTAGATGGATTAGAAAATTTCCCATATTCTAACATTATTACAATTATGAGTTTATTTACAATGGTTTTTGTGATATTGTTATTAATTGTTTTAAATTCTTTTGGAATGCTTGGGTTAACAATTGCATTCGGTTCTAGTTTGGCAATGCTTGGAGTTAGTTCTATTTATTTTCTAAAAATTAAAACGGGTGTTGTGTTGTTCAACAAACAAAATATTTTTGCAATGTCTTGGTTTTTTATTGTTTTTATTTTATTTTTAATATTTAATACGATTATAAAAATAGATTCATTGATATCACTAGTTTTTGTAAAAATATTAATTTCAATTTTAATCATATTTTTAACATTTTTTATTTATAGAAAATTAAATTATTTTTGGTTGGATAATATTATAGCTAAAATAAAATTGATTATTATTAAAAATCAATTATTGAAAAAATAGATTATCAAACAATTTATGTATAGGAGATTCAATGGAGAGAAAAATTACAATATGTCATCTTACATCAGCTCATCCAAGGTATGACACAAGAATATTTTTGAAAGAATGCAAAAGTTTAAGTGAATATTATGATGTGAATCTAATTGTTGCAGATGGAAAAGGCGATGAAATAAAAAATGGAATCAATATTTATGATGTAGGGAAAGAAAATAGTAGATTAAAAAGAATACTTAATACACCAAAAAATATTTATAAAAAATCAATAGAATTAGATTGTGATATTTATCATATGCACGATCCCGAACTTATTCCAATTGGATTAAAATTAAAAAAGAGATTGAAAAAGGTAATATTTGATGCTCATGAAGATTTCCCAAAACAACTATTAGGGAAACCATATTTAAATAAGAGAATATTAAAAATATTATCAAAAATTTCTGCAATATATGAGAAATATGCATGTAAAAAATTAGATTATATTGTTGCAGCAACACCATTTATTAAAAAGAAATTTATAAAAATAAACAGTAATAGCATAAATATAAATAATTTTCCGATATTAGGTGAATTTTCTAACAAAACTTCTTGGGTTGAAAAAAATAATGAGATTTGTTATGTTGGCAATTTGCAAAAAATCAGAGGAATAAAAGAAATGGTTATTGCGATGAAGTATACAGAAAATATAAAATTAGACATTGCTGGTTCTTTTGATAGAAATGATTTTGAAAATGAAGTAAAAAAAACAAACGGATGGGGGAAAGTGAATTATCTTGGATATTTAAATCGTGACGAAATAAATAGAATTTTTGGAAGGTCAAAAGCGGGAATGGTAACATTATATCCAACAATAAATTACCAAGATGCATTACCTGTTAAAATGTTTGAATATATGTCGAATGGAATTCCAGTGATTTCCTCAAATATTAAATTATGGAAATCTATTGTAGATGATAATAAATGTGGTATATGTGTCAATCCATTTGATCCAAAAGAAATAGCAGAAGCAATAAATTATGTCATAAATAATCCAATGAAAGCTGAACAAATGGGGAAAAATGGGAGAAAAGCTGTTGAAGAAAAATATAATTGGGCTAGAGAAGAAGAAAAATTATTGAATGTCTATAATCAATTATTATAGTCATTTATTTGGCATTGGGCAAGCGAGTGAAAAAATAATTATAAAGCTTATTGAATGTTTACAAAATTACTAACATTTTTAATCATATAGATTTTAGGAAATAATTTATGAATATAATTAAATATTTAAGTACAATCGAACATTTGAAAATTATTCAAATAATTTGGCGATTTATTTTGATATTTAACAAACTTTTTTTGAAGATTTTTTCGGTAAAGATTTCCTATGAAAAGTATAATATTCCAAAGCTTACTATTAGTAATGAAAAAAATGAATCAACAGAATATAAATTATTTGATGAAAAAATATATTTAAAAAATATTAATTGGTCTGACAAAAGAGACAATTTAAAAAGTTATCATTTACACTATTTTGATTTTCTAAAAAAGTGTGATAGAAAACTTGGAATTCAGATAGTTGACAATTGGATGTATGAAAATATTCCATCTACAAATAATGTTGGCTGGCAACCATATCCAATTTCATTAAGAATTGTTAATTGGATTTTCTTTTTATCTGAACAAAATTTAAAACCTTCAAAAAAAATAATTGATTCACTATTTTTACAAGGGAAGTGGCTTTTCAAACAACGAGAATATCATCTAATGGCAAATCATCTATTCAAGAATATTGTTGGTTTGTTTTATTGGGGAGTTTTTTTTCGTGATAAGAAAATAATGAACTGGTCAATTAAAAATTTAGAAAAACAGTTAGATGAGCAATTTGATGAATCCGGATTTCATTTTGAATACTCTTCGACTTACCATGCACTTTCCATAAAAGATTCTCTTGATATGCTAAATCTAATTAAGAATAATGAGATAAACGGAACAGAGAAACTCCAAAACAAATTAAAAAAAGTTATTGAAAAAGGTTTAGCAATTGCTGAAAAAATGTATTTTAAAAAGTATATTCCTGTGGGCGATGTCAATTATCAAGATTGTTCTAATTATAGAAATTTAAAGAAATATTCCGAAGTTTTTAATCTCAATGTCAAGAATATAAATTCAACAATAAATCCATTGATTAAAAATAATCATTTGAAACTTATGTTAATTAATTCCCCATTTTCACCGAAATATAATTCAGCTCATTCACATCAAGATAAATTATCTATATTATTGTGGCATAAAGGTAAACCAATTTTTACAGATACAGGAAATTATTCTTATAATTTATGTGAAGAGAGAAAATATTCAAGATCAGTTGAAGCACATAATACAATCCAAATAGACGATTTTCAACAAGCCGAAATGTGGGATACTTTTCGTGTTGGCTATCGAGGAAATGTTGGAATAGACAAAATAACAAAAGATGAAATCATTTGCACTTTTCAACATAAAAAATATAGACAAGAGCGAAAGATTGAAAAAGTTGGAGATAAAATTGTGATGACAGATATTGTGCAATCGAAAGGAAGTCATGATTTAAAACAATATTTTCATATTCATCCGGAGAATCGTATCGAAAAATTATCAGATGGAATTATCATAAATGATGTTGTTAAAATTAAATTCAGGAATAAGTTTGAGATAATTGAAACTGATTATTACCCTGCAATGTATCAAAGAGAGAAACAAAAAACTGTAATTGTAAAAGGTGATTTTAATAATTATGTCAAAATTGTAACAGAGATTATTGAGATAGTTTAATAATCGCTTTTAAATATTAATATTGCAAAATATGTAAATTTTTATTAAATTCATGTGTTTGTGATTTTAGTGGAATAAAAATATTAATGGATAATAATTTAAATGAATAAAAGGGATATAAAAATAGGTAATCAAATATTTTTACAGGCAATTATTAATGACTAATGTATTATTTCTGACACATTTTTTCCCACCGGAAATCGCTGCCGGTGCAAATAGAACTTACGAACATATTAAAAGATGGCAGAAAAAGGGTGTTGATGTTACTGTAATTACAAATTACCCAAATCATCCGAGAGGAAAAATATTTGGTGGATATAAGAATAAATTATTTACCAAAGATGAAATTGATGGAATAAAAGTAATTAGAGTAAAGACGATTTCAGCATCAAATAATCAAAAGATTAAAAGAGCTTTAAACTTCATTTTTTATTTTTTTATGTCAATTTGGGCTTCATTCCGTGTAAAAAATGTTGATGTAATTATCGCAACAAGTCCGCAGTTTTTATGTGGTTTCGCAGGTTCGATAATAAAAAAATTCAAGAGGAAACCATTTATTCTTGAGATTAGAGATCTTTGGCCTGATTCCATTACTGCAGTTGGCGCATTGAAAAAAGATAATGTAATAATTAAATTTTTGTATTATTTAGAGAAGAAAATGTACAAATCTGCGACACAAATTATTCCTCTGACCGATGCATTTAAACAATATATGTTAAGAATTGGCGTTGAAGAAAATAAAATATCAGTTATTCCTAATTCTGTTGATTTGAGCCAAGTTAAGAATGTTATTGAAGTTGATACAAGTTTTGATAAAGAAGATAAATTTTTATGTTCGTATATTGGGACATTTGGATTAGCTCATAAATTAGAGACGATTTTACGAACTGCGGATCTATTGAGAGAAAATTCTAATATACATTTTTTATTAGTTGGTGATGGTGCAGAACGAGAGAAACTTATAAAGATGAAATCAGAATTAAATTTAGCAAATGTGACAATACTACCAATTCAACCGAAAAAGAATATTCCATATTTTCTTAAATTATCTGATGTTGGATTGATTGTTCTTCGGAATAGTGAATTATTTAAAACAGTTATTCCATCAAAAATTTTCGAATATATGGCGACAGATAATGCACAAATATTATCAATGCCAAAAGGTGCAACAACTGATATTCTTAATGATGGAGAATTTGGTTTATGGTCTCCACCACAAGATTCAAAATCGCTTGCTGAAAAAATATTATATTTATATAAAAATAAAAAACAAGTTAACGATATGGCAAAAGCCGGAAAGCTACTTGTTGAGAATTATTATAATAGAGATTTATTAGCGATGAAAATGTTGGATGTTATTAAAAAATTATAATTTTTCTATTTTAATTTGACTTTTCAATTTTTTTCCGCATAATCTTTCAAGAATATTTTCAATTTCAACTGTTGTATTTTAAATTATTTTTCGTATTTTATAGCCATGTTTAAGACAGAGGAAAATAGATGAGATTTAAATTAACAATTTTGGCATCAGATATAATAGCAACGATTAGTGCTTTTTTTATTACATTTATTTTTCGTTACAAATTAAATATTTTCTCTAATGAGGCGGAATTATATTTCTTGGATATACTAATTCCAGCTGTTGTTTTATCATTTTTTTGGATTATATTTTTTTACTATTATGGGATGTATCATTTTCCTGTAGCACCATCACGAACAGATGAAAATTTCAGAGTAATAAAAACGACATTTTATGGAATAATTTTACTTTTCATTTTAACATTTAATTTTTATCAGCCATTTTCTATTACGAGAATAGTGCTTTTGTTTTATTGGTTTTCGTTAATGTTTTTAATTATATTCGGAAGAAGTTTTCTGATTAGTTTCAGAAGAAGAAGATTGAAACGAGGTCTTGGATTAACGAATGTTTTGATTGTTGGTTGGAATCCGTTTGGATTTAATATCTATGATAAAATTATAAAATTTCCTGCTCTTGGATATAGAGTAATTGGTTTTGTTTCATTAAATTCTGTAAAAGATAATGGCAATGATTATAAGGGGAAAGAGGTTCTTGGTGGAATAGATTCTCTTCCACAATTGATAAAAGATAATAATATCCGCGAATTGGTAATCGCATTTGAAACGAGTAATCATGAACGACTTTTGGATGTGATTGATAGTGTTGGTAATATGGATGTCGGACTAAAAATAATTCCGGATATGTATGATATAATTTCCGGACAGGCGAGGACGAACCAAATTTATGGATTTCCACTAATAGATATATTCCCAAAACTTATGCCATCGTGGGAAAAAGTTATAAAACGAACAATTGATATTTCAATATCTATTTTTGCATTAGTGCTTTTTATACCGTTAGTAATTTTTCTGTGGATAATTATTAAATTAGATTCTAAAGGTCCGGTATTTTATCATCAAAATAGATCCGGAAAAGATGGAAAACCATTTAAAATTTTTAAGTTGCGAACTATGGTTGTTGATGCAGAAAAAAAGAGCGGTCCGGTTTGGTCGCAAAAAAATGATCCGAGAATTACGAGAGTTGGAAGAATTCTAAGAATGACAAGATTAGATGAAATTCCACAATTTATTAATGTGCTTGAAGGTAAAATGAGCATAGTTGGACCACGACCGGAAAGACCAATTTTTGTAGAAGAATTTTCAAAAGAAATACCGCTTTATAAACATAGATTAAAGATGAAACCGGGGATTACAGGTTGGGCACAAATTAAACATAAATATGACGAATCGCTTGATGATGTGAAGGAAAAATTACAATATGACTTATATTATTTAGAAAACATGTCGCTTAAGTTGGATTTTAAAATTATACTGAATACTATTTCAATAGTTTTTTCAGCAAAAGGACAATGATTTTAGTGTCTCTTGTGTAACCTTTGTGTTCCTCGTGGTGAAAAAAAATATAGGGAGAAAAAATGAAAATACCAATGGCAAATCTTAAATTAGAATATGATTTTATAAAAAAAGAGATACAAGCTG
>JAYEHX010000031.1:0-11006 GCA_034659735.1 Fidelibacterota bacterium | reverse complement strand
ATTTTAGTGTCTCTTGTGTAACCTTTGTGTTCCTCGTGGTGAAAAAAAATATAGGGAGAAAAAATGAAAATACCAATGGCAAATCTTAAATTAGAATATGATTTTATAAAAAAAGAGATACAAGCTGAGATAGAAAAAGTTTTAGAATCAACGGCATTTATTCGTGGAAAAGAGATAAACAATTTTAATGAAAAAGCTGAAAAGTTTCTAAAAGTAAAAAATCATATAGCTTGTGGAAATGGAACCGATGCTTTACAAATCGCACTTATGGCATTAGATATTCAGCCGGGAGATGAGGTTATTACAACTCCATTTACATTTATTGCAACGGCAGAAGTGATTGCACTTTTGAAAGCAAAACCTGTATTTGTGGATATTGATTCCGATACTTTATTGATGGATACTGATAAAATAGAAGATGCGATTACGGACAAAACTTTTGCAATATTGCCTGTTCATTTATTTGGCCAAATGGTGGATATGGAAGCGGTTATGAAAATTGCAAAGAGACATAATTTAAAAGTTATTGAAGATACTGCACAAGCTTTTGGAGCAACACAGAATGGAAAATCAGCCGGAACTTTTGGAGATATAGGAACGATTTCATATTTTCCATCGAAAAATCTTGGTGCTTATGGTGATGCCGGTGGGATGATAACAGACAATGATGAATTGGCAGAAAAGATAGAAATGATTACCAATCACGGACAAAAAAGAAAATACGAACATCACATAATTGGTGTGAATAGTAGAATGGATACAATACAATCTGCGATATTAAATGTAAAAATGCAATATATAGATGAGTGGTTGGAAAAAAGAAATAGAGCTGGAGAATTATATAAAAAATTACTTGATTCATCAATTAAGACACAAAAAACTTTAGAGGGAAATTTTCACACTTATCATCAATTTGCAATTAGAGTTAAAAAGAGAGATGAATTAAAAGAATATCTAACTGATAAGGGAATAGCTTCAGCGATTTATTATCCAATTTCACTGAATGATCAAGTTGCATTTAAAAATAATTCAAAGGGAAATGAAACGCCGAATTCGAGAGAAGTTGCTAAAGATATTTTGGCTCTTCCAATAAGTCATTTTATTTCCGAAGATGAAATTCATGAAGTTGCAGAAGCTGTAAATGATTTTGTCAGAAAAACATAACCACAAAAACACTTTGCGACTTTGCCTGCCCGACTTATGCAGGCGGGCGACTTTGCGAGAGAAAAACATTTTAGCGTTTTAGTGTCTTCGCGAGAACCATTTCAAAGAGGGGGAATAGTGATGTTTGATTATGATGTAATTATTATTGGAACCGGACCTGGCGGATATGTCTCTGCGATTCGTTCAGCACAACTCGGTTTAAAAACTGCTGTTGTAGAACAGGCGGAAGTTGGAGGTGTGTGTTTAAATTGGGGTTGTATTCCGACGAAAGCATTATTGAAAAGTGCAGAAATTTATGACAATGTTAAGAAAGCAAAAAAGTTTGGTGTGATTGTCAATGATTATAATTTTGATTATTCTAAAGTGATAAAAAGATCAAGACAAGTTGCAAATCGACTTTCTAAAGGTGTAAATTATTTATTTAAAAAAAACGATATTAATTTGATAGTTGGTTCCGGAAAAATGTTGGATAATAATACGATTGAAATTATTAATGAAAAAGATACAATTAAGAAAACCGCAAAAAATATCATCATTGCAACCGGTGCAAGAACAAGAGAATTTCCTAATTTACAGATTGATAATGAGATAATTATTGGAAGTAGAAATGCTTTATCAGATGAAGAAAAACCGGATTCAATTGTGATAATAGGTGGTGGAGCGATTGGTGTTGAATTCGCACAATTTTATAATTCGTTTGATACAAAAGTGACAATTATTGAGATGTTACCAAATATTTTACCAAATGAAGATGAAGATATTTCTGTGGAATTGGAGCGAAATTTAAAGAGAAGTAAAATCAAATTATTGACTGAAACCAAAGTAGAAAAGATTGAAAATTCAAATGGAAAAGCGAAGGTAATTTACAATCAAAATGGAAAATCTGCTGAAATAATTTCTGATAAAGTTCTATTGGCAATTGGTGTTGAAGCGAATTTAGAAAATATTGGTTTAGAAAAACTTGGAATTGAAATAGAAAATAAATGGATAAAGGTCAACAAAAATTATCAAACAAATATCGAAAATATTTTCGCAATCGGAGATGTAAAAGGTGCTCCGCTTTTAGCACATTCCGCAAGTGCCGAAGGAATTATTGCAGTTGAATTTATCGCAAATAAAAATCCCAAACCATTAAATTATGAAAATATTCCTGCTTGCACTTTTTCAAATCCACAAGTTGCTTCAATAGGATTAACAGAGAAAAAAGCAAAAGAAAAGTATAAAAACATTAAAGTTGGGAAAGTTCCATTCAGAGCGATTGGAAAGGCAATAGCAATAGATGAACCAAATGGATTCGCAAAAATAATTATCGATGCAGATTTCAAAAAAATAATAGGTGTTCACATAATTGGTCCCGAAGCTTCTGAATTGTTGGGAGGAATTGGTTTAGCAAAATCAACGGAAATTACGGCGGATCAAATAGCTGAAACTGTTTTCGCACATCCGACATTAAGCGAAATAATCAAAGAGACAGCCGAAGATATTTTTGGCGAAGCGATACATATTTAGGAGGGAAAATGGGACAAATAATTAAATCAATGCTTTTAATACTAATTATATTAAATCCATTTTTACTAATAATTTATTTGATAGATATTATAAAGAAGCAAACAGTAAGAGAATTTTCTATAGTGATTTTTAGAGCAGGAATAATAAGTTGTTTTGTTTTTATTATTTTCGCAATTCTTGGTGAGTATATTTTTAATAATATTCTGCAAACTCATTTCTATTCTTTTCAAATATTCGGAGGCATAACACTTTTGATAATTGCATTACAATTTGTGTTTAAAGGACAGGCCGCAATAAATGGACTTCGTGGAGAATCAAAATATGTAACCGGTGCCATTGCAATGCCGATAATGATAGGACCGGGAACAATAAGTGCAAGTATTATTATTGGAAATAGATTAGAATACAAACTGGCAATTTTGTCAATTTCAATAGCAGTATTATTTACGGTAATTATTTTAGTTTTATTGAAATATGTACATGATATTGTAAAAAGAAAAAAAGCATATTTGATTGATGGTTATATTGAAACAGCTGGTAGGATTACAGCATTGATCATTGGGACTTATGCGATTGAGATGATTGTGCGTGGTTTAAAAGTTTGGATTTCACAATTGTAATCATTACAATCATTTTTATCACAAAAGCAAAGAACCATTGAGATAAAATTAGAAATTATAAAACATTGATAATGCAGATTAACACAAAAAAAAATAAGATAATAAGGTTATTATAACCCAAGCGAAAGGAAGTTAGGAATTAGTCATAAAATAATTCACATCTAATGTTCTACTTGCA
The DNA here is from genome assembly GCA_034659735.1 of Fidelibacterota bacterium. Taxonomy (GTDB): domain Bacteria; phylum Fidelibacterota; class Fidelibacteria; order Fidelibacterales; family Fidelibacteraceae; genus TCS52. Next base: position 7,535 of record JAYEHX010000031.1, on the reverse strand, counting down.
GTTGCCTCATCAAGACGAGAATTTGGTGTATTCTGTGGAGCATTTTTTACGATGTCAGGATTGTTTTCTATTTCGTTATCTATTTTTAACATTATATCTATAAATCTATCAAGTGTCTCTTTGCTTTCCGTTTCTGTTGGTTCTATCATCAGTGCTTCAGAGACAATTAGCGGGAAATAAATCGTAGGTGCATGCATTCCGTAATCCAATAATCGTTTTGCAATATCCAAAGTTTTTACACCTTTTTCTTTCTGCTTATCGCCGGAGAATACACACTCGTGCATTGGAATTTTTGGAGAAGAAATTTGATATTTATCTTTTAATTTTTCTCGAATATAATTTGCATTTATTATCGCATTTTTTGAAACTTCTTTTAGTCCATCGGCTCCCAGCATTTTTAAATATACGAAAGCTTTAAGGATTACATTGAAATGTCCAAAATATGAGTGAACTTTTCCAATAGATTCAGGCAAATCATAGTTTAATTTATATACATTATTTTCTTTTATAATTGTTGGAACAGGTAGATATTTTTTTAATTTTTCCGTCACACCAATTGGTCCGCTTCCCGGCCCGCCACCGCCATGCGGAGTTGAAAATGTTTTATGCAAATTCAAATGTGTAATATCAAATCCCATATCAACTGTTTTTACAATTCCCAAAAGTGCATTCATATTTGCACCGTCCATATACATCAAGCCATCGACACTATGAATCAATTCGCTAATTTTCAAAACATTCTCTTCGAAAATTCCAAGTGTATTTGGATTGGTCAACATAAATCCTGCCACTTCGTTTGTGAGTTTTGATTTTAAATCTTCAATATCAACGAGTCCGTCTTTTGTAGAGTTCACCTTTACTGCTTTGTATCCGCCAATCATTACCGAAGCTGGATTTGTTCCGTGAGCCGAATCCGGAATCAAGATATATTTTTTATCATTTCCTTTTGATTTGTGATATTTTCGCATAATCATAACGGCGGTTAATTCTCCATGCGAACCTGCGGAAGGATGAAGTGTAAAAGCATCCATTCCTGTTATTTCGCATAAATATTTCTCAGTTTCATAAAATATTTGGAGTGATCCTTGAGTTGTATTTTCTAATTGTGCAGGATGAATTTCCGTAAATTGAGAATTTGATGCAATGGCTTCATTTATTTTTGGATTATATTTCATTGTGCAAGAGCCAAGCGGATAAAAATCCTTGTCAACATGATGATTTAGTGTTGAGAGATTTGTATAATGTCGAACAACTTCCGGTTCACTTACTTGTGGTAAATTAGTTAAATCACTCCTCAATAAATTTTCAGGAATTAAGTCAGAAATTCTTTTCTCAGGAACATCGCATTTTGGAATTGTTGATCCTTCTTTACCATTTTGTGAATATTCAAATATTAATTTTCGTCGCATTTTATCTCCTTTATTTTACACTTAAAGTTAAGAAAATTTAATTTAAAAATCTATCATTTTTATAAATATTTTTTTATATTACACAAGTTAATTCAATGAATATTTAAAAAGGAGTAAATAATGTCAACAGTAGTAAATGTATTCAAACATGCGATAATGATTACCGGATTTGTTTTTACAATGATGTTAATAATAGAATATATAAATGTTCAAACAAAAGGATTGTGGCAAGAGAATATTTCTCAAAGTGTATGGAAGCAATATTTTCTATCTGCAATTCTCGGAGCAATTCCCGGATGTTTGGGAGCATTTACAGCGGTCACACTTTTTTCGCATCGGCTGATTTCACTTGGTGCATTAGTTACGGCAATGATTGCCACAAGTGGAGATGAAGCATTTGTGATGCTATCAATGTTTCCCCAAAAAGCGATTTTTCTCACACTAATAATTATGGTAGTAGGAATTGTTGCAGGATTTATTACGGACAAATTACCGTTTTCAAAATCATTTAAAAATAGTTTAAAAGCAAAAAAATTACCAATACACAAAGAAGAAAAGTGTAAATGTGTGCCGGAAAATAAACTTTTTGAAAACATGGAAAATCCATCAATTCAGAGAATATTATTGATTGTGATTGTTTCAATATTTCTAATTGGTACAGTTTTGGGAGAAATTGGTCCGCCAGAATGGAATTGGGTAAGAATAACAATTCTATTAGTTTCATCTGTTTCACTATTTATAATTACTACAGTCCCTGAACATTTTTTATTAGAACATCTTTGGAATCATATTGTAAAAATTCATATTCCAAGAATATTTTTATGGATTTTTGGAACACTTTTTGTTATGCAAATTTTGATGCAATTTATTGATATTAATTCTTGGATTGCAGAAAATATGTATATACTTCTTGCTGTCGCCGTTTTAATTGGCATCGTTCCGGAGTCGGGTCCGCACATGATTTTTGTCACTTTATTTGCTAGTGGAACAATCCCTTTCAGCATTCTTCTCGCAAGTTCGATTGTTCAAGATGGACATGGAATGCTTCCACTACTTGCCGAATCAAAAAAGGGTTTTTTATCTGTAAAATTAATTAACATGATTGTTGGAGCGATTGTTGGTGTTATTGGATTGACACTTGGTTTTTGAATTTTTTTAAATTTAAAATATTGGGGTGATAGACTTACGAAGTTTTTTATGAGTAAATTATCGAACCAATCTCTCATTCTCATCGCCAACAAAAGTTGGGTTCTGTTCTCTGGAATGCAATCGTCCGGACATATAAGAAACTTCATCTTTTAAATAGTTAAATAATTGTTTATTCGTTACATCTGTTCCAAAGTCATTTATTCCCTTGAGAAAATAATATGTAAATAAACTATGATTTTTTTCCGGATACCAAGTTGATAATTGATTGCCCTTTGCTGAGGAAAAGATAACCGTATTTGCATTATTTATAACAGGATTATCGAGTTTAATGTAAACTGGCGAGACATTTTTCAAGGTATTTTCGCCACTAAAACAGGCGTCGATTACAACTGTCAAATTTCTATAATCAATTTTATTTAAATTTTCATAAAGCAAATCAATTGAATAACCATTTAATTCTACGGTGGCGGGATTACAATCTACGGGAACGAAATATCCTTTTTTGGATTCTACATCAGGTGCACCGTGTCCCGAATAATATACAAAAACATCGCTCTCATTTTTCCTGACCTTATAATATAATTTCCCTTTGTGATTATTTTCTTTACCAAAAATTCCAATAAAATCACCCTGTGAAGCATCGGGAACGAATATGATATTTTCTTCTAAATAGCCGAATGCTTCTATCAGATATTTTTTTATATATGTCGCATCATTAATTGCATATTCAACATTATTTATTTGATTATAATTTGTATTACCAATAACTACAGCTATGGCATTTTCGTTTTTTTCTGTTCGTTTGGGAATGTTCTCAAGTAAACGGCAAGTATTTACCGGTTCTTTTTTTATTGCAGTTTTTGGGTCTTCATAATTCACTTTTTCAAAACTATAATTATATGGTTTGAAAGCAAAATCCATTTTATCAAATGATTCAGGATTATAATCTATATCCGAATTAATGCTGTAAGGATATAAATTACGAGTTATTGGGTTATATATATCAATTGTGGATAATGTAATTTTCCCATTTATTTTCTCGACTTCCGGATTTTTCAATAGTAAGAAACTTTCACTTTCTTTGAAACTTTTTGCATTATCTATTGGGATATGTACAAAAATTTTCCCCATCGTAGGAACTTCTAATTTGAATGTTTCACTTTCGGCATCATACTCACCTAATATTTTTATATTAGTATTAGTAATGTCACCTGCCAGTTGATTGCTATATAGAATCTTCGCTTTTCCGAAAACTTTTTTAGCTATTTCATCTCTATATGTCATTCTTTTTTTGTAATCAGAATTTTTTTCAAATTCATTTTTTAACTGCCATTTATTTATATATTTTTCTACATAGATTTTTGTAAATTTATCAGGATTCATTAATATAATCTCATATATATTCACAGTATTATCGGCATTACCTGTAGCAAAATATTTTTCATTTGGACCAAAAGCAATTGAGTTAATAACACCTGTATTTTTAAATGTTTTTTGTATTTTCCAATTTAATGTCAAATATATTTCAATTGTGTTGTCAGAGTTTGCTGAAACAAAATATTCTCCCTTTGGACTAAATGCAATAGCATTAATACCGCCGGAATTTTTTTTTGATATTTCTGCCGGTTGCCAATTTGATATAGAATATATATTGGTAATTTTAGGATTGCCAAAAATAAAATATGATCCGTCAAAACTAAAGGTGATGGAATTGATTAATTGAGAATTGTTTTTTATTATTTTAATATTTTCCCAATTCAATGTGGAATATATTTGTATTGTGCTATCATAACTGCTGGATGCAAAATATTTTCCATCTGAACTGAAAGTAACTAAATTAATTAAACTGTGATGATCACTTAGCGTTTTTGTCTCTTTCCAAGTTGATGTAGAAAATATTTTAACGCTTTTGTCACCACCTCCCGTAGCAAGATATTTTCCATCGGGGCTAAACGAAATAGAGTATATCCAAGTAGAAAAATCTTTCAATATTTGAATTTGTTTCCAAGTTTTTGTTGAATATATTTTAACTGTATTGTCTCTTCCACCCGATGCGAGATATTTTCCATCAGGGCTAAACGAAATAGAATTGACAGTAGATGAACCATTGCTAAGTGTCTTAATTACTTTCCAATCTTTTGTAGAAAATATTTTAATAGTGAAATCACCGCCTCCCGAGGCAAGATATTTTCCATCAGGACTAAATGAAACCGAGCGAACATAATTTGAGTGTTCTTTTAATGTTTTTAATAGATTGAATTTTTTGATTTGAATATCTTCAACTTTTATATCTATATCATCTATATTTATTTCTTTTTTTTCTGTATTTTCGGATTCCTCTTCTTCATTTTCGGTAGAAAAAAGGTTGTTGAATCTTGAAAAAAAGCTTGAATCTTTCTCTGCATCTGCCATTAAAATAGCAGGGGAAATGAAAATTATAGATAGCAACATTAGAATAATTATTTTTTTAAACATTTTAATTCTCCCATTTTTTTATTTACTTTCACAATATTCAATCAATCAAGTTGTTGACTTGTATCAAATATTTGTATTACTTTCATGTTTTAGCCATTATATTTTATAACTGTCTTAGTATAGCAAATAATTAGTGCAATGTCAAATAAAATACCCATTAATTTGGTTTTTGTGACTTAGCGTACATTTTATATTTTACATTAAATAATTGTTGTTTATTTCTTGTTTATTAATCCAAAAATTCAAGGTTTTGGTTTGTGAATTTTTTTCCTTTAATTTTTGATTTCACAATTTTAAAAAGTATATTTATACACCATGAAAAAGGTAAATAAAACAGAAAAAATACATTGAATTTTTTACAACCATTATTACTGATTTTTACATCACTTGCCACAATTCCAATTATCATTCATCTGATAAGTGAACGGCGATATAAAAAATATTATTTTTCTTCAATTAAGTTTTTGAAAGAAATTCGTTCTGGTTCCATGAAAAAAATGAAGTTGAAACAGTGGCTGATTTTACTATTTAGAGTTTTGTGGATACTTGCTTTAATATTTGCATTTTCTCAACCATTTTGGAAAAGAATTAAATCGGGGAATAGTAGTTTAGAAAATGGTGTAATAATTGTTGATAATAGTTTCAGCATGAATCTTGACGAACAGTTGGAAAGTAAAATAAAACATTTGGAAAAGCAATTTTCAGAGTGGCAATTTGTTAAAATTAGCGATGGAAAATTTTCTGTTGATTCTGTAAAATATACAATTGATAATTATTTTAATGCTAACGGAATTCTAAATCAAAATGTAATTTTATTTACAGATTTGCAGAAAAATAAGATGACAGGTTCGTTATTGACAGTGATAAAAAATGCGGAAAAAGTTGAAAGAAGTAATTTTATAATTCAAAACGAAATGCCAAATTTTAATGTTAACATCAGCGAAATATTTATTGAAAATAGTTTTCATCCATTAGACGAATTTGTGGAAATAAATATAAAGGCAAATAGTTCAATTGAAAGATTTGATATTTCTCCGGTGTATTTAAATGTGAATGGAAAAAGAATCGGACAGGTGACATTAGATGGAAACGGTTATGGTAGTTTTAGTTTTATTCCGGAAAATGATGATTGGATTCTTGGAACGGTAACAATTGAAGGCGATGATTATGAAAAAGATAATTCTGTTTACTTTTCATTTCCAGTTCAGCGGAAAATAAATATTTTGAATATCTTAAAACCGGATGATGAAAATTATTTAAAATTAGCATTTGATGCGATAGAAGAGATAAATTCAAAAACCATATTGCCAAGTGAATTGTCAAGCAACGATATTCAAGAAATTGATTTAATAATTATTAATAATTTGTATAGATTTTCATCTGCACAATTTAGACGGCTTTTAAATTATTCTCAAAAAAAACCAATTTTAATTGTAGCCGGCAAAGAGACCAAAAATAATTATTGGAATAAATTTACGGGGAATTTAACAAAAAGAAGTGGTGATAATTCAAACTCATTCTTAACATTAAAAAAAATTCATTCTAAATATAAGTTCAATCAATTTTCACAATCGCAATTGAAAATTAAAAAACATTATAGAACAGATAAAACTTCTAAAACAGATATTTGGGAATTGTCAAATAGTGATCCTTTGTTATTTAAGAATAGAAAATTAAAAATATATACAATGTTAAGTCCGTTCGATTTTTCGTGGAATGAATTTGGATTGTCGCCATATTTCACACGATTGATTAAGTCGTTTATTCATCAGGCGATTTATTTTCCAAATACAAATTTGCAACTAAATGAATCAATCACAAATAGTGGGCAGGAGTTCACAATCATAAATACACAAAACGAAAAAGAGAGAGTGCAATCAGTTTTTTCAAAGACAAATTCAGCAGGATTTTATGAGATGAGATTTAATGATAAAACGATAATATATTCTGTAAATATTCCCGAAAGTGAAAAAGTAATTGAGAAAAACGATGCAAAAAAATATGAGAAAGTTGAGTGGAATTCAGATGTTTACGAAAATATAAAAAAATTAAAACATGGCAAATCGCTGAATGAATTATTTTTAATTTTAGCTGTTTTGTTTTTTGGAATGGAGATGTTTTTGTTGGCAATTGGGGGGAAAGAAGGTTAGTGGGTTAGAAGGTTAGTGGGTTAGTTGGTTAGAATTAGACAATATAAAATAAGCAAATAAAAAGGAAATAAATGCATATAGTAAAATCAGAAATTGAAAGAGCAATATTAGTCGCGGTGTCACTTCCGGGTGAAAGAGGTGTGACAGAAAGTTCTGTAAAAGAGCTGAAGTTATTGGCGGAAACATTGGAAATTGAGGTTGTTGACACGATAATTCAAAACAGTGCGAGATTTCATAATGTTCATTATGTTGGAAAGGGAATGTTAGAAAAAATCGGAATGTTAGTAGAAGAGTTGGATATTAAGGTAGTAATTTGTGATGACGAATTGACACCTTCACAACAGAAAAATAT
>JAYEHX010000030.1:0-5208 GCA_034659735.1 Fidelibacterota bacterium | reverse complement strand
TAAAAAAATGGAAACGATAATATACATTAGTAATTCTATCAGTATAAATTTATCAAATGGATTACCTAATATTACTTTTAATAATGGAAGTAATCCATAGGACGGAATAATAATCCAGGTAAATTTTCTATTTGTTTTGAATTTTTTGTTCATATTATTTCCCTCTTTTTGAATTCATTTATCAAAGATCTCTCGTTCTTAATTTGTACAGCTTCCCATCCACACTTTTCTGCACCAAGAACATTTTCAATCTTATCATCTAAAAAAAGTGTCTCGTTTGGTTTTATCCCAAAATATTTTTCTGCATCTTTATAAATTTCAACTGATGGTTTCGCTAAGTGCCTTTTATAAGATAAATAACATTTTTGAAATATTTTATCGAGTTCTAACCATCTATTTAATGCAGGAAAATCAATTACATTTGTATTCGATAAAACAAATATATTGTATCTGTTTTTTAATAACTTCGCAATTTCATAAGTTTGTTTTCGTAAAGTGAATTTTAGCAATGGCTGATTTTCTATTATATCAATCTGTTTCTGGTTTATATTATTTCTCAATAAAGAATTTAAAAAATCTATTTTGCTGATATTCCCTAATTCAAATTTATTATACTCATCATTCACAATAAATGTATCTAATTCTTCTACAGTAATACCAAGTTCTTTTGCAAATTTTAAGAAATTTACATCAACAATTACATTGCCAAGATCAAAAACTATATTTTTAATTATATTCTTAATGTCTTATAAAATCGTTAATTCTTTCGGAGATTTTGAAATTACTTCATAACCATTTTTGGTTACTATCACATCATCTTCTATACGAATTCCACCCCATTTTGGAATATAAATTCCCGGCTCAATTGTGATAACATTATTGACTTGCATAGGATTTTTATTTTTTTGACTAACTCGTGGTTCTGCATGAACGACTAAACCAATTCCATGTCCCAAACCATGTCCAAAATATTCACCATAACCTTTATCGGTTATATAATCTCTTGCAAGCGAATCCAACTCTTTTCCGGAGATTCCCGGTTTCACATTTTCAATTCCCAACATTTGTGCCTTCGAAACAATATTATAAATTTCTTTCTGCTTCTCATCAGGATCTCCAATAAAAATTGTTCTCGTCATATCGCCATGATATCCATTATATACAGCTCCAAAATCCATTGTGATAAATTCATTATTTGCAATTTTTTTATCCGAAGGAGTGTGGTGCGGTTTTGATCCGTTGAGTCCAGAAGCAACGATTGGTGCAAAACTATCTTCATTATCTCCCATTATTTTTGAATAATATGAAATTTTTGACGCAATCTCTTTTTCTGTAATTCCAATTTTAATCTCTTTTATTATCTTATCAAATATTCTATCGGTTATCTCCGCTGCCTTTCTTAATGAATTTAATTCATCTTCATCTTTAACCGATGCAATATTTTCTAATACCATAGATTTGCTATAGAATTTTGTATTTGTATAATCTTTTTCCAATTCTTTATATTGATCAAATGAAATATTATTCCCTTCAAAACCAATATTATCACCTTTTGAAATAAGATTTATTTCTTTGAGCTTTGTTAATAATCCACCTGATTCTGCGATAATAATTTCAAAATCTTTTACTTGCATCTTGCTTTGAGATTTATATCTAAAATCAGTGAAAAAATATTGCTTATCTTTTGTGATGTAACACAATCCATTTGAACCGGTATAACCACTTAAATATCTGACATTACTCAATGCAAATACCAAAAATCCATCTAACTGGTTTTCTTTTATATATTTTCTAACTTCATTAATTCTTGTTTGCATAATTACCCTTCTTTTTATTTTACATTTTCATGTTGAATTAATTTCTTCACTTCATCAATTGTCTCTGAAACATTTTTTCCATTATCTCGTTTTTTAATTTTATATAGAATATCAAGTGCCTCTTTGTAAAATCCCTGTTTGATATATAATTTTGCTATTGTTAATGTCTCAATTTCAGCAATTCTATTGTTAATATTATATACAGTTTTATTTTTTTTCGATCTAGTATTTGGATTTTTATTTTTTTCTCGTTCTTCATCAAGCATTATTGCTATTGACTTTCTATTAGTATTTTTTTTGGGCAATTCCCCACTACCACTTTTTAAATTATTTTTATTTTTGTGTATTTGAGTGACTAAAGCATTAATTGATTTAATTTCTTTTTTCTCTTCCAGCTTTTGTATTTCTGATTCCCTCTTTGAAAATTCATTAAAATTAGGTTTTTTATTAAATATTGATTCTACATCTTTATATTTTTCAACAAAATTCCACATTTCAATATTTTCCGGTTTAACGAATAATATCAATTCATAAAAATATTTTAATTCTCCTATCAAATAAGATGATTTATTCAATGCGAGAATCAATTCAACTGCAGAAACAAATCCGGGATCTTTGTCTATCAAATAAGTTAATTGTTTTATCGCTAATTTTGTATTTCCAACTTCTTTGTTGCATACAGCTCGAATATATTCAATAATAGTATTTGTTTGTAATTCTGGGCTTACAGATTCAATTTTTTGTTGAGCTTTTTTGCATCTGCCTTCAGACAACAATTCTGCAACTTCATTGTAAATATTTGCGATTTGAAAATTCAATTTTTCTAACTTTATCCTAATAATCAATAATTTTATTCTTCATCTATGTGATAATAATAATAAAAAAAAACAACAATTTCAATAGAATTAATAGGAAAATTTCTAATAATATATTTTAGTATCTTCTGAAATAATATTGTACATTATGAACGATGAAAAAAATTTATTTTACATTACAAGTAGAATTATGAAAAAGCCATTTATATTATTTATTTTAAATATCATAATAATTTTAGTCGCATTATCAATTAATTTATTATCCCAATCATTGCCTAACAGATTTGAATATCTTAATATTCCATCTCGTTCTCCAACTGCAAATATCGGTGAAGTTGTTGCAAATAAAATTACTGATTTAGATTTAGAAAATAGAGAAAGAAAAGTGATTGAAGAAATACTGTCAGGAAATGTGCCATCATTTTCACGAAAATTAAAACCAATTACAATCAATAAAATAATCGACTCAAAAAATTATGAATTGACATTCTATTCCACAACTGACTATATGTCGATGGGAAATGACACAAATTATTTATATATTCCAATGACTCCATTAACGGCTCAATATTTAGCAGATAAATTAAATTGTTCACTGCCAACAAGTAAAATGGTAAATATTATTTACGAACAAGCAGATATAAAACTATCTCCTCAAACAATACATTGGTCTGATACAATGACAACTGTTCCAGTTTTTATGCAACATACGAATTTGATTAGAGAAAAAATTGCAAACACAAATATAAACAGAACAGCCGACAGTATTTTTGCAGGACATAAAAAAGATGTAATTATTTCAAATAAAATTTATACAAAAGATAATTGTGTTGTAATATACGGCTGGCACCGAAATATCGGAGATCCAATTCAACCCGTTTATAATGGACACCGGGATTTTTATGCTGATTATTCACATGGCATTAGGCTTATTTATAATATAATGTTGCTCAATGGAGATTCAACTGATATTAGAACTATTCTGAATGATTCTAAATTACATATTCTACTTAGCGACGAAGGAAAAATTTCCAAACCATATTACCCACAAAGTGATTTTTTAAAAATAGACGGTAATCTGAAAAATAAAAAAATAGATATTGAACTCTTACAAAATTATCCAAATCCATTTAATTCTGACACAATTATTTCATATACCTTAAAAAATAACTGCTTCGTTTCCTTAAAAATATATGATATTTATGGAAAAATAATTCAAACATTAGTAAATCAATTTCAAAACAAAAACTTTTATTCTATACATGTTAATTTAGAAAAATTTTCAAATGGTATTTATTTATATTCATTAAAACTTGGAAATAATATTTCTAAAACAAAAAAAATGATATACATTAAATAAAAAATCTTCAAGTAATAAAGATTTAAAAACTGAAATATTAACTGATTAAAAAAATTATATTAAGTGTATAATAGAATTATTGTTTTACTATTTTTACTATACACATTATAATTTACAACTTACCCTGTACAAAAATATATTTTTTTGGATTTATTGACCGATTATTATATCTAATTTCATAATGTAAATGTGGTCCGGTAGATCTGCCTGTATTACCTGTAAACCCAATTAAGTCGCCCCGTTTTACTTTTTCCCCTCTCTTGGCTTTATATTTACTCAAATGGGCATAATATGTGGCGTAACCATACCCATGATTAATTTTTATAGTATATCCATAACCCGGAATATATTTCGCATATCTTACTTTTCCATCAGCTGTTGCATAAATTGGCGTTCCAATTTTAGTCGCAAAATCAATGCCATCATGTTTTGCATATCGATGAGTTATTGGATGTATTCTCATTCCATAACTTGCTGATATTCTTGCATTAACCCGTAATGGTGAAATTGTCGGAGTATATTTTAATTCTTCTGTATTTTTTTTAAGAACTTTTGCAAGTTTTTCATATCTAACTAACTCCAATTGAACTTCTTTGGATATTTGTGTCAAAGATTTATTTAGATCTGTTAATTTGGCAGAATTTTCAGTATCCTCATCTCCAACATATAATTCGTCTATTCTACCACCAATTCCAATATCATCAATTGTAATGTCGGTTTCGGGCAATCCTGAATATAGTCGAATCGCCTTATCTTTTTCATTTATATCTTTTATTTTTAAATTTAAATCATCAACTTTTTCCTGCAATAATCCTATTGAAGTTATCAAATTATTGTTTTCTGTCTCTTGACTCTTTGAATCGAAATATTGATAAAGTATTTTTGACATCCCATAAAATGAAATTGACAATAATACTACTACTACAACTAAAATACCAACAATATGTTTTACAGAAAAATGCCGTTCCTGCACTCCAAATGCATTATTTGTAAATAGAATATATTTTTTATTACTCATCTTCCTCTCTCATCTTGCTCAACATACACTCAACACCACATAAGATAATGAAATTATTAAATAATGTCAAGAATTTTAATTATTTTACAAATTACAATTATTAATATTCCTTTTAAAATTACAAAATATTTTTGTGTGCAAAATTAAACTATTAGTTATTTTTTTCATATAATTAATTCCATCTATATTCGCTTTAAA
>JAYEHX010000029.1:0-5220 GCA_034659735.1 Fidelibacterota bacterium | reverse complement strand
TCGGATTTATAAATTGTATTTAGAACGACACTGTCAAAATTATGTTCATAGGTTGCGATTAAAAAATAAGAATTTGGTGCAATCTCCAATTCAGAAAGTGTATTATTAAATTTGTGAAAAATCTTTTCATTAGCACCATCAATATCATCTAACGAGTTTTGCCTGTCATCAATTACTGTTATAAAATAGTCAAGATTTTTCAGATAATAAACCAATTCTTTTCCAATATGTCCGGCACCAAAAATGTAAATATGATTTTTGGGTGAAAAATATTCAAAAAATAAAGTTGCATTTCCACCGCATATCATATTAGTTTTTTGCCCTTCAGAATCGTCATCAAGATTATATTTTATGAGTTCATTTTTCCCTGTTTTCAAAATGTGTTTTGCTTTTACTATCGCGATTTTCTCAATTGCTCCACCACCGATAGTTCCCAATATTTTATTTTTTATCTTATTTACACTTTGCGTCTTTGCCTGTGCTGAGCGAAGTCGAAGTGCGTCTTTGCGTGAACTTCCTTTTTGCGAACTTTTCGAGAAACTTTTTCTTTCTTCAGGATATACTATCATCTTCGTACCGGTTTTTGACGGACCTGAACCTTCCGTTTCTACAACTGTAATTAATACACCAGATTCTTCACCGTTTTGCAATTTGTAAATTTCTTTATTCAATTTTTCACTTCTCATTTATCTCATTCCTGTTTATTTTTTCTATGCTAATTTTAGTGTATTCCCATTGCTTAGATTTTAATCTTGGAAATCTTTTTTGAAAATTGTCACATATTCACGACCTTTTAAAAACCGTGTCGGAGTTGCTTGAGTCACAAACTTTTTCAATTCAGAATAGTCCGTAATTAGTGTTCCTGAAATTACATCAATTCCAAAACCAAATAAAATTGGCGAGAGCGGAGTTGACGGCCCAAGCATCACAACGAAACTTTCTTTTTTAACAGATTGCATAATTTTTTCAAAAGTATGATTTGTTAGCGATGTTGCTGTTAGTGCGACTACATCAGAATCCGGAAGATATTTTGGAATTTCTTTTTCCGGCAAGTCGTTTTCTCTCGGCTGTTTTTCGAATATTCTTAATCTCTTAAAATCATTTTTCAAGTCCTCTAAAAATGGAAAGTGTCCGATTACACCAACATTTTTATCTCTGCCTTTTTCCAAAATAATATTTTTCGCATTTATCTTTTTAAAATTATTATTTGCAAATGAAGCAACGGAATTGATTGCCGACATTCCAATTGATGCTTCAATTAAATTATCAGACAAAGAAAATTCTGCCAATTCTCTCAATGACATTTTTGTAATACTTCCGGCATTCATTACTCTTTTGTGTGGCAGTGGATTTTGAATTGTGCTTGCAATTCCCTCATATTTCCCCGCCTTAACCAATATTGAATAGACACCAATAATAACTTCATCAACGGAAATATTCGGAACCGTTTCGATTAATTTTTTTAATATTTTCATTTTAGAATATAAAAGAATTTCCCATTTCAAAAACAATCGCAATAATAAAAATTCCAATTGGCATACTAAATGAACGGTTATTTGAATTATATTTTAAATGTGAAAAATTAGGATTTTGTTCAAATTTTAAAAGCGTTCCAAGAATTGCTCCACTTACAATCGCATTCATAATTATAACAGTTATCAGCATAAAAATCGGTTGTGAATATAATCCTTCGACAGGTTGAAAAATAATTTTTTGTGAAAATATAAAAAGTAAAATCCAACTCAAACTCACAATTGTTGATTTTAAATATATTCGCTTTTCACTGTAAATTTTGATAAAAGCAAAAACGATTAGAGATTCTAAAATAATTGAAACAGCAGGATTGATTGCTGACATTGGTGAATTAATCGGAATAAATAAATCGGTGAGTTTTATGAGCGATGCTACAATCGCTACACCAAATACTGCTGATTGTTTATCTGTAATTTTGTAAGCGGTAAACATAAAATAAAATGCGATTGGAAACATTATCATTCCGGACAATCCCGTTGGCAAAAAGTGAAGCAGATGACCGAATGTTGCTTCTATAATTCCCCAAATTGCTCCAAATAATAGTATTGTTGTGATTGTTTTTTTGTTGTTCATATTTTCCCCTTTATTTTTTTTCGTGTTCATAAGATACTATTTTTTCTTGTTCTTAACAATTAGAATTTTAGTATTTTAATATAAATTTATTTTCCCCAAAAATTCTCCTAACATTCTCAAGCAGACATCTCGCCTATATTCTTTAGAAGAGCGACTGTCATCAATTGGTTTAATTAACTTATCATATTCGATAAATATGTCAGAGAATATTTCCTGAATTTCCTGTCGCGATTTTCCAATTAATTTATTTTCAATTTCTGCTGATCTTACGACAGTTTTTGAAACAGATCCGAAAGCCATTTTAATATCAGAAAGTTTGTCATTTTTAAATTTTGCTAACCCAAAAAAAGATGCTTTTGAAAGAGTCATCGCTTTTCGCGAACCGGCTTTTTTATAATATTCAATATCAAAATCGTTTATCGGAATTATTATTTCTGTTAAAAGTTCATTGTCATTTATTATCGTTTTTCCCGGTCCATAAATAAATTTATCTATTCGGATTATTCTCTCATTACTTTTACTTTTTAAAATCAATTCCGCATCAACGGAGTATAAGAAGGGAAGTGTGTCGCCGGCAGGAGAAGCGTTGATTATATTTCCTCCGATAGTTGCGAGATTTCTTGTTGGAAATGATGCCATTTCGGAAATGGATTTTTTTAAAATATTTGGAATATCTTTATGAACCAACAATTCATTTAATGTGACAGCAGAACCGATATGAATTTTTTTATTACGAACTTCAATCTTTTTCAATTTATCAATATTTCCAATAAACAATAATGGTTTTTCAAATTTAGGTTTCACCTCATGACCACGAGAATGTTTCACCATCAAATCCGTTCCACCGGAAATAATTGTCATTGAATTATTATCCAAAATTTCTAAAACTTCATCAATACTATTTATTCGCTTTTCCTTGTTACTAAAATAATTTTCTGTTAGTTTTTGTTCGTTTTTGTTCGTTGCTAATATTTTTTGCGACTTGGCGAGATTTATTTTCTCCACCGCTAATTGCACACCTTCAACAATCATTTGATAGCCCGTGCATCGACACAAATTTCCGGACAGTGCCTCTTTTATTTCACTTTCATTCGGCTTGGAATTTACGGATAATAACCCCGCAGTTGACATCACCATTCCTGAAGTACAAAATCCACACTGAACAGAGCCGGCTTCTAAAAACGATTTTTCAATTAATTTATATTCCTTGGTTTTGTTGAATTCCTCAAGAGTTAAGATACTTCTCCCTTCAATCATTCCGGCAGAAATCAAGCAGGAATTTACAGCTTTGCCATCAAGCAGAACTACGCAAGCACCACATTCGCCTTCGCCACAACCTTCTTTTACAGAAGTCAGCCCAAAATCATTTCTCAAAATATCCAACAATCGCTTTTCGGGAGCAACTTGAATCGTTTCCAATTTATTATTAAGCTCAAAATTAATTTTCATTTTTTATCGCCTCCATTAAATATTCTGGTGTAATTGGAATTTGTTTAATTTGAATATTTAGTGCATTTGAAACAGCTTCGGCAATCGCAGGTGGCGGACCTAACAATGGCAACTCGCCTGCACACTTTGCACCAAACGGACCGAATTCATAAGGATTTTCTATAAACTTTATTTCAAATTTTGGAAAATCTTTCATCGTGGGTATTTTGTAATCAGTCATGTTTTTCTGCACCAATTTTCCATTTTTTGAATTCATAATTTCTATTGTTGCCCAACCGATTCCTTGAAGCATTCCGCCTTGCATCTGTCCAAGCAAAGCTCGTTCGTCAATGACAGTTCCAACATCATAAACTGCCCACATTTTTTTTATATCAATTTCTAAAGTGATCGGATCGACTTCTACTTTCGCGATATTTACTCCATAGGAATATACGGGATAGGCATCGCCTTCAAATTTATCATCGTTCCATTTCAAAAAATCGGGATGTTTATAGATTCTCGTAATTGTAATTTTCTCTTTTGAATTCCATTTTTCTTTCAATTCCAAACTCGCACTTTTCAATAATCCACCGACAATCATTGTAGTTCTCGAAGCGACGGTCGGACCAGAATCCGGAACTTTTTTTGTATCCGGAATTTCATAAGTGACATTTGCTATCGGAATTGAAAGTGTGTATGCAACGATTTTTCTTAAGACCGTTTCTGCACCTTGTCCCATCTCGACACTTGATACATTTATAAAAACTTGTTCGTCGATTTTTTGTAAAATGATTTTGCCTTTTATATCGTTTTCGCCTTTCCCAGTGAAACCACATCCGTGAGAAAATAGTGAAACTCCAACTCCGATTAGTTTGTTTTTGTCTTTAGAATTCGTCTCATAATTTGATATTTTTTTAGCGAGTTTTATCATTTCCGGCAATTTTACTTCTCCACGAATCATTCCACTTGTTGCTGTGTAATCGCCATGTTTTATCAAATGTTTCTCTTTAAATTTCAACGAATTTATGTCCAATATTTTTGCAATATTCGTCATCAACATTTCAATTGCAAAACCGGATTGCGGAGCACCAAATCCGCGATAAGCTCCATTCGGCACGGTATTTGTTTTGTAATTTTTCCCTTTCACTTTAAGATTTTGAATATTATAAACTCCAGTTGCGGTAAAAATTCCTCTCTGCAAAACAACAGGTGAAATAGTTGAATAAGCACCGGCATTAAAATTAATATCAATTTCCAAAGCGATGATTTTATTATTTCCATCAAGACCGATTTTATATTTTATAACCGATGGATGTCTTTTTGTTGAGGAGATAATATCTTCGTCTCTATCGTAAATTATTTTCACGGGACGATTTGTTTTTATTGAAGCGACTGCAACTTGACAAGCGAGTAGAGATGGGAATTCTTCCTTACCGCCAAATGCTCCACCTGTCGTAGAATGAATTACACGAATACGATTTGCTTTCCAACCAAGCACATCTTGAATTGCACCTTCTACATAAAAAGGACACTGCATCGAACCGTAAATATTCATTTTGTCATTTTTATATTCAGCAACAATTCCCTGTGGTTCAATATAAATATGTTCCTGATATCCGGTTTGATATTCATCTTCAAAAACATTTTCTGCTTTGCCAAATGCTTTTTTAATATCGCCTTTTGAAT
>JAYEHX010000028.1:6624-19338 GCA_034659735.1 Fidelibacterota bacterium | reverse complement strand
AGATGAATAAGAAAAATTCAATCAACTAAGTATGTAGAATCTGTCTTGGTCTCTTTTTCGGACCCGAGTTCGATTCTCGGCGCCTCCACAAAAAATAAGGAATAACTATGGGATACTTTCCGCGACCGGGGAAATATGTAATAAAAGATGATGACGACGAAAAAAGATTAAATTTCGGGAAACACATTCATCATCGCAAACCACCACGATCAATATGGTGGACAATTGTTCTTTTAGGTGCTTTATTGTTCTTGTATCTTTCACTTAAAAATATAATCTAATCATATCCATTATAAATTTAAAAAAAGAAATAAATTATAATACTTGTATTCGTAAAAGATTATATCAAAAATCATCAAATGGCAAAGACAGGATTTTCCCTCAACATTATATCGATTTTTATTATCACACTTTTAACTTATTTTGTACTCATACCTTTTATAATAAAATAGGAGAATTTTTTATAATATGATTGATCCGCATGTTCATCTTCGAGATTGGGAACAGGCAAACAAAGAAACAGTTTGTCACGGCTTAAAAATCGCGAACGATATTGGACTTGATGCTGTTTTTGAAATGCCAAATACCGAACCGCTTATAATCGATGAAAAAACTGTTTTGCAAAGAATAAAATTGGCAAACTCTTGTAATGTAAATATCTTCCATGGTTTATTTATTGGATTAACATCTGAAAAAGAACAGATAAAAAATGTTGTCAAATTACATAAAGATTTATTTCCGCGAGTTGTTGGTCTAAAACTTTTTGCCGGTACTTCAACTGGTTCACTTGCCGTGACAGAATACGGATTTCAAAAATTTGTTTTTAGGACTTTAGGCAAAGCGAATTATAGAGGAGTCGTAGCAGTTCATTGTGAAAATATAAAAGAGTTTCAAAATGAAAAATGGAATCCGCAAAATCCTATTACACATTCGGAAGTGAGACCACCGGAAGCAGAAATCTCATCTGTGAAAAATATTCTAAAAATTGCTCAAGAGACAAAATTTAAAGGCACTGTTCATATCTGTCATGTCTCTGTTCCAGAATCCGTAAGAGAAATTGAGAAGGCCAAAAAAGAAAATGAAATTAAAGTGTCTTGCGGAGTGACAATTCATCACTCACTTTTGAATAAACAGATGATGAAAAAATCAAATGGAATTCTGCTGAAAGTAAATCCGCCATTGCGAGATATTGATATGCAAAACGAGTTATTTCAAATGCTTTTGGATAAGAGAATTGACATTATTGAAACGGATCATGCACCACATTTATTGATAGACAAAATTCGCAAACCGTATGCTTCGGGAATTCCCGCACTTTCATTCTATCCGAAATTTATTAAAATTCTAAAAGAAAATGGGATGTCTGAAAAGGACATTGAGGATTTGACCCATAACAATATAAATAAAATTTACAATACAACAATTCCACATAAACATAAAATAGCAAAAGAGATTGGAAAAGATGAATATGAATTTGATCCGTTTGAGTTTTTGTAGCCACAGAGAGTACAGAAAAATTGTATTATAAAAACCGTTTTTAAAATGGTATTTTTTTTGAATAAATGTTTTTATTATAAGAATTAATTTAATAAATTTGTGTATCGAAAAAGAGGAATAATGATAGAAAAAAAACAGAGTGGAATAGATATAAATTTAGGGAACAGTTGTTCTGCAGTTGCTTATAATTGGGCTAAAAAATCATTTAAAAATCGTGCAGACAACATTGGGAAACCATTAGCAAATCTCGATGGAGCATTTTCAAATATTCTTAATTATAATGGACTAAATATTGGGATTTCATCTGACGGTATTGGAACGAAAATTGAATTGGCAGAGCGAACGGAAATTTATGATACGATAGGTTTTGATCTGATTGCAATGATTGCCGATGATTTAATTGCGAATGGAATTGAGATGGTAAACTTCACAAATATTCTTGATGTTGACAATCTTGATAAAGCGATTATTGATTCGCTGATGGAAGGATTAAATAAGGCGGTAAAGTTTTGTAATGTGATTATTACCGGTGGAGAAATTGCAGAACTCGGAGATAGAATTAATGGCTTTGGGAAAAATATGCACTTCAATTGGTGTGGTTCAGGAATTGGGATATTACCGAAAAATAGATTGGCAATTACCGGAGCGGACATAAAAGTTGGCGATAAAATTATATCATTAAAAAGTCGTGGATTTAGAAGCAACGGATTTTCATTAATTAGAAAAATTATGAATGATGCTTTTGGAGATGATTGGCACAATGAAAAATATTCAAAAAACGAAACTTGGGGCGAAAAATTACTAACTCCTTCTCTTATTTATACACCACTAATCATTAGAATATTAGCAAACGATTTTCCTATAAATGGAATTACACATATTACAGGTGGAGGAATTATTGATAATTTTTCTCGCTCATTGAAAGTTTCCGGTTTTGGTGCAAATATTAATGATGTTTATGAACCACTTCCTGTTATGAAAGAAATTCAGAAAATTGGAAATGTGTCGGAAGAACAAGCATATCGACTTTGGAATATGGGAAACGGAATGTTCATTGTTGTTGACGAAAAAGATTCAGAAAATATTTTGCAATTGATAAATTCAACAGAATATCAAGCTAAAATATGTGGAGAAATAATAGAAGAAAATATTATTTCAATGCAAACTAAAAGCAATAATCCAATAAAATTAACAAATAAAAAGTAGGAGGAAAAGATGGGAAACACAAAACGATTAGTGGCATTAGATGTTTTTCGTGGAGCAACAATTGCACTTATGATAACGGTAAACAATCCCGGAAGTTGGGGACATATTTATTCACCATTGGAACATTCTAAATGGTCGGGATGTACTCCCACAGATTTAGTATTTCCATTTTTTCTATTTATTGTCGGTGTCTCAATGTGGTTCGCATTTAGAAAATATAATCATGAATTCACAAAACCGGCAGTAGTTAAAATAATCAAACGAGCATTTATAATTTTTGGAATTGGCTTATTCTTAAATGCACTTAGACCTGTTAGTGGTGTCGGAGAATTCTTCACAAATTGGAGAATCGTTGGAGTTTTGCAAAGAATCGGAATCGCTTATGGAATTGGTTCGCTTATAGTTTTATATTTTAATGAGAAAAAAATCATTTGGATTTCTGCTATTCTGCTACTCGGATATTGGGTTTTACTTGCATTCACCGGTGGTTTTTCTTTGGAAGGAAATCTCGTTAGACAAGTTGATATGTTCTTACTCGGATCTTCACATATTTATCATGGTTATGATGGAATCCCATTTGATCCCGAAGGATTGCTCAGCACAATTCCGGCAATTGTCACACCAATCTTAGGATACTTCGCAGGAAAGATAATTACAACACTTTCTGATAATAAAGAAATTGTAAAAAAATTAATTATTCGTGGAATTGGTTTTACGATACTTGGATATTTTTGGGGTTTCTTTTTCCCAATTAATAAACCGATTTGGACAAGTTCTTATGTAATATATTCCGGCGGGCTTTCGATGATAATTCTTGGAATTGCAATATATTTAATTGATGTGAAGGGATATAAAAAACTCACTCAACCATTTGTTGTATTTGGAATGAATCCATTATTCATCTTTGTATTGTCATCATTTGTTGCAAAAACACTTGTTTATATTCTAAGATGGGAAACCGCCGATGGAAGTATAATGACAGGGAAATTATGGTTATATCAAAATATATTTATGCCACTTGCAAATAATGTAGAAATTAATGCATCTCTATTATTTGCCGTAGTCACAATAATTATTTATTGGTTGATTGTAGATATTTTATATAAGAAAAATATTTTTATTAAAATATAGCTGTGTTTAAAAAAAATAAAAAAACCATATTAATTTTACTTACTCTACTATCACTTTTTTTCTTAACTCTATATATTCAAAGAATAATAAAATTTGTAAAGACGCACTATACAGTTAGTGAAAGAAAAACCATTTCTAAATTGGAAATGGTTTTAGATGATGCTTATGAAAATCATTATTTTCACGGCTGTGTGTTGGTTGCACAAAAAGGTAAAATACTTTTTAATAGAAGTTATGGTTATGCAGATTTTGAGAATAAGGATACTTTAAATACGAACTCTATTTTCCAACTTGCATCTGTCAGTAAACAGTTTACAGCAATGGGAATTATGATTCTAAAAGCGAAAGGTAAATTGAGTTATTCCGATAGTGTTCATCAATATATTCCCGAGTTTCCCTATAAAGATGTCACAATTAGACATTTATTAAATCATACATCCGGATTGCCGAATTATATTTGGCAAGTGGATAGATTTTGTGAGAAGAACGATTTTCCATACAATGATGATGCGATAAGAATTTTAAATAGAGAAAGATTATATTTAAGTTCTTATACCGGTGAAAAATTTAAATATTCTAATACAGGTTATGTATTGCTTGCATCAATAATAGAAAAAATATCCAAAATGAGGTATGATGAATTTATGATGAAAAAGATTTTTCGTCCTTTGAAAATGAAAAATACATTCGTTTATTCTCCTGCATTGCAAGATAGTGCGAAGAGGAAAATCATTCCGGGATATCGACACTATAGCAGAGGATATAGAAAATTACCGATGACAAAATTTGACGGAATAGTTGGCGACAAGGGAATTTATTCAACTACCGGCGATTTGTTCAAATGGGATCAGGCATTGTATAATGAAAAATTGGTCGATGATGAAATATTGATAGAAGCATTTCAAAATGGTAGATTGAACAATGGAGAGAAGGTAAAATACGGCTTTGGTTTCAGAATAAAAAAAGACGATTTTGGCAATCGATTAATCTATCATAATGGTTTATGGGAAGGATTTAGAACTTCAATTGTCAGGAATATAAAAGACGAAAAGACAATAATAATTTTGGAACATACGAATTGTAGATATAAACATAGATTACTGAAAAAGATAGAGATGATTGTTAATAGATAAGTCATTTTGAATGATAGCAATGCGAGAAACGATTTAAATCGCAATCGTGAATATTTGCCTATAAGCAAATATTCATTCTAACATTTTTGCTTTGACGCAAATAATCTTGCTTTTTAATTTTTTTATTATTATACTATGATGTTATGAAAAATAGATATTTAAATAAAGCAATTATCACCGATTTGAATGAAAAAATGGTGTTTGTCGGTGGACCGAGACAAATTGGGAAAACAACATTTGCTAAAGATATTATTGGAAAAGAGATTAATTCAGCATATTACAATTGGGATTTCAGAGAAGATAGAGAAAATATAATTAATTCATCTTGGAATGGGAATGCAGAATTATTGATTCTTGATGAAATTCACAAATATAAAAAATGGAAAAATTTGATAAAAGGTAATTATGATAAATTTAATAAAAAATATAAATTTTTAATAACCGGAAGTGCCAGATTAGATATTTATAGAAAAAGTGGCGATTCATTACAAGGCAGATATCACTACTATCGAATGCATCCATTTACAATTGCAGAGATTGAAAATAGCAAAAATCAAATTGAAATATTTACAGAATTAGATTTTCCCAGCACAAACTATTTTGAGGATTTGGAATTATTATTTAAATTTGGTGGCTTCCCGGAACCATTTTTAAAAGCAAGCGAACGATTTACAAGAAGATGGCATAATGAAAAAATTGAGCGACTTTTTTTAGATGAGATTATTTCCATAGAACAAATTCGTGATCTTGGTAATATGAAATTATTAAGCGATTTGCTACCAAAAAAAGTTGGTTCATTGTTGTCAATTAATAATTTGCGGGAAGATTTGCAAGTTAGTTTTAGAGCAGTTTCCAATTGGATTGCAATTTTAGAAAACTTTTATTATGCTTTTCGAATTTATCCTTATGCAACCAAAAAAATAAAATCACTTAGAAAAACACCAAAACTTTATTTATGGGATTGGTCAGAAATAAAAGATGATGGAATTAGATTTGAAAATATGATTGCATCTCATCTGTTGAAATTTGTTCACTATTTATATGATTATTATGGCTATAAAGCAGATATACATTTTTTAAGAAATGTAGATCACAAGGAAGTAGATTTTTTGATAACTATTGATAACAAACCATGGTTCGCAGTTGAAGTAAAATTAAATGATACGACTCTTTCTAAATCATTAAAATATTTTTCAGAGCGAATAAAAATCCCATATTTATATCAAGTTGTGAAAAAACCGAATATAGATATTTTGAGAGATAATGTTAGAATTATTTCTGCCGATAGATTTTTGTCTGCTTTAATTTAATCTTTGTGTTGAAAGAATTTTCTCGCGAAGCCGTCCCTCTATCAGTCGAACAAACAAAACGCAAATATATTTAAATATTAAAAGTGTTCGGGGAATAAATATTTAACAAACTTTTATTTCCTATAAGATATTTCGACTTTTTACCGTTAGTTTTCTAAATATAGATATTAATTGATAAACATTGTATTTACAGTAATGGGCTGTTTTAATTTTTCATTTTTCCAAGTCTTGCTGTTGTTTTTACTGTCGTAACTTTTTTCAAAAAACCAATACCCAAAATAGGTTTAACAACTTTTATTTCATATTGTGGGTAAAAAATAACATCATAACCAGGGTTATTCGTCATTAGTTCGTATAGTGCGTAATTAGAGGTTTTGTCGCCCATAACATTTCCTATAACAGGTAAATTTGCTATACTTATTAAGCTTGCCAAACTTTCAACATTCCCCGTTTTTTTCATAAATAAGCGTGAGAAATCAATACCAATAATTTTAACACTTTCTGCTTTCGCACTTACTTGATCTGAAAGAGTAAAGTCATTTCTTGTCCATTCAATTATGGCGTTTGGTTCTCTCATAGTTTTATCTAAAGATGTACAACTAGAGAATAAAATGAAAGCAAAAATAATTGCTCCGACAATTTTCATTACTTTTTTCCTTTGTGTCATTTTGACTCCTTTTTTTATTTTCATTCACTTATCATCTGCTTAAAAAATACAACATATAATAAGCAATGTAAAGAATTGTTTTTAATAAATTCTATTTACCACATAGACATATTCCCTATTTGCAGTTATCTGATATCAGAATATTAGGAGAAACAGGAAAAGTGATAATTTTAAGAAAAATAAACATATATTGTTAAAACAAATTGAGAAAATTGTTAATAATAAATAAACTTACTGTCAATTTATATTTCAATCAAAAACTATACTTAAATCCCAAACTCAAATGCGAAAAATTTTCCATTTTAGTCATGAAATTATTTGGGTCATCATTGCCAATAATCCACAGATAACTTAAATCGGCTTCAAAATTCTGCCAGAAAAATAATTTACTTCCGAAAGAAATCATCTGTCCTGAAAATTCATCCAATTCTTCAAGATCAAGAAGTGTAAATGTTTTTAATTCCAACCTGTCATCAAAAAAAGTTTTAGTTGCAGAGAGTGAAATGCTTCGTTTCATAAATGATAAAAATGGGATTCCGACTCCGGGTATAAAAAAACTTTCTAAATCTGTAGAATGTTCTCTATTTTGCATATCCCATCCGCTACCTTCGGCAGAGACAATATAATTTTGCATAAATTGAGTTGTAAATTTTATATCAAATGGAGAGTCATATTCCACTTGAATAACATATTGTAAATATTGCACATCTTGTTTAAATTTTAACGCAAAGAGAGTTGAATCATAAAAATTTGATGAAAAGAAATATGCTGATTCCGCACGAATTGTGAAGTCCCCGACAAATCGTAAAATATCTAACCCGACAATATCATTTTTTTTATATCCAAGGAAAAAGGGTGCACCGTATTTAGTGATTCCAAGATTTGTTGGATTTCTGTCATAACAATGTAAATATGAAATGCTATAATCAAATCCCAAAATATTATGTCTCAAGCGAATTCCGTATTCATAGGGATTTTCTATCTCTAACATTTTAAATCCAGAATCGGGAAGTGTCGCAATAGGCAAATCGGTTTCATTTAATGGTAATGTGTTTGGATTATGTACGGGAATAAAGACACTTTCAATATTAAAATTCCCCAAATCTATCGAAACAGTTCCGGACCACGAACCGATTTTTCTATCAACTCCTGTCCCGAATAAGTAATAAAAATTATACGGATTTAAATTATCTGTCGGATTGTTTTGATCTGCAAGTCCCCAAGCATGAATGATTTTTCCGATTTTCACTTCTCCAAATTTTGGATACCAATGAAAATATAATTCTCGCAATTGGAATTCCGTAGCTTCAAAATCGTCATATCTCGTTTCCAAAGCAACATTAGTTTGCAATTCAATATTGTTATGATAGATATTTAAGTCCAATTTGGAAATCCTAAATGGCAATTCTATAAGTGAATTATCCGAAGTTTGATATCTTACAATCGGATTTATTTCACCCAAATACGAAATGCCGAAAGCAAAAATTGAATTGCTTGTTATTGTAATTAACAAAGATAAAACAAATATTTTCATTCCCTTCATTTTTCATTTTCCCCATGTTTTATTCTCATTATTATCTCAACCTCAACCTCAACCTCAATCTCAACCTTAACCTTAACTTATCCTTCGGTGTCCCTCGGTGCCTTCGGTGGTTAACTTTCTTTATCATCTCGGTGCTCGTTTCAGATTTTTCTCCTGAAATAAATCATCTTTCACATTAGTATCCAATTCAATATCTGTAATCTTTACTTTTGTTTTATGATTTTTCTGAACATCTTTAACAAGAAATTCCGTTGGAGTTTCATAACCATCAATTTTTTTGAATTTTACGGTTTTTACTTTATGCAACTTATTATTGTTATCATAAAATTTTTCTTTCACGATTGTGAGCTTCGTTTTGTCAATCCAAGAAATTATGTATTTATAAGTTGACTTTGCTTTTGGTTTTGCTTTAGATTTTAATACGAAACAATCTGTTCCATTCAAATTTTCGTCATCTAACAATTCATAATTATATTCATCTAAATCGCGAGTTGTCATATCTTCGTAAGACATATCCGAGCCCATAAAACTATCACCTTTATCCGAGGTGCGAATTTTTCTGATTTTTTTGAATGCCGGAAGCCACAGAGACATTTCATCATCACGATTTTTATGTTCCAATTTCAAGAATGCAACACCCTTATCTCGTGCCGGACTTAAAAACCAAATAATCTGTTTCTTATTATCATCTTTTTGAATTGAACGAATTGTCTTTGATTGTGTCTTGCCATTTTTGTTTGTCAATATCATCGTAGTATTTGATTTAGAATCTTTTGGCTTATCTTTTTCATCGAGCTTCTTTGCTAACTCAAGTCCTGTCATTGAAAAAACTGAAACTGAAAAAATCACAATGATAAATAATACTTTTAATATTCTCATTTTTCCTCCTTATCTTTTATTCTAAACTTCTAAGTTTCTTTTAAATTTCTTTTTAAATTATATTTTCTATTCGGTGTTTTTCGGTGTTTTCGGTGGTAATTTTTTTCTCTTTTTCATCAATCGTAATCTTTATCAATTTTTTCTTAAAAAATAACATCAATGGTGCAAGCAGAGTCAAAGTTCCGATTGAAGTGGAAAGCATAGATAATATTGCCAAATATCCCATAGATTGTAATGGAACGAGAACAGAAAATAACATCGCACCAAATCCCAAATTCGACACGACATCAAGAGCAATCGGATAGCCAACTTCCTCAAAAGTTTTTCTACTTATTTCTTCTTGATCGCTATGTATTAATGCATGTTTTTTATAACTCGCAATATAGTGAATCGCAAAATCGACACCAACTCCAATTATCAATGCCGTCAGAAGCCCGATAACATGATTAAGTGTGACACCGAGTAATCCCATTAATCCAAAATTAATTATTACAGCACCGGAAAGTGGAATAACGGCAAGCAATCCCCAGCGAAAATTTTTGAAAAATATCCAACTCGTTAAGCCAATTAAAATAATTGAAACGAAAATACTTACGAGAGATGACCTCAATAACAGATGAATAAATTGCGATAGAAAAACGAACATTCCCGTTGTTTCAATTTCTAAATCTGTTGTAATGTTTTCTTGCATATATTTAGAAATTTTATTTTGTAAAAAAACAATATCATCAGTATTCAAATTCTGCAATTGCCCAACAATTAATCCGGAAGTGTAATCATAATCCACCAAAGAAGCAAGCTCATCAGGATCGCCGGACATTGAATACATTGTGAATAAATTTGCGACTTTTCCTTTTGTGTCGGGAATGGTTTTATATTTTGGATCGTCATTCATAATCGCTTGGTGCATCTGTTTTACTACATCTACGATTGATATTGTCAGGAGAATATTTTCATCTTCGTCCAAGAATATTTGAAGTTCCTCAATTTCTTTTAGAACTTCAGGTTCCAATAAATCGCCTTTGACTTTCATCGTAATATTCATTGAACCACTCATTTCCTTATCCAAAAATGCAGAATTTTTTCTTATATCATGATCCGGTGGGAAAAATTTTATAGCATTTGTCTCAATCTGAATTAGAAATATACCAATGGTTGCAATAAGTACAAGTGTTACTGAAATTAAAAAAGTTTTCTTCGGATGGGTAAAAACAACTTCTCCAAATCTGCCAATAAAATCCTCCAAAAAACTTTTTCTCTGAAATTTTTTAGAATTCACTTTCCAATTTTTCAATATTATCAAAGACGGTATTAAAGTTGACGATAATACAAATGCCCACATCACACCAAATCCTACCGCAAGACCAAAGCCGATCATCGGTTGAATTGGTGCAGTAATTAAGGTAATAAAAGCAAGAGCTGTTGTGAAACTTGTGATGAATATTGGCTTAAATAATGAGCTGATAGAATCTTTAATAGCTAATTTTTTATCTTTCATTTTTCGAATATTTCTGAAGAAAAGTGTAAGAATATGAACACTGTCAGAGTTGGCAATCGTAAGCAAAATTATTGGCATAGAGGTATTGACCATTGTAAAAAGAAATTTTTCCGAACCGGTAATTTTATATGCAAATCCAAGAAATCCTAACATTGCAAACATAGAAAGTATAATAGTCGCAAGAATTATCAAAACCGAATAAATATTTCGAAAGTTTAAAAACAGAAAAAATATCATAATAAAAATCGCTGCAAAAATTAAAATTTTCACATCATCTTGAATTACACTTGGAATAATACCTGTAATATATGAAATTCCACCATAATGAATTTCGTAATCTTTTAACATCCCATCTGCTGTAGAAATAACATTTTCTGCAAAAACATCTCCACGGAAATCTGTTATCGGTCGAATAACAATATTTAGATATTCGCCGTTTTTACTTATCACTCGCGACTTTATTTTCTCGTGTTTATTAAGATATTCTTTTATCTCTTTCACCTGCTTTTCTGTCAGATTTTCATATTCTATCATATCACTAACAACCATAAATCCATCGTCGTCACTCTCTATTTTTTGGTAACTTGCGAGCGAAATAACTTCATCAATTTCTTCAAATGTCTCAAGTGAATCTGTTAATTGTTTGACAATTGCCAGTGTTTTAGAATTGAATACTGATTCTCCTTTTTTGCCAAATGCAACATAAATAAAATCGGTCGTACCAAATTCCTCTTCAATATCTCGCCAAATAACTCGCGATGGCATATCTTTTGGTAGCATATTTAAAAAATCGTCATCAATCACCAAAAAACGAATTCCGCTTGCAAATAATATAGTAATTAATAGAGAAATAATAACTGTCCTGATTGGATGATTGATTGATTGCCTTACTACCCATTTTTTCATAATTATCCTTTTGTTTTTATATGAATATTTTTAATAATTTTAAAACCCTTCTAATTTTTCTAAGTTTTTTAATATTTGCTCAAATTCCTTTTGCGATTTATTATTTAATGCACCTTGAAAAACAACTCTTGAAAATGTCAGAATTATATCCCTAAAAGAAATTTTGTTATTGAACAACACTTCCGGCTGAATAATTGCTGAAATGAATTGTTTAAAAATAAAGGCAAAATGTTCTGGTGAGATATTTTTGTTTGTGAGTCCTGCTTTCCACAAATCTTTATACATCTGTTCAAAATATACTAATTTCCCCTGTCTGATTTTTTCTACATCTTGCCAAATGTCAGGATAGAGCATTTTTATATCCTTACTATATTGTTCAATAAATGGAAGTAGCGACTGGGCAAATGTAAAAATGATTTTTGTAAATTTTTCTAATGGCGGAATGTCAGAGATACTAATTTTATTAACAGGAATTGTAAATTTTTCTATGTATTCAAATAGATATGTTTTTAATAATATTTTTTTGTTAGGGAATGTTTTGTAAATCGTTCGTTTACTCATCTTAATTTCTTTAGACATATTGTCAATAGTGAAACCATGAATACCAATGATCGGCAAATTGTCGTTTAGATATTGGAATATTTTAGTTTTATTTTTGTTCATAATGTAAACGATTACAGTTTTATTCGTTTACTATATATTAATTGTTTTTATTTGTTTTGTCAAGATTTTTTTTGTGAAATTCGAATGTACCGTGGAGATTTATTAAATTGTCAATAATATGATAAATTATTAGGTAAATATTAGGTTGATTTAGTGTACATTTTTAAAAATTAATTTTATTTATTGACATTATAAAAAATATATTATTAACTTATAGGCATGGAAAAAAGGGAACAATTACTCAAAAAATAATAGAGTATGATGGAAAGGCGAGAGCTTCC
>JAYEHX010000028.1:3536-6524 GCA_034659735.1 Fidelibacterota bacterium | reverse complement strand
TGTACATTTTTAAAAATTAATTTTATTTATTGACATTATAAAAAATATATTATTAACTTATAGGCATGGAAAAAAGGGAACAATTACTCAAAAAATAATAGAGTATGATGGAAAGGCGAGAGCTTCCAAATCAAAAAATATCTTTCGGTAATCTTGTTGTTTGCAATCATTTGTTAATCAAGTTTAGGGTTTAATAGTTAATTTCATTTATTTAAAAATATAAAGGAAGGTTTTAATGTCAAGAAATAATATTGTTATAGGAATTGCTGGTTCGGGTGGAGATGGTATTATCACTGCTGGTGATTTGTTAATGAAGTCAGCATCTAAAGATGGCTTGTTTGTTTTTATGTTAAAAAGTTATGGTCCACAGATTCGTGGTGGCGAGAGTTCGATAAAATTAAGAATGAGCCAAAATCCCGTTGCAACTCAAGGCGACAAATTGGATATTCTGGTTGTTCTCAATTGGAAGGATTTTCCACGATTTAAACTGGAATTACTATTAGAAGATGATGTCGTAATTATCAGTGATTCTGCCGATAAATTTCCTGAAGAGAATATTCCAATAGATAAAAACAAGATGAAAAAATGGTATAAAATTCCTATCGCACAAATTGCAAAAGAAGCGAGTGGAACTACACAATCAAAAAATATAGTTATGCTTGGAATTATTTCAGAATTATTTAATTTACCAAAAGAGGCATTAAAAGAATCTATAAAGAAAAAATTCGATAGAAAAGGTCAAAAAGTTGTCGATTCAAATATTAATGCAATAAATGCGGGACAAAATTATGTTATCAATTCTTTAGAAAAAATTGATGATTTGGTTTTTGAATATAAGAAAAATGATGCACGAATTGTAATGGACGGAAATGAGGCAATCGCTTACGGAGCTGTTTATGCAGGATTGGACTATTTTGCAGGTTATCCAATTACACCATCTTCGGAAATTATGCAATGGATTGAGAAATTCCTTCCTAAATACGGTGGAACGGTCATGCAGATGGAAGATGAACTTGCTTCGATAAATGCAATTATAGGAGCTTCGTTTGTGGGGAAAAAATCTATGACAGCAACTTCCGGTGCTGGCATTTCTTTGATGAACGAAGGAATTGGATTGGCATCAATAACAGAGTTACCAACTGTGATTGTAAATGTTCAAAGAGGCGGACCCTCTACAGGACTTCCAACAAAAACCGAACAAGGTGATCTTATGCAAGCAATTTGGGGAAGTCACGGAGATTCTCCAAGAGTAGTTCTTGCTCCGGCTGATGTGGAAGATTGTTTTGATACTACGATATTGGCTTTCTATATTGCAGAAAAATATCAAATGCCTGTTATAATATTATCAGATGGTTTTATTGGACAACGAAAAGAATCGATAAACCCGAAAAAGCTTAAAGATGTAAATGCTGGTTTCAAAAAAATCAACAAAAGACGAACTCCTACGGAAGAAGAATTGAAAGATTATAAGAGATTCAAATATACTGAAGATGGGATTTCGTCAATTGCATATCCGGGAATAGAGGGTGGTGAACATCACACAGCAGGAATTGAGCATGATGAATATGGGTTCCCAACCTCCGATGTTGATATTCATCATGACATGACGATTAAACGATATGCGAAATATGATGCAATAAAAAAAGAATTTGATTTTAAAAGATATTATGGCGACGAAGATGCAGAAATCGGAATTATTGCTTGGGGTTCTACAAAAGGTGCTGTAAAAGAAGCGGTAAAAAAAGCGGAGAAACAAGGTATAAAAACCCACGCAATAATACCACAAATTATCTATCCTTTTTTAACTAAATCATTTAAAAAATTCTTACAAAAGAAAAAGAAAGTTATTGTTGTTGAAATGGCATATTCCGGCCCGTTCGTTAGATACTTAAGGGGATTTGTTGATTTTGGCAAATATGGTGTGGATCTCTACCCATATCGAATTCCGGGAGGAGCACCTTTTACAGTCGAAGAGATATTGGGAGAAATAATTAAAGTTGCTAAAAAATAAATAAGGATTAATATAATGAAAACATTTACAGTAAAAGATTATAAAAGTAAAATTAAACCTGTTTGGTGTCCCGGATGCGGTGATTATGGTGTTTTAAATTCTCTTTATAAAGCATTAGAAAAGTTGCAACTTCCACCACACAAAACTGCGGTAATGTCAGGTATTGGATGTTCAAGTAGATTACCGGGCTATATGGGAACTTATGGATTCAATGGGATTCACGGAAGAGTATTACCATTAGCAAGTGGTGCAAAAATGGCGAATCCGGAAAATACCGTTATTGCTGTTGGTGGAGATGGAGATGGATTTTCTATTGGTGGTGGACACATAATGCATGCTGCTCGAAAAAATATTGATATTACTTATATTGTAATGGATAATTCAATTTACGGATTAACAAAAGGTCAGGCATCACCAACTACACAACTTGAAGTAAAAACAAAAACAACTTCTTACGGAAATCTTATAACTTCTTTTAATCCTATTAGAACTTTAATTGCATATAAAGCATCATTTGTTGCCAGAATTTTTTCTGCAAACATGAAACATTCAACTGATATTATTGCAGAAGCAATTGCACATAAAGGATTTTCATTTATAAATGCCTTGTCTCCCTGTGTGACATTTCGCGGTAAAGAGCAATATGACTACTTTAGAAATAAAAGCATGATGCTTCCTGACGACTATGATCCAACTGATGAAGTAAGAGCATTCGATTACGCAAATGATGAAGGGACTTTAGAACTTGGTGTAATTTATAAAAATATCAGACCTACATATACTGACATAATAAAAGAAAATGAAAAGAGAGCAAAGGATGCTGGAGTTCCATCTAAATTAGGTTTATTGCATAATTTTGAAGTTTAGAATATTTTTACTCGGTTTTTTTAAACTATAAAAAATAATATATAATGAATATTATCTCAATAATTATTGTAGCCATTGTGTTATCTATTGATTCTTTTACAATATCAATT
>JAYEHX010000028.1:1865-3436 GCA_034659735.1 Fidelibacterota bacterium | reverse complement strand
ATAATTTTGAAGTTTAGAATATTTTTACTCGGTTTTTTTAAACTATAAAAAATAATATATAATGAATATTATCTCAATAATTATTGTAGCCATTGTGTTATCTATTGATTCTTTTACAATATCAATTGTTGATGGATGTACATTTAAAAACATTTCTATTAAAAAATATTTTGAGATGGCTTTTATTGTTGCCGGCTTTCATGTTATTTTGTTTTCATTAGGATGGTTTATTGGATATAAATTTGGAAGCTATTTTATTGAAATTGGGCACTGGATTGCTTTTGCTTTATTATTAATTATTGGATTAAAAATGATTTATGAAGGTATAAAAAAGAGAAATACCGTAAACGAAAGTAGTTTAACAATGCCAATAATAATTAGCCAAGCATTCGCGACAAGTATTGATGCTTTTGCGATTGGAATAAGTTTTGCTTTTTTAAATATCGTCCCTATCTTTCCATTACTGATTATTGGAAGTGTTACTCTTCTATTTACTATTCTTGGTTTGTATATTGGTAAATATTATTGTAAAATACTATTTGAAAAGTTTGACATCATTGGTGGATTTATTTTGATTGGTATTGGAATAAAAATTATAATTGGATATATTTACTTTTAGTATGATGAAAATAAGAAACAACAAAAAAATTGCTGTCGCTCTCAGTAGTGGAGTCGATAGTTCCGTTGCTTCGTATCTTCTTATGAAACAAGGATATGATGTTGTTGGAATTACATTGAAATTATTTGATGACGCAAATGATAAAAAAAATACTGTGGAGAAGGCAAAACATATTTGTGAAAAATTTAATGTTGAACATATTGTTATTGACGCTCAGGATGAATTCCAAAAAACAATTGAAGATTATTTTGCTTCTGAATATTTGCTTGGGAATACTCCCAATCCGTGTGTATTATGCAATAAAGAAATCAAGTGGAAATTGTTAATAAATGAATTAGATAAAATTGGAATACAACAATTTGCTACTGGACATTATGTAAAAAAAATCTTAAATGAAAAAAATAATCGTTATGAAATTCATAAAGCTAATGACATCACAAAAGATCAATCTTATTTTTTATGGAAATTATCTCAAGAGGATTTAGCAAGAACAAGATTTCCACTTAGTGATATTCGTAAAGAAAAAATAAAAGCCCTCGCTAAAAAATTAAATTTATTCAAATCAGAAGAATCAGAAAGTCAGGATATTTGTTTTGTTCAGAATAATGATTATAGACAATTCTTAAAAGATAATTATAATGATGATATTAGCAAAATTCAAAAAGGGACTTTCAAAAACGAAGAGGGGAAAATTTTAGGTTATCATGATGGATATTATAATTTTACGATTGGGCAAAGAAGAGGGTTGGATGTCGCAGTTGGACATAGAATTTATGTGAAAAAAATATTGCCTAAAAAAAACGAAGTAATTTTGGCTGAGAAAGAGGGTTTGCTATCAAATGCCTGTGTTTTAAAAGATGTAAATTTTGTTTCAATTCCTCAAATAGAAAATGAGTTGTTAGTCACAATTAAAATAAGATACAGACATAAGGGAATAAAAGCCAAACTTATT
>JAYEHX010000028.1:0-1765 GCA_034659735.1 Fidelibacterota bacterium | reverse complement strand
TTTTGGTTGGTGATAGTGTTGGAATGGTTTATGCAGGATATGAAAATACTATTCCTGTGACAATTGACGAAATAATTTATCATGCAAAAGCCGTTAACAGAAAAACCAAAAACGCCCTGCTTGTTGTAGATATGCCTTTCATGTCTTTTCAAATCAATTCGGAAGAGACACTTAGAAATGCCGGAAGAATTCTCAAAGAGAGTGGTGCCGAAAGTGTAAAAATGGAAGGTGGCAAGGAAATTATTGAATCTGTTTTGCGATGTGTAAATGCAGGAATTCCCGTAATGGGACATCTCGGATTAACTCCACAATCAATTCATCAATTCGGAAATTATAGAGTTCAAGCGAAATCAAAAAAAGCAAAAGAAAAATTAATACGCGATGCATTGGAATTGCAAGAAGCTGGATGTTATGCAATTGTATTAGAAAAAATTCCTGCACTTCTGGCGAAAGAGGTGACTGAAAAACTTAAAATCCCAACTATAGGAATTGGAGCAGGGAAATATACCGACGGACAGATTTTAGTCACTTACGATATGTTGGGAATGTTTGAAGATTTTCATCCAAAATTTGTCAGGCAATACATAAATCTTGCAAAAGAAATAAAAACTACCATTTCACAATATGTAAAAGATGTGAAAACAAATTCATTTCCATCTGACAAAGAAAGCTTTTAAAAAAAAATAAAAAACATTGCTTTTCATATTTTTTATATTATCTTATGGGCTAGTTTGAAAATTGAAAAATAGAAAGGAGAAGAGATTGGAACATTTAACAAAACAGGACTTTCATGAGAAGGTCTTTAATTATGAGAAAAACAAAGAATGGAAATTCGAAGGTGATTTACCATGTGTAATTGATTTTTATGCTGATTGGTGTCAACCTTGTAAAATTGTATCACCAATATTGGAAGAACTTGCAGAAGATCATAAAGGCAAATTAAATATTTTTAAAGTTGATACAGAAGCCGAACAAGAACTTGCAGGTGCATTTGGAATAAGGAGTATTCCTTCAATTTTATTTTGCCCCAAAGAAGGTAAACCGCAAATGGCACAAGGAGCACTTCCAAAAGATGCACTTCAAAAAGCATTCAAAGATATTTTAAATGTAGAATAAATATTTTAAAAAATATTCAATGTTAATAAAAACCCATATCGTAATGATGTGGGTTTTTTAATATCTCTTTGAAATGATTCTGTTTCAGCAATTTTATAATTGTCAAACAACCTTATATTGCCCTTCTTCAATTTCTTTTTCACCAAATTTAATTGATTTTAACAACTCATCATCATTCATTATTTCATTCATTTCTTCATCAGATACAATTGAATTTTGAGATAAATACGACATTGTTGCATATTTTAAAAAATCTGATATTGTTCTTTTATTTCCATCGGCTGCAGTTTTTATAATTTTATAAATATCATCCTTTATTCGCAATGTAATTGTTTTAGACATGACACCTCCATTATTTTTATTCAAGTGTATTCATAATTATTCACGAATGCAAGAGTGTAATTAATTTGCTATTTAGAACTCGAATTTATCAAATTCTATCGTCGTAATCCTGCTTTAGAAAATTTTACATCAGGAATATCTTGATTAAATTTTATATCTACAATAATAAATTCCGTTCCCTGTCCACTCTTCAACATATCTTTAAAAATCATTTTTGTTGGATACCAGCGACCATCAATTTTAACAATATTTTCCAAATCCATTCGTTTTAATAACTTACCGCTTTTTGCATATAACTCTTCTCGCA
>JAYEHX010000027.1:10315-19363 GCA_034659735.1 Fidelibacterota bacterium | reverse complement strand
GAAGGTTAGAAGGTTAGAATGTTAGAGGTTTTCAAAAATAATGGAAAAAATGTCAAATATAGCAAATATTAAAAAACGAAAATCTGTTAGAAGTTTTAAGAAAGAAGAATTTTCTAACAATTTAATTCAAGAGATTACGGCAAAAATTGATTCTTTAGGAAACGGTTATTTTGGCAATGAGATAAAATTTTACTTAATTGATAAAAAGAGATTTAAGCAAGAAATAAAATTTGAAACTTACGGATTGTTTAAAAATGCAAGATATTATTTAGTTTCCGTAATTGATGAAATGACTTGTAATGATGATGTTTTTCTTGATTTGGGTTATATGTTTGAGCGGTTAATTTTATTTATTACAGGACTTGGATTAGGATCTTGTTGGGTTAGTAGAACTTTTAATAGCGGTCAATTTAGCAATGTTTTGGAATTGGATGAAAATGAATTTATACCTGCAATTTGTCCAATTGGTTTTCGTGCAAAGAGTATTTCTATTAGAGAGAAAATTGCCAAAAAAATTGCAAATTCGGATAATAGAAAACCTTGGCACCGAATTTTTTTTGAAGATGATTTATCGCATCCATTGATTAGAGAAATTGTTGGTCAATATTCCGTTCCTTTGGAAATGGTAAGAATTGCACCATCTGCAAGAAATTCACAACCATGGAAAATTATTAAAAGTGAAAACACATATCATTTTTTTATTGATGATATTACAGATGAAAATCCGTACGATTTGCGTTTGATTGATATTGGAATCGCAATGTTGCACTTCGAATATTCTATAAGAGAATTGAATTTAGCCGGAAGATGGATTTTTCAAAAACCGAATTTAAATTTGAAAGGAAACTTGAAATATATGATAAGTTGGGAAAGCGAATAGATGCAAAAAATAAAAATATTACCGGAAAATTTGGCTAATAAAATTGCAGCAGGAGAGGTTGTTCAGAGACCTGCATCTGTTGTGAAAGAGTTGATAGAAAATAGTATTGATGCCGGTGCTGATGAAATTATAATTTATATAACAAATGGTGGAAAGGACTTAATTCAGATTGTTGATAATGGCGAAGGTATGGGTGAAGATGATTTACTTTTGGCATTCGAACCACATGCAACGAGTAAAATTTTCGCATTAAATGATTTGGAAAAAATTCAGACATTGGGATTTCGTGGAGAAGCACTTCCGAGTGTTGGTTCAGTTGCAATGGTAGAGGCAAGGTCGTGTTCTAATGATGGAAATGAAGGTAAACAGTTGACTATTCGTGGCGGTGCGATGAAAAAAATTGAGCCGATTCCAATGAAAAAGGGTAGTAGTATATTTGTAAGAAAATTATTTTTCAATACACCGGCAAGAAGGAAATTTTTAAAATCTGCTAATACTGAATATCGCCATATAATTGAAACAATTAGAAAATTTGCTCTTGGTTATCCATCTGTAAAATTTCAATTTTATTCAAATGATTCGGAAATATTTAATCTAAAAAAAAATGATTTGAAAAATAGAATTGGAGAATTGTTTACCAAAAAATATATGGACAAATTGATTCCAGTTGAAAATTTCAATGGCTCAATATCTATTTCGGGATTTGTTGGAAATTTGGATTTGGTAAGAAAAAAAGGTGTTGAGCAATATCTATTTGTGAATGACCGTCTCGTCGTTGACAGGATGATGAATAGTGCTGTTTATTCGGCTTACAGTAGCTTAATTGATAGAGGTGAATTTCCATTTTTTGTTTTAAAATTAGAATTAGATCCACAGGAAATTGATGTTAATGTACATCCGGCAAAAACAGAAATAAAATTCAGAAATGAGTGGCAAGTTTATCAATTTATAAAAAATAGTGTAATGTCGAAACTAAATAAACTTGATGAAATGATTCCACAAATGTCAAAATATTCTGAAAAAGAGTTCAATCAAAATACTTTTTTAAATCAGAAAACAAAAACTAATAATTTTTCAAATCAAGCAAATCTAAAAACAAAGAGAGAATTGAGCAGTAGAGAATTGGAAGCACAAGTATCTTTACAAAATCTACCCAAAGAAGAAAATTTCCACCAAAGAGAAGTGCAAAAGAGCGAATCGCAATCAAATGATTTATTTTTTTATAACGATAGAGTAAACCGCTTCAAATCGAGTTTACCGGAATTAGATCAAATTTCACAAGTAAAATCATATTCAAACTTATGGCAAATTCATAATAAATATATTATGGCTCAAGTGTCGAGTGGTGTAATTGTGATTGATCAACATGTTGCTCATGAAAGAATATTGTTTGAACAAGCAATGGATTTTTTTAATGACAAATTGCATAGAAGTAGTCAGCAATTGCTTTTCCCAATTTCGATAGAATTAAAACCAGATGATTTTTCCGTTTTACTTGATATTTTACCGTCATTACAAAAGCTCGGATTTATTTTGAGAGAATTTGGCAAAAACACAATTATACTTGAATCAATTCCTCCGAATATACACAAACTAAGTGAAGAGAAAATAATATTGGAAATTCTCGACGATTATAAAAAAACTCACGAAGTTAAAAATCCGGTGACACATTCTGTCGCCGCATCTTATGCTTGCAAAGCCGCAATAAAGGCAGGAGAAAAATTGGAAATCGATGAGATGCAACGATTGATAGATGAATTATTTCAAACAGAAAATCCATATTTTTGTCCACACGGAAGACCGATAATTGTGAATTTGACTCTTGATGAATTGGATAAGAGATTTGAACGAAAATGAATTATTTTTTAAATTTCAGATGTCTCAAACAATCGGAAACTTTTTCAACTCTTTACTAACAAGTTTAGGATTATCAATATATTCACTCAATTTATTCCAAAATTTTGAGCTGTGGTTTTTCTCAATTATGTGAGTTAATTCATGCAATATAACATAATCAATTAAGTGATTTGGCAGATGAACTAATTTTATATTTAAACTGATATTGTTTTTTGTAGAGCAAGTTCCCCAGCGAGTTCTTTGGTTTCTTATTGTGAGTTTATTAAATTTTAATTTATGTCTATTAGCCAGTTCAAAAGTTCTATCAATTATCTTAGTTTTAATTTTATCAGTTGTTATTGGATTTTGTTTATGTTGTTCCATTGATAATATTTCTTGCTTTTTTATTTTTTTTTGTTGTTTTATTATCCAATTTTTTTTGCTTAATACAAATTTTTCTGCTTTTCTAAATGAAGCCAAAACGGGAACTTTTACTATCACACCTTTAAATAATTTCACCCTGATATTGATTCGTTTAGCACGATTTGTTGGAATATAATTTACAATTCCAATACCGTTATAATTAACTTTTTTATATTTGGTAAACATTATTCGGAAAGCATCTTGTCAAATTCTTTTTCATTTAAAATTTTGACATTTAGTTTTTTTGCATTTTCAAGTTTTGATCCTGCTTTTTCTCCGGCAAGTAGAAAATCTGTTTTTTTACTAACAGAATTCGTTGCTTTTCCTCCGGCTTTTTCTATCAGCAATTTTGCTTCGTCTCGGCTATATTTATCTAAAGTTCCTGTGATGACAAATGTTTTATTTCTGAAATTTTGCAATTCAATTTTCGTACTCTGGAAAATCGGATTTATTCCATAATTGATAAGTTCTAAAATTACTTTTACATTTTTTTCGTCATTAACAAAAGTGAAAATACTTTCTGCGACTATTGGACCAATATCTTCCAATTCTATCAATTCGTCTTTTTTTGCATCAAGTAGTTTTCCTAAATTATTATATTTTTCTGCTAATATCCTGCTTGTATATTCGCCGACATTTGGGATTCCAAGAGCAAATATTAATTTGGGAAGTGTAGTAGTTTTTGATTTTTCAATAGAATTTATGAGTTTTTTCGCTGATTTTTCCCCAAATCTTTCCAAGGTTATCAAATCGTTTTCTTCGAGTTTATATAAATCTGCAATATTGGAAATTAATTTAGATTCAACGAGTAAATTTATAGTTGCTTCCGCACCGGAAATATCCATTGCTTTTTTGGAAATAAAATGTTCTATACTTTTTTTGACTTGAGCTGGGCAGGAGATGTTGGAACATTTAATCAAAACACCTGAGTCGATTTTGATAGTGGGTGAGTGGCAGACAGGACATTCATTTGGCAACTTATATGTTTTGGAATTTTTGCCTCTTTTTTCCGTTATCACTTTTATTACCTTTGGAATTACATCGCCGGCTCGTTCGACTACGACAAAATCATTTACTCGAATATCTTTTCTGTCGATTTCATCTTGATTGTGAAGTGTGACACGGCTGATTATTGCACCGCTAATTTTCACGGGTTTTAGATTTGCGACAGGAGTAATTATTCCGGTTCTTCCAACCTGTTCGTCAATGCTTAATATTTGTGTAATTTCCCTTTTCGGTTTGAATTTTCCCGCGATTGCCCACCGTGGAGTTCGTGTTCGCATTCCTAATTTATCTTGAAGTTCTAAAGAATTTACTTTAAAAACAACTCCGTCAATATCATAGGGTAATGAATTTCGTTTAGATTCCAACTCTTCAAAATATTTTGTCATTTCATTTTGGTTTGCGAGAATTTTATTATACGGATTAGTTGGGAAACCCCATAATTTCAATTGTTCAAGAAAATCAAAATGTGTTTCGAAATCGTTATTTGTAATCTCTCCAAAAGCATAGATAAAAATTTCTAATGGTCTTTTTTTTGTTATTTTTGAATCTAATTGTCTGAGTGAACCGGCAGAAGCATTTCTTGGATTAGCAAAAAGTTGTTCATTATCTTTTTCTCTCTGTTCATTTAATTTTCTGAAATTTTCATTGGATATTATCACCTCGCCACGAACTTCCAAAATGTCAGGAATTTTATCGCCCAGTAATTTGAGTGGAATTTGTTTAATTGTTCTTAAATTTTGTGTAATATTTTCTCCCACAAATCCATCGCCACGAGTAGCACCTGCAACAAAAATTCCCTTTTCATAAATCAATTCAACACCAAGTCCATCTAATTTTGTCTCTCCAACAAATTCAACTTTTTCTAATTTCGCAAGTTTTAAAACTCGATTATAGAATTCAATAATTTCACTTTTATTTTTTGCATTTGATAAACTCAACATTGGTGTTCTGTGTTTAAGTGAATCAAATGATTTCAATATCGGAGCACCAACTCGCTGTGTTGGTGAATCAAGTGTTTTCAATTCGGGATATTTTTTTTCCAATTTTTCTAATTCTCTAAGCATTTCATCATATTGAAAATCGGATATGGTTGGATTATTTAAAACATAATAACGATAACTATGATGATTTAAGTCATTTTTTAATTTTGTTATTTGTTCTTCTATATTTTTCATAAATATTCTCTTTATTATGCTACTTAAAAATAAATAATTTTAGTATATTTCAAAAGAAAAAATAAGGAAATATTTTAAAAAGTGAAATATGCAAAATAATAAATCTATACTATTTGCCGTAATTGCAGTTTTATTATGGTCAACTGTTGCGACCGCCTTTAAAATTGCACTTAGAAATATTACTCCTTTTGAATTAATGTTGTATGCTTCAATATTTTCTTCAATCACTTTATTAATAATTATAATTCTTAAACAGAAATTTTCTATATTTAAAAAATTAAAGACCAAAGATTATCTTATTTTTGCAGGAATGGGACTATTGGTTCCGTGTGCATATTATATAATATTATTCAAAGCTTACGATTTATTGCCAGCACAAATTGCACAAACAATTAACTTCACTTGGCCGATTGCAATTGTTATTATAAGTGTGGTAATAAAAAAAGAGCAGCTTTCACTTTTGCAATTTTTAGCATTATTTATAAGTTTTTTTGGAGCGATTATTGTTATAAGTGGCGGTAATTTTTCTGATTTTATTGCATTTAATTCTCAAGGAATAATATTGGCATTTATAAGTGTATTTATTTGGGCGATATATTGGTTGATTAATAGAGAATTAAAATATGATGGAATTGTTGCCTTATTTATAATATTTTCATTTGGTTCTATATTTGCAATAATTACAAATATTATATTTTTTGATAATCAAATTCCACGGCTAATAGATTTAATACCCGCATTATATGTTGGTCTATTTGAAATGAGTATTACTTTTTTCATTTGGCTCGTGGCATTAAAATCCACAAAATCTACGGCATTGATAAATAATATAATTTATTTTACACCATTTATTTCTTTGTTAATAATAAACTTTATACTAAAAGAAACGATCAAAAACACAACCATAATTGGCTTGTTTTTAATCGTTTTCGGAATAATTTTACAACTATTAATTAAAAAATCAAATTCTAAAAAAAGTTAATTAGAATAAACCTTTCTTTTTCTTTTTGTCATCGTTAGTTAGTAATTCAACTTTATCTAATCTTTTTTCTATACTTGTAAGTGTTCTTTGCAATTTCTTAATTTGTGTAGTAGAAGTGATGTTATTTTGATTTACTGTTGTTTTTAGGTTTTGAATTGTTTTTTGAATGCTTTCAATTTTTGACATAACACTATTATTATTAGCATCGACAATTGTACCGAGTGAATCAATTTTTGTATTAATTGTAAAAACATCTTCTGCATGTTTTTCTTTAAAATTATCAAGATTTTCATTTAATTTAGCAATATTATTTTTATTTGTTTTCACATGTTTTGCTCTTCCAATAAACTTCATTTCTAAAACATGCAGTTGGTTTGTAAATGTTTCATAATTTGCTTCAATCTCTCCAGCCCTGCTATTCATTTCAGTTATTCTTGTATCAAAAGTTGTTTGATACCAATACATTCCGATTAATGCAACGAATATGGCAACGACTAATACTGACATTAAAAAGTTCTTCATTATTTTCTCCTATATATTTTCATTCAATAATTCCATTGTAAAATATAATTTTTTTTTTAAAAATGCAATAAAACAATCAAAAAAATTATTTTTTAAGTATTTTTTTAAGTAATTTTATTTCATCTCTGATTTGTCCGGCACTTTCAAATTGTAGTTTTTCTGCATTTGACTTCATTTCTATTGTCAATTCGTCGATTAAATTTATTATTTCTAATTTTGATTTATCTTTATGTTTATTTTCATTTTTTTGTTCTTCTGAATTTCTTATTGAATATTTTTCATTTATATCTGCCACAGAAGTCGAGTTTTTTATTTCATCAAGTGATTTGTAAATTGTTTTTGGTTCTATTTTATTTTTTTCATTATATTCTTTTTGAATGTTTCGTCGTCTCTTTGTTTCGTCAATAACTGTTTGCATAGATCTTGTCATTTTATTTCCATAGAATATAACTTTGCCATTTACATTTCGAGAAGCTCTTCCCGATACTTGGAAAAGTGCTCGTTCCGATCTCAAAAATCCCTCTTTATCAGCATCTAATATTGCGACAAGTGAAACTTCCGGCAAATCCAATCCTTCACGAAGTAAATTTATTCCAACAATTACATCGTAAACTCCCAATCTCAGATCTCGCAAAATTGAAATCCGTTCCAAAGTATTTATTTCAGAATGCAAGTAGTTAACTTTTATTTTCAAATTTCTTAAATAATCTGATAAATCTTCTGACATTTTCTTTGTTAAAGTTGTGACTAAAACTCGTTCTTTTTTCTTTACACGAATGCGAATTTCTTCCAATAAATCATCTACTTGATTGTCAGACGGTTTGTGAATTATTTCAGGATCGAGCAATCCTGTGGGACGAATTATCTGTTCAACAATCACTCCATTAGATTTTTCCAATTCATAATCCGAAGGAGTTGCAGAAACGAAAATTGTGTTTTTAATTATTTTCTCAAATTCGTTAAATTTTAATGG
Organism: Fidelibacterota bacterium; assembly: GCA_034659735.1. GTDB lineage: Bacteria > Fidelibacterota > Fidelibacteria > Fidelibacterales > Fidelibacteraceae > TCS52. The sequence continues at coordinate 11,567 of JAYEHX010000027.1, read as the reverse complement.
TCGATTATCGAAGGCACTTTTTAGACGAAATCCGTATTCTATAAGGACACTTTTTCTTGCTCGGTCACCATTATACATTGCTCGAACTTGTGGAATTGTTGCATGGGATTCGTCAAGAAAAATCATCATATCGTCAGGAAAATAATTGAATAAAGTGAATGGGGGAGAGCCGGGTTCACGAAAGGTAAGATGTCGGCTGTAATTTTCAATTCCACTGCAATATCCGATTTCTCGTATCATTTCCATATCATAATTTACTCGTTGTTCGATTCTCTGTGCTTCTAAAAGTTTATCAACTTTTCGCAATTCAGTGGTTCGTTCCTTCATTTCTGCTAAAATATTACTAACAGATTTTTCCAGTTTATCTTTATTTGTAATGAAATGTCTTGCAGGATAAATTGCAGTGTATTCAAGTTGTTCAATCAGATTTCCGGTTAATGGATTTATTTCTGAAATGCTTTCAAGTTCGTCGCCCCAAAATTCTAAGCGAATGGCACTATTGGAATATGCAGGAAATATCTCAATAGAATTTCCTCTGACTCTAAATGTTCCTCGCTCAAAACTTACATCATTTCTTAAATAGTGAATAGAAATAAATTTTTGAAACAACTCTTTTCTATCATAAATTTCACCTAATTTTAAAACGATAATTTGGTTTTTATAATCCTCAGGTGAACCCAATCCATAAATACAAGAGACAGAAGAGATAACGATTACATCTTTTCTTGCCAATATTGAACTCGTAGTTTTCAGGCGAAGTTTTTCTATCTCATCATTAATATCCGCATCTTTTTCTATGTAAGTGTCAGAAACAGGCATATATGCTTCGGGCTGATAATAGTCATAATAGCTGACAAAATAATTAACAGAATTGTTTGGAAAAAATGATTTAAATTCTCCATATAATTGTGCCGCGAGTGTCTTATTGTGTGTCAAAATCAGTGTTGGTTTTTGAATTTTTTCAATCACCTTTGCCATCGTGAATGTCTTTCCACTTCCGGTAATTCCTAAAAGTGTCTGAAATGGAATATTATTATTTATTCCATCGACAAGAGAATTAATTGCTTGTGCTTGATCACCTGCCGGTTCAAAATTTGAAACTACTTTAAACTTTGTCATTTTTTCCTAACCTACTTAACCTTCTTTATTGCATCTTTCGCCAATTGATCAACAAAATCATTCCACTTGTCACCTGAATGACTTTTAACTTTTTCCCAATAAATATTAACATCAATTTCACTCATAAAATTTT
>JAYEHX010000027.1:0-10215 GCA_034659735.1 Fidelibacterota bacterium | reverse complement strand
CTAACCTACTTAACCTTCTTTATTGCATCTTTCGCCAATTGATCAACAAAATCATTCCACTTGTCACCTGAATGACTTTTAACTTTTTCCCAATAAATATTAACATCAATTTCACTCATAAAATTTTTATACAATATTGTTAATGGCTTATTTGCTTTCCATTTTCCGGTTGCCCATTTTTCAATTCCTTCATAATCATATAATAAGACAATGTCTTTTATTTTATTTGTTTCGCACCATTTTATAGTATTTATACAGGCGAATAATTCTCCACCAATTTGATGATGTTGTTTATATTGTTTGTTTACTATTCCGGATTCTTTGTGAATAAGTTTTTCATTTTTGACAACTGCAATTCCATAAGAAATTGTTTCATTCATAAATGAGCCGTCAATATATATGTATGGAATATCAAAATATTGTTTCATATCTGGTTTGGTTTTTTGTTTTTTAATTCCATTTATTGAATTCCATAATTCTTCAATCTCTTCTTTAAAATTTTGTGATTTTAGTTCGCTTGTTACTAATTTATACGATTTTTTTTTGGGACTGTAATAGATATTTGCTTTTCCGAGAAATTTCTCTTGATAAAATATTTCTACTTTAACTAAATAATCACGATAAGAATCCAAATCAATCATTGAATTGAATTCATTTTTTTTTAATAATTTTATGAACTGTTTTGCTTTTTTTTCTGTTTCTTTTTTGTATAGTGGCATAATTTTATTCTTTATTTTAAATTAACTCATTCTATTTCATACTGTTAATATAATGCTTATTTAGTAATTCTACAAGTTCTCTATTACTAAAATTTTCTATCAATGTGTTCAAAATCACACTGGAAAGATTTTATTTGTATCTATTATTCTATTGTTGTATTCTATCCTCTGTGAATTTGGAATTTAAAAAAAGGAGAAGAAAATGAACAAATTTAAGTTAATCGTCGTTTTGTGTTTTGCAATTTTATTGAATAGTTTGATTGCTCAGACGAGTGCACCAAATGTAGAAAGTGTGTATGGTGGAAGAATCAATGCTATAACTGGACATGTATTGTCTCCGCACAGTTCAAGGATTTTCATATCTACGGAAAGTGCAAATTCTGTTTTTTACACAGATATTCATTGTGATAGCACGGGATTAGTATTTAGTAATTTTACAGTCATGCCGGGATTAGATGATGTTGCTAATTATGGAGCAAATATAAAATATCTTGCTTCTCATAAGACATCAGGATTTTTATTTTTTTTGCATGATAATGGATTATTAAGTTCGCATCCATCTTTTTCAACCGTCAACACGATTGATAATAGTATGCATTTTACTGATTTATTAATTCAAGATTCTGTTATACTTTATACTGGTTCCAATAATATAAATTTTGGACTATTAGATGGTGGTGCAAATTATACTAAAGATACAGATTCGCCAATTTCATTTCCAACATTGACTCAAGCAAATGAAATATTGATTAATCCCAATAATGATTTAGTTTATCTATGTCAATTTGGAAATAATGTAAGAATTGTTAAATCGTCAGATGAATATTATAATTTATCATCTTCGACAACATTTACGGATATATCCCCAAGTTCATTAACTGCTTCAATAGATTGGCGAACTTTTGGAATTGCTCCTGATGGTCGATTATTTTTAGCGGGACTTGATGGCGAAAAATATATTGCATATTCAGATGACGAATCAAGTTGGACTGAATACAATACGGGTTTAGGTGGAGCAAGTTCTGATGTTATGGATTTTATGGGTGATTCTTCATCCTACACTGTATTTTATACTGCCGGCTATAATTCAAATAACGGACTTAGTGGAAGTTGGGAACCGTTTGGAATAACATCTTTTGAAACTCATCCAAATGATGGAGCTGTTTTTACGGATCCGGTAAATTCAATTGTTTATATGACAACAGATCAGGGTTTGGGAGTTTCTGAAAATGGTGGATCAGAAATTTATGAGATTAATGACGGAATTGAAGCTGTGCAGGTAAATGATTTTGATATGGTTAAGAGTAAAACTACTGCTTGGGTTGCTTCAAAATCCGGTATAAGGAAAGTGTCAAATTATTTAACATCTCCAACATGGACAAATGCAATTTTCCCAAATGGTGATGGTTCGCCATATCATTCTGTGGATATGTTTCTCAATGATACAAATACTGTTTATGCCGGAAATGTAAGAGTTTATAAAAGTGTTAATAGCGGTGAAAATTGGAATTCGGTTTTTTCGGCATCGGATTCACCATATAATTTTAGTTCTGTTTGGTCGATAGTTAATGCAATTGAAGTTTGTGACTATGATTCAAATATTGTTTTTGCAGGTTATTATCAAAACGATTCTGTTGCTGCAGGATTATTTTATTCTCAAGATGGTGGAAATAACTGGGATCAATTACTTGTAAAAGAATCGGTAATTGGACACGATATAGATGTTAATGATATAATATTTAATATTGAAGGAACAGACACAGTTGCTTATGTTGGTGTAGAATATGATGTGGATTATCCTGCCGGATATAGCGTTTATAGAATTGTAAAAAATGGTTCGATTTGGACTCCTTCGCAGGATATGTCATATACAAAAACCAGTACCGGTTCTGTTATTGTTGTTTCTATTAAGGATTTAGAACTTAGTGAAAGTGGTGATACTGTTTATGCTGTTGGAACTGATGCAGGAACGAATCATCCAACAGTGTATTACAAACCAATTAATAGCACAAATTTATGGACACCGGTTACAATAAGTGGATTTCCTATCGGAAGTAATTTGACTGCTTCAGCAGTAACTATCGGGAACGACACACTTTATTGTGCTGTTGGAAATGATTTATATTATTATCCGATTGGAGGTTCAGGTTGGATTTTGGGTTACTCATATCCTGAAGGTACGGAAATTAATGTGCTCTATTATGATGAGTTGTTAGTTGGAACAGGTACGGGATTATATGGACATAAAAGTATGGCAACAACAGCAATTAATGAATCTAATTATTCACCTCATAAATATAAATTATTCCAAAATTATCCAAATCCATTTAATCCGGTTACCACTATTGAATATTTCTTACCCAAAGCTTCAGAAGTTAACATATTGATCTATGATTTATTAGGAAGAAAAGTTGCAACTATTAAGAATAAATCTATAGAATCCTCAGGATTTCACAGTATTCAATGGGATGCATCAAACTTAGCTTCAGGAATATATTTTTACAAAATCAAAGCAGGTAATTTTGTATCTGTCAAAAAAAGTATATTGCTTAAATAGAAGTTGATTAATAAATTTAAATTTAAAAAAAGCACTTGGTTGTTCAAGTGCTTTTTTATTTTATATAGTGTCTAATTACTTCAAAGATTTTAATAATTTTTTAAATCCTTTTGTATTAACGAAATAATTATTTTCATTTTTTCTTAAGTTTTCAATAATCTTTTCTCTTTGTGAAAATACTTTTCCTTCTTTTATCCTTTTATCTGCTAATAAATTAAAATATATTCCATCTATAAATGAAATATAACTAACATTTTTTTCATTGTAGGAAATAAAATCAATTAGTTCTAATATCTGGTCGTTTTGTCCACCACCACCTTCTTTCTTATGTTTATGTTCCATAATAAAAAGCGATTTACCATTTTTAATCAAACAATCTGGTGTTTTATTTACATAATCGTTAGACCATTTAAAATTAATATTATATTTTTTTAATATTTTTTTTAATAATTTTTTATTTTTTTTATCAGGGAAAATGTATACTTTTTTAGATTTACTAAAAGTTTGTAGATTATCTGAGTCAAAATACAAAAAGTCAAAATCATTAAGAATCGAACTAATTTTTTTATTTGCCAAATTACCACTACTTTTATGTGCTTTTGAATCGGCAATTGCTTGCAAAGTAGTAAATGAATATGAATGTAAACTATATAATAAATGTCTGTCTTTGATAAATTCTGGGATTATTTTTTTTAAAAATTCTTTCTGTATGAATGTATTTTTATTATATTTTTCATATGAACTATATGACATATCTTTTAATGCCCAATAACTAATGAATTCAGAATTATTTATACCTGCGGTTTTTAATTGACTAATAATATTATCAATAATTGTATTTTGCATTTTTATATTTTTTGATTCAATAGCAATTTTGTAAGCAGAAACATTTTCCAAAATGCTAATATTTGCTTTCATTAATTTATTTAATTGTTTAGGATCTTTAGAAATGATTAATGGTGTATTTTTTGTCCAATAATCATCAATATAGTTTTCTTTTTCTTTAATTTAATAGTTTAATGTTATTCATAATTTTATTATTTGAATAAGGATGGGATTTGATTGATAGAATTATAAGCTTCCTCTAAAATAGCCCTTGCAGTTTTATAATCTAATCTCCTTCTTCTTTCTCCATTTTTTTTATTTCCCTTGAATGGTGATAACAAAATATCGTGAGTATTTATTCTAAAAGTTTCTAATATTTTATTACTTGTATCTATTACTTGATTAATTTGGTTTTTTTGTATATTTAATTCAATTAGCGTTATTAATCGTGAACTTATTTTTATAGTAGATAAATCATAATCAATATTATTAGGTTGTAAAAATTGTATTGGTTTTTTTATATTTGTTGTATCTACTGCTCTTAGTGCAATTTGTCCGTTAGTAGAATTAAATTTAATTGGAATATTTTTTTTCGGTTTTTTTCTCATTCTTTCAAAATTTTCTAAATGTCCAAGAAATTCATCATTCTTATATAATTTAATGTTTTTTAGATTTTTATTTTTATTGTCAAAACATATTACACAAATTGGATTTTCTGTATCATCAAACATCATGTCTTCAATTATCGTAATACTTACAAGTCGGTTTTTAGGGAATTTAGAATTGATAAAAGTTTCAGGAATTATAGCAATTCCAAAATCATTATTTTCTAAACATTTTTCTAATGCTAACTGATAAATGTTATCATAATTACAATTGTTAAAATATTTTTCAACAGTTGAATATATGCCTTTTCTTTTAGCACTGTAATTTGATAAATATGGTGGATTTGTAATTATTATTGAATCGTCAATTTTGGGAATATTAAGCAAACTATCATTTATTTCCCAACCTAATGAATCGTCAATATCAAATCCTTTTGTTTCTTTAAATCCAATTTTTTTTGCAATATTTAATAAATCTCCGCCACCTGCAAATGGGTCAAAAGCAATCTTTTTATTAGAATATTTAATGAATTCTAAAATATGTTCTTTTAGCCAAAAATGTTTTGTTGTAAAATATTGCCCTAAGCTTCTTTTTTTATTTATCGAATTCATTTTAAAGTATATCACCTAAATTTATAAATCAAATTTACAAAAACATATTTATAACTACAATAAATTAAATCACTATCCCAATTTCTCAAAATTCTTTCTCAACAATTCCAAACTTTCCAAATAGGACTTTTCTTTTTTCCGTTCATGTTCAACAATATTTTCCGGTGCTCGTTTTACGAAGTTAGGATTTTTTAATTTTCCTTGAACTGCTTTTAATCGTCCTTCATAGCTTGCTATCTCTTTTTTCAATCTCTCTTTTTCTTTATCTGTATCAATCAATCCTTCAAGTGGAATATAAATTTGCAATTTCTCAACAACGGCAGTTGCGGACATTTCAGGTTTTTCGATTCGTTTATCAATTGTTAGGTTTTCAATTTTGCCAAGTGATTTTATATAATTGGAATTTCTATTTAGAATATCTTTGTATTTTTCAGAATCATCTTGGATTAAGACATCGGCTTTTTTGGAAGGAGGAACAGTCATTTCACTTCTGATTGTTCTTATCGCAGTGATGATTTTCATAACTAATTCCATCTCATTTTCTATTTCTTTGTCAAGAAGTTTGTCATCAATTTTTGGCCATTCGCTTACTATTAAATCCGTTTCATTCTCATTTTTTATCGAATTCCAAATCTCTTCCGTGATGAATGGAGTAAAAGGGTGGAGCAATTTTAAAATCGTTTTTAATGTATAAATTGCGACAAAGATTGAAGATTTTTTCTCTTTTTGTGAAACGGTATCACTTTCAGCAAATAGAGATGGTTTAATTAATTCAATATACCAATCGCAGAAATAATTCCAAGTGAAATTATAAATATCTTTAGAAGCATCGTTGAAACGATAGTTATCTAAATTATCATTTACGGATTTTACAGTATTTTGTAATTTGCTAAGTATCCACTTTTCAGGTGTAGAGAGAGTTATATTTTCAATCGTAAGTTTAGAAAAATCATCATCATCATCAATATTCATAAAAATAAATCGTGTTGCATTCCAGAGTTTGTTTAAAAAATTCCTACCGGTTTCTAACTGAGATTCATCAAATAAAATATCCTGTCCTTTTGGTGCAATTAACATTGTTCCAAATCGTAATGTATCTGCTCCATATTTTGCAATTATGTCAAGTGGATCAGGAGAATTTCCAAGCGATTTACTCATTTTTCGTCCTTGACTATCGCGAATTATTCCGGTAAAATACACATTCTTAAATGGGATTTCATCTTTGAATTCCAATCCTGCCATAATCATTCTCGCTACCCAAAAGAAAATTATATCCGGTCCCGTCACCAAATCATCAGTTGGATAATAGTAATCCAAATCCTTGTTTTTTTCAGGCCAACCGAGTGTAGAGAATGGCCACAACCAAGAACTAAACCAAGTATCTAGAACATCTTTATCTTGATAAATATTTTTCGAATTACATTTTGGGCATTTTATAGGATCAGTTTTTTCAGCAGATTCCCAGCCACAATCTTTGCAATAAAAAACAGGAATTCTATGTCCCCACCAAAGTTGACGACTGATGCACCAATCCTTAATATTTTCAAGCCAATGATTGTATGTCTTTATCCAGCGACTTGGATTAAATGTCACTTTTCCTTCATTTACAACTTGCAGAGCCGGTTTTGCAAGTTTTTCCATAGCGATGAACCATTGGTGAGAAAGTAGCGGTTCAACCGGCACATCTTCTCTTTCGCTATATCCGACACTATGTTGATGATTTTCAACCTTTGCCAATAATCCCAAATTATCCATCTCTTTTACGACTAATTTTCTCGCATTTTCTCTTGTTAAACCTACGAATTTCTCGGGAGTATTTTTATTCATAGTGGCATCGTCATTCATAATATTAATGAATTCCAAATCGTGTCTTTTTCCCATTTCATAATCATTTGGATCGTGAGCCGGAGTCACTTTTACGGCACCTGTTCCAAACTCTTTATCAACATATTCATCAGAAATAATTGGAATTTCACGATTAACTATCGGAAGAATTACTGTTTTTCCAATGTATTTTTTGTATCTCTCATCTTTTGGATTTACGGCAATGGCGGTATCGCCAAGCATCGTTTCAGGTCGAGTTGTAGCAATTAAAATATGCTCATTATTATTTTCTTTTAATGGATATTTGAAATACCAAAAATGCCCGTTTACATCTTTGTGAATTACCTCTTCATCAGAAAGTGCCGTGTGAGAAACCGGACACCAATTGATAATTCGTTTACCTTTATATATCAATCCTTTGTTATATAAATCTACAAAAACTTCACGAACTGCTTGTGATAATCCTTCATCAAGTGTAAATCGTTCTCTTTCCCAATCGCAAGAAACACCAAGTTTTTTTAATTGATTGATGATTATTCCGCCGTATTTTTCTTTCCATTCCCAAATCAGTTTTATAAAATTTTCTCGTCCAAGATCATAACGGGTTTTTCCTTTTTTCTTCAACTCCTTTTCTACTTTTGTTTGAGTTGCAATTCCCGCATGGTCAGTTCCCGGAAGCCAAAGAGTTTCGTATCCTTCCATTCTTGCTTTTCTAACTAAAATATCTTGTAATGTATTATTGAGAATATGTCCCATTGTCAACATTCCTGTCACATTTGGCGGTGGAATCATGATTGTATATGGTTTCTTTTTTGAATTTGGTTCCGAGTGAAAATAGTTTTTTTCAACCCAATGCGAATACCATTTATCTTCTACTTTCTGCGGTTCATAAACTTTTGACAATAACTTCATCTAATATAAACTCCTTAACTTTTTAACTTCTAAACTTTAATCAAAATAATTTTTTTTCGTGTATTGTTTCGTGATTTTTGTGGCTAAACTCCTAAACTCCTAAACTTTTTATTACCACAAAGAACACAAAGAACACAAAGAACACAAAGAACTAAAAAGCATTTTTCATATTTTTTTCGTGTATTTTTTCGTGATTTTCGTGGCTAAACTCCTAAACTCCTAAACTCCTAAACCCCTAAACCTCTTCAAGCTATTCATCTAAAACCAAACTCAAAGCAGTAGTAAGTTTTAGAATATTTTTATTTGTTGTTCTGAGATCATTTGCTATTTTTTTTGAAATATTATTCATCACTTGATAGCCGATTTCAAAATTATTTTCAAGCAATTTTTTAAGATCATCATTATATATTTTTCCAACTATACAACTATTGATTGCTTTTACACTTGCCGATCTTTTTTCATTATTTTGTACAAAACTCATCTCTCCAATGAATGGATACATTTTGTCATTTAATTTTATGAATGATTTTTCTCGCTCATCTTTTTTTGATTTTGTAAGTGATAAAGTCATTATTTTAGTAATTTCAACTTCGCCCTTTAATAGCAAAAAAATAAAATTACCGATTTCACCTTCTTGAATTATTAATTCATTGGGATTATATTCTGCAATTTCAATTAGAGAATGAAATTTGTTAATCTGTTCTTTTGTTAATTTATTGAAAAGTGAATATTTTTGTAAATTCTCAAAATAGTTCATTTTTTACTCATATTTATTTATTAAAATTGCAACATCTTTTTCTTTAATTACATAATCATCATTAGGATTTAAATTTATATCCATTCTATTTTTTTCTCCGAGTGAATGACCGGCCATTTTCAATTTTTTCTCGATATATGCATCAAGTTGGCTGGTATCGGAAGATAGTAATTCTGTAAATGCAATCTGTTCGGATTCTTTAAATACACCTATCAAAATCGAACCTTCTGAAATTCTAAAATATTCGGATAACTCTTTAAATGTTTTATCAACGAATTTGTGTGGAATATTATTCCTTACCAAACTCGCACCAAAAGAGGTGTCCATCAATTCTGAAATTGTTTGTGGAACTCCCGGCATTAAGACGGAAGAGGCGAGAATAAAACCGCTGTATTCATTTTTTACGAATATTTCGTCTGCATTTGCTCTCTTTAGGTGAATACGATTTTCGTTGTTTTCCAAGAATACGATAACTGGAATTTTACTTGAAATTGATTTAATTGTCAAAGTTGCAAATAGTGTTTTTTCGTCCGAATCAGATAGTTGAGTAGTATCATTTGGTAGGATTATTACTGCTCTTGCCTCTTCAATATTGCTTCTTTTTAAAACAATTTCTTTTGTATAATCGCCACGAATAAATTTAATTTCAGAATCTTTAAATTTATAAATGATGTTATTTATTTCATCCTCCGGCAGATTGTTGATGAGTGATATTTTTGAGAAGTTCTCATTCCTTCCGATATCCAAAATTGATTCTATTAATTTTTCTGTGTTACTATTCCAACCACAAATTACTAAATGATTTATCTGATTTATTTTTTCCAAACCTTTTCCCTCTCTTATTTTTCTTGCTACAAACATTGATGAGATTGTTGCTGTGAATAATGATACTAATGAAATGCCTGTAAATATTATAAAAATCGAAACTACACGAGTTGCAAAATTATGTGGAACTATGTCTCCATATCCGACAGTAGTCATCGTCACAATCGCCCACCAAATTGCACCAAAAATTGATGTAAATGTTTTCGGTTCTAAAATCGTAACAACAATAGCCCCAATAGTTGCACTAATTATAATACCAAACAATATTAAAAAATAATTATTTTTTGTTGTTCGTTGTATTATTTCTTTGAATTTTTTCATCTCGTAAATTTAATAGATTTTATTTGGAAAAACAATTTATTGATTATTTTTATTTTTTGGAAAATGTTCTAAAAATATTTTTATACAATAATTATTATTAGAATAATAAATCAAAATCGTGAATAGAGCGGAATAAGTAGCAATTATTCACGAATATAGAATAATAAGCGTGAATAATGTAAAAGTTATGGTAATAATTCACGAATATACTTGACATAATCGTGAAATGTTTATATATTAATAATATGGCAAAACATA
>JAYEHX010000026.1:0-5285 GCA_034659735.1 Fidelibacterota bacterium | reverse complement strand
CGTATTTTAAAATCTTTGCTTTTATGTTTTTGCATAAAATTCACAAAAGTCGGCTGATAATTTTTCTTTTTTTCCGTTATATTAAATTCTTTTTTATCGATCTGCTTTACATCTTTTTTAATTTCAGGTGATTCTATTTGTCGTGTGATCTTATTTTCCAAAATGTTATAAAAGTCGATGTTATTGCTGCTATTATCGAGTTCCCATTGTTGTGAATCATTGATCTCATTTTTCCAAATTTTCTTTCCTTCAATTTCTTCAGAAGTGAAAATATTTTCTTCATCAATAACACCATTTTCACTTATACAGACAATTCTATCTGCATATTTAACTGCCAGATCTTTCTGATGTGTAACAACCAATGCAGCGCTTTGTTCTTTTGAATTTTTTACCGTGCCAACCATCCATTTGAAAATTTGATTTGCATTTAATTCGTCGAGATTTCCCGTTGGCTCATCTGCAAACATAACTAAATATTCCGGTAAAGATGCCCTAATAAAGGCAAACCGCTGATTTTGACCACCAGATTGAATGTTTGTTTTCTCACTCAATTTTGATTTCGGCATGTTCAACAATTCAACTTGCTTCTCTATATTTTCATAAATGGTTTCTTTATATTCTCTTTCCTCATGAGATGTTAATTTCTTATTTTGCTGAATAATTTTTGGTAGGATTAGATTCTTCCCGGCATTTAATTCATCAAAAAAAACAGATTCTTGAAACATAAAACTAAAATAATCACTACGAATATGGGATAATGATTCTTCATCTTTCCACAAATTACTGTACTCATAAGATCGGCTATTTTTTTCATCAGGATAAAAAATTATTTGGGAACTTTCGAATTCATCTTGATACGATCTTCTCATCAAACTCAGTGTTTCCAATAAAGTGGTTTTACCACAACCTGATTTGCCGAGAAATACTACAAATTCATCTTTATAAATATTTAATTTGGGAATATTTAAAACAGTCTTCCCACCGTAAGATTGAGTGAAATTGCGTATTGAAAATAATTTATTTTTTCCCCTCATAATCTATATTTTAAATCTCCCACAAAATTTAATTATCATTTAATTTCCAAAAACCACCTTTATCAGGTCCAATTCTTTTTAATATTCCCTGCTTTTTTAATTTTTTTAAGTGGTATTTAATTCCATCAGAAGTAATATCTCCTAATTTTTTAGACAGTTCTTTTCTACTAATAGATGGATTGTCTTTTATTAGCTTTAGAATTTTCTGGGTAGTTTTCTGGGTAGTTTTCTGGGTAGTTTTCTGGGTAGTTTTTTTCGCTTGTTTTAATTTTCTTGGAAATATAATTGTAAAAAAATTCCCAATATCAAATTTAATCGGTGATAAGTTAAATTTTTTAACATCAGATTTTATTCTATTAATTCCTGTCCCAAGTTTTTCAATATAATTTGCTCTCAAAAGTATAGAAGCAATAAGTGGATTTCGGGCAATACTTTGAATTTTTGATTTATTCGTATTATTAAGTTGAAATCCTTTTATCTTGCATTCATCACTAACACCTACAAATATTTTTCCACCGGATGAATTCGCAAATGCAACAATATCTTTATCAATTTTTGATAATGATTCTTTAAATTCTGTATAATATCCTTCTCCATCTTCAAGAATAATATTTAACCAATTTTTATCTCTACTTTTTTTTACCATAAATCATATATTTTATTCTATTTTTGTTCTGCAATGATTTCATCCATTTCAGTTACTATTGTATCAAACAATTTCAAAGTATGCTCAATTGCGTCGGGTTTTGACATATCAACTCCGGCTCCTTTTAAAAGTCCGATAGGATAATCAGAACTTCCTTTATGCAACATTGATAAATAATTTTCTAAAACTTCCGTATCGCCATCTAAAACCTTTTGGCTCAAATATGTTGAAGCGGAAATACTTGTAGCATAAACATAAACATAAAAAGCACGATAAAAATGAGGAATTCTACTCCAAGTTAATTTATATTTTTCATCGATAGTTAAGACATCACCATAAAAATTATCCAAAATATCCATATAAGCATTGTTCAAAGATTCGGCTGTTAATGGAATTCCTGCTTCTGCCATCTCGTGAGATTTTTTTTCGAATTCGGCAAATAAAACCTGTGTGTAAAGTGTTCCCTGAATATTGTCCGCCCACTTATCCAACAATACTAATCTCTCTTGCTTGTTTTCAGTTTTTCCCAAAAGATGATGCATCAATAAATTCTCGTTGAATGTCGAAGCAACTTCTGCTACGAATAATGAATAATTTGCATAGTGGTATGGCTGAGTTTTATTCGTGTAAAAAGTATGCATCGAGTGACCAAGTTCGTGAGTTAGCGTAAACATATTATCACGAGTATCATTATAATTCAAAAGCATATATGGATGAGTATCGTAAGATCCCCAAGAGTATGCCCCCGACCTTTTCCCTTTGGTTTCATAAACATCAATCCATCGCGAGTTCAATGCTTTTTCGGCATCTTTCACATACTCTTTTCCCATGGGTTTAAGCGAAGCCAATACTAATTTTCGTGCTTCATCATAAGAAATCTCATCATCGGATTTTTCTACAATTGGAACACTTGTATCATATAAATGCAAAGAGTCAATTCCTAAAACATCTTTTCTTAATTGCATATATCGTTGTAATGGTTTCAAATATTTATGAGTCGTTTCGATTAAATTTTCATAAACTTCTGCAGAGATATTATCATTGGAAAGCGCCATTTCCAAACTGCTATTATAACCCCTAGCTTTTGCATAAAATATATCTTTCTTTACTGAACCGTCGTAAGTTGCCGCACTTGTGTTGTTGAATTTTTCAAAAGTAGAATACATTCCTTCAAAAGCACCTTGTCGAACTTTTGCGTTTTCTGATAATAACAATTTTCTATATCTTGAATATGACAACTCTATTTCATCTCCATCATCATTTTTTACTTTTGGAAATTGAATATCCGCTGTTGTCAAAGCTTCCCGAATTCTTGAAAAATTTCTGAAAACATTTCCTGCCATTGCCATTAATTCTTCTTCGCGAGTTGATAGAATATATTTTTTCTGTCTTAAAAAGTTATTAAAATATTGTTTGTAAATTTCTAATCCGTCTGTAGAATTGATGAATTTATTGAGCTGATTCTCCGGAATATTTCTTAACTCCGGTGCTACGAATGAAGTGAGTTGAGAATATTCTGAATACAACGAACTTATTCTATCGGTCAATGCCAGATTTGCAGAAATGCTCGTGTTTTGATCTTTTTGTAAATATGCAAATATTTGCAACTTATCCATTTTTCTCTCTAATTCTTCTTGTGCCTTAAAACATGCCAAAATATTTTCGCCGGATTTTGATAAAGTTCCTTTATAATTTTTTCCAATATCCGCAATATGTTCTTTCACAAATTCAAAATCTTTTTCCCATTCATCTGCAGAATCATAAATATCATTCAAATTCCACTTATACTCTGTTTCAATTTTTTCACGAGTCGGGACCTCATTTGTTTTCGATGTTGCATCCTCATTTTTGCAAGAGACCAACCCCAACATCAAGGTCATAGCAATCAATACGATTAAAAGTTTAGTTTTCATTTTCTCTCCTTGGCTTTCGCCTTTTTTATTTTTTAACATCGCTAAATTTATACAATATTATTCAATTTTGCAAAACAATATTCCATTTCAATAAATTATTCATTAAAATTATTCAAAAAATCTAAAATATGATAATGTTCTATTCCTTCATATTGTTCACCAATGATTTCGTCCATTGAGATAACAATTTTTTTATAATTATCTTTAATTTCTGCTAAATTATCAAATTCTCGATGCCACACTTTTTCATTGGGAATTATGTAAGTAACCTGAATATATAGTTTTTTATTATTTTTTGTGCAAACGAAATCTATTTCCTTTTTATCGGATTTGCCAACCATTATCTCATATCCCAAAATTGACAAATGTATGAAAACAAGATTTTCCAATATCTTATTAATATCTTTTTGTGAATAGCCGATAATTGCATGACGAATTCCTAAATCCTCAAAATAATATTTCTCACCAATCTCAAACATTTTTTTTCCAAGAATATCGTATCTTGAAACCTTAAAAACAAAAAATGCAGATACCAAATAGTGTAAATAATTCAGCACAATATTTGTTGACTTACTAATTTTTTGCGACTTCAAAAAGTCACTAATTTTTCGAGCTGAAACGATGCTACCAACATTATTGGATAGATATTTTACTAATTTCTCCAAAAATGAAACATCTCTTAATTGATGTCTGGCAACTATATCTTTTAAGACAATAGTGTTATAAACATTCATTAAATATGGATATACAATCTCAGTTGTTAAATCCAAATTTATTAAATATGGCAAACCGCCGAATTGTATATATTTTGTTAATGATTTGTTTCCGTTTTGTAAATTGTGAAATTTCAAAAATTCCCGATAAGAGAGGCCATAAATTTTAATCTCAATATAACGACCACTTAAAAATGTCGCCAATTCACCGGAAAGTAATTTAGCATTGCTACCGGAACAATAAATATCATATTTCCCTTTTGCAAAATAATGTCGTAATGCTTTTTCAAATTGTTCTATATCTTGAATTTCATCAATAAAAATATAGTTTTTTTCATTCGGCAATTTTTGTGAATCAATATATTCAATTAAATCTTTATAATTTCTTATTTCGTCAAATTCATGAAACTCTTTATTTATGAATATTATATTTGCTCTACTATTTTGCTCTTTAATATAATCCATCAGTTGATAGAGAAAATAACTTTTCCCAACTCTTCTCTGTCCGATTATTACTTTTATCAAATTTTTATTAATATATGGTTCAATTTTCTTTTGATAATATAAGCGCTTAATATATTTTTTCATCTCTTTACTCCATTTTTATGAAATTCGAATTAAATCATATTGTAGCATGTTTCTATCTCTATTATACGAAATTTTTTTCGCTCAGTCAAGATAAATGTTCACTATACTTAACACTTTATGGTTTTCCCTATGTTTTGTTCACTATACTTAACACTTCTCGCTTTTTATGAATATCCGTTAACTATACAGAACACTTTAAAAATTAAAAATAATCACATGAATGAATTGTTAAAAAAGAATCTGGCATATTCCCTAACCTTCTAACCCACTAACCCTCTAACCTCCTAATCTTAACCTCCCAACTTCCCAAATCACTTCAGTAGATAATTTGAATAATAAAAAACAAAATCAACATCAACATATCCTCATCAATCCAATAATATCATTTTGA
>JAYEHX010000025.1:0-5328 GCA_034659735.1 Fidelibacterota bacterium | reverse complement strand
ATTTGCCTTTCATTTTTCCATGCCCAATTTGTATTTTATGATTTGGCACGAAATTTGCTATTTTTTCTTGCAATGATTCTAATTCGGAAATTGAATTATGCACAATAATTATTTGTCCGTTTCTGTTCAGTTCTCTGTTAAGAATTTGATTTATTGTATTTTCATTCCAATGCATGATTTTTGTTTTGATTGGCATTCGTTCTTTTGGTGGAGTTTCTATTTTTGTAATGTCTCGCATTCCAACTAACGACATTTGAAGTGTTCGCGGAATTGGTGTGGCGGTCATCGTAATTACATCAACGGTTTTTTTAAACTCTTGAAGTTTCTCTTTAGCATTTACACCGAATCTATGTTCCTCGTCAACAATTAATAAACCCAAATCATTAAAAAACAATTTGTTAGATAGAATTTTATGTGTTCCTATTACAACATCTAACTCTTTATTAATCAATTGTTTAGCAATGATATTTGTCTCTTTTTGTGTCTTAAAACGATTTAGAAAATTGATACTTACACCAAGTGGTTCTAATCGCTCTTTAAATGTTTCGTAATGTTGAAAGCAAAGAGTTGTTGTTGGTACCAAAATAGCAACTTGTTTATTTGCAAGTATCGCCTTATAGGTTGCACGAATTGCAATTTCCGTTTTACCAAATCCAACATCGCCACAGATTAGCCGATCCATAATGAAGGGTTTTTCCATATCATAAAAAATGTCATTGATTGCTTG
This sequence comes from Fidelibacterota bacterium, assembly GCA_034659735.1. Taxonomy (GTDB): domain Bacteria; phylum Fidelibacterota; class Fidelibacteria; order Fidelibacterales; family Fidelibacteraceae; genus TCS52. The sequence continues at coordinate 4,601 of JAYEHX010000025.1, read as the reverse complement.
CAACTGATCTGTGGTTTCTTGGAATTCAAAAGATGCTTTCAACTCTTTCATTTCTTGTGGATATTGTGAAAAAGGAAATCCTGTTGAATTTTTTCTGTCCTGATATAGTTTCAACAAATTGAATGCAATTTTTTTAGCATACTGTTTCGTTTTCTTTTTTGTTGTATCCCAGCGATTTCCACCGAGCTTATCTAATTTTGGTTTTATAGATTTGGCTGATGAGTAATGGTAAATTTTATTTAAATATTTTATTGGAATATAAACCTTATCCTCATTTTCATATTCAATTATTAGTTCTTCAACTTTGATATGATTGTGCATAACTTTTCTTGTTCCGAGGAACATTCCTATTCCATGGTCTATATGCACTACAAAATCGCCATATTTAATTGCTTCTTTATTGTGGATAACTTTTGGTTTGTCCGGAATAAAAGATTTATCGGGATTTTCATATCGTTCATAATTTAATATCCGTCTATCGGTTAAAACACAAAGCGATTGTTTAGCAAATAGAAATCCGCTACTTAAAGATTTGTCTAAGTAGCTTGTGTTTGGATTGTTTATAATTTGTTGCACTCTTGCTTTATGAATATCGTTTCCGCAAAAAATAAATTGATTTATATATTCCACATTGATATTTTGATAGAGTTGTTTGCGATTATCGGAACTATCTTTTGCTGACGGTTCATCAAGCACATCAAATTTAAAATCAGATTTTATAATGTCATTGATAAGGGCGATAGATTTAAAGTCACTATTGACTTCAGAATCATTATTTATATAAAAAACTACTGTAGATTGTGGGAATATATTTTGAAAGTCCGTTTTATTTTGTAGTGCATCTAAAGTTGGTTTAATTTCCAAAACGGTTATTTCATTAAAAGAAGTTTGAGATGTTGGATTAAAAGAACGAATAGAAACGATTTCATCTCCGAAGAATTCAACTCGTTTTGGATATGTGTCGCCAAATGGATAAATATCAACAATTCCACCACGAATACAATATTCGCCATTTCGTTCAACAATGTCAACACGAGAATATTTCAACTCATCTACTTTCGCAATAAACCAATCAAATTGATAAGATGAATGTACATTGATTTTGATTGTATATTTTTGATATATGTTTTTTGTTGGGAGATTATAAGAAAAGATATTTGAGGAAGTGATTAATAATTTCATCTGATGAGAATGATAGTTATCAAGAAATTTTGTTGTGTGGTTTTTTAATGTTTGCGAAAATGTTAAATTATCGTTCTCTCTATAAAGCGGAATCCAACCAACGGACTTGTCATTTAAAAAAGTTAACATATCGGCATAAAAATTCTCTGCTGTGATTTCATTATCGAATATGATAATTGGAAAATAGTTCCGACGAATGGAGCCATAGACAAGAAAGTTGATAAAACCAAGTGGTGGTTTTAATAGATTGACATGCCGATTGGCTTCTAATAATTCATAGAATTTTGTATAAGAAGTGTCTTTTTCTAATATTTTGAAGATTTTTTGGATGTTCATGGTTTCACGTGAAACATTTATGATTTAAATAGTTAAATAACAATAAGTTATAATGCTGTTTATTTGAGATAAAGTAGTAAAATTTGCACATCTGCAGGCGTAATTCCTCTGATTTGAGTCGCTTGAGCGATTGTTTCGGGTCTAAACTTGATTAATTTTTCTCTACCTTCATTTGAGAGGGATTTGATCCGAATATAGTCGATTGTCGCCGGAATGTTCTGCTGTTCTAATTTCTTCATTTTGTCAACCATCTGTTGTTGTCGATTAATATATCCTTCATAAAGTGAATAGACAAAAGCTTGTTCAATTGCATGTGGAGAATAGTTCTGAAAATATTTTTTTTGCAATTTATCTAAATTATCTGTTTTGATTAAATGTTTTTTTATTAGTTTATTGATAGTTTGAGTTTGTGTATTTTGAATGCCAATATCATTATCCGGCTTTATAGATTGTTTGTTAAATTGTTTTATTAACTTCTGAATATCATGATAATCTTTTTCAAATGTGTTAAGTTGTGCCGGCGAATTCAGTTTAATCTCTTTTGCATATTTATAAAGTCGCTGATCTGCATTGTCGGATCGTAGAAGTAGGCGATATTCTGCTAAACTTGTAAACATTCTATATGGTTCTTTTGTCTCCTTGGTGCATAGATCGTCTATTAAAACTCCAATATATGCCTCGTTCCTTTTGAAAACTATCGAGCTTTTATCTCTTATTTGACGCGATGCATTTATACTTGCCATCAATCCTTGCACTCCCGCCTCTTCATATCCACTTGTTCCGTTAATCTGTCCGGCGAAATATAGTCCTGAAATTAATTTAGTTTCGAGAGAATGTTTGATTTGATAAGATGGAAAATAGTCATATTCTATTGCATAACCGATTTTGATTACTTTTGCATCCTCCAAGCCGGGAATAGTTTTCAGCATTTTTAATTGTGTGTCTATTGGAAGCGATGAACTTAATCCATTGACATACCACTGTTCTGAATTTTCCCATTCCGGTTCTAAAAACAGATGATGTTGTAATTTGTCATTAAATCTCACGACTTTGTCTTCAATGGATGGACAATATCTTGGGCCGATTCCATCTATTCTGCCCGTATATAATGGTGAGCGATGTAAGTCGTTATTGATTAAATCGTGTGTTTCAGGATTTGTGTAAGTTAGATAACATGGAATATTTTTCGGCGAGAAATTCTTCGTTGAATAGGAAAATGCTTGTGGATTATCTTCTCCTTTCTGAATTTTCATTTTTTCAAAATTAATTGAATTCTTTAATACTCGAGAAGGTGTGCCGGTTTTTAGTCGTTCAACATGAAACCCAATATCTTTCAATTGTGTTGAAAGTGTCTGAGCCGGAAGTTCACCGTATCTTCCCGATTGAATTTTCACATCGCCAATATGTGTGATACCTTTCAAAAAAGTTCCGTTTGTGAGAACCACTTTTTTTGCAAATATCTTTTCTCCATTTTGTAAAACCACACCGCGAATAATATTTTCTTTTTGAATAATTCCCACGACTTCATTTTCTATAATATCTAAATTTGGAGTATCTTCAATTGCAGAGATCATATATTCCGAATATTTAATCTTATCCGCCTGAGCTCTTAATGACCAAACCGCTCGCCCCTTTGAAGTATTCAACATCTTGAATTGAATTCCGGTTGCATCAATTGCCTTTGCCATCTCGCCACCGAGAACATCTAATTCGCGGACTAAATGACTTTTCGCTAATCCGCCAATTGATGGATTACAACTCATTCTCGCTATGGAATTTTTTGTGAATGTAATTAGTGCAGTAGAATTTCCAAGACGAGCAGAAGCCAACGATGCCTCCACACCGGCATGTCCGCCACCGACAACAACTATATCATATTTTTTCATTTGTTTCACGTGAAACTACTCCGGTTAATAACAACTAAATATGAGAAATATTAGCTTTATAATCAATGAGAAAAAAAGTTATCTATTAAAACATAATATAATAGATAACTTTATTAATAACAGTTAGATAGAGTTGCTAAACAGTAATTAAAAATAAAAATTCAAGCCCAAACCAATACGGGTATAAGTATTTGATGTATTTATCACTCTATCTATTTTTTGTGAATAGGCATAATATGGATAGTCGGAATTATGTATTTTTCTATATGTATATGTTGCCTCTACTGTGGAGTAAAATATTTGTATATTTGAAAAAAGAGAAAGCGATTTGTTAAAAGCATATTCAACACCAAAACCACCATTGATATTAAATGGAGAGTTTATTTTTTCAAGAAATTCTTCTTCATTATCTTCGATAATATCAGAAGATGAACCACCATCAAACAGGCCGATTGATTTTTCGGTAACAGAGGCAATTTGTTTACCGGCACCAATTATTATGTACGGACTGACTTTTCGTTTCGCCATCTCAGATAAATAATATTTAAACCCAAGGTTAAAAGAGAATATTTGAAGATCGTTCGTATTAACATGTCCATATTCGTAAGAATCGCCATCGTCATAATTGCGCTGGTCTTCATATCTCTCTTTATCAAAATCAGAAAGGTATGAAACTGAAAAAGTTAAACCAAGTTTTTGTGATATTTTCCATGTAAATTGTCCATCAATATTTGGTGTTGAAAAACTATGTTTCACAATACTATAATAGTATTCTGCATATGGAAAGGGATTGTAGTAATCTAACATATATACATTTAAATTAAATTGTGGAATATAATTAGCACCAAAACTCCAGTTACCTTTTTTGTGATATTTCATATTAAACCTCATTTTTGTCAAAGGGTTTTTTGTTGTTTGGGCAATTTTCATTTCTTTTTTCTTTTGAATTTGTTTCTGCATTGTTATTAATTTTTTTTCTCGTATATCTTTTCTTTTAGACAAGTATTGTTCGAGTGTTTGTAAATTAACTAAGTAGCCCTTGTCGGATTGATATACAATCTTATTTTTTCCCAACACAACTTTTTCTACATTATTCAAACCTGTTCCCGAAGCATGTTTGTTATTATTATATTTGAGTTGTATAGCAGTTGAATTCATTTCAGTCACAAAACAAGATATTTTTTTTCCACTTTTCAT
>JAYEHX010000024.1:0-5352 GCA_034659735.1 Fidelibacterota bacterium | reverse complement strand
CAATTGTTTTGTCCTGCATGTATCTTGATTCGGTGTCGTGCAATAGTTTTTGCATTCCTGATTCTTGTAATATCTTCATCAACTTTTTATTCTTTGGCAATCCCTTGTGAGCAATCAACAATTTTGTTCCTCTTTCAATTGCATCTGCATTTTCATCCATATTTTCAAATTCTAAAAGGAGTTGTGAAACGAATCTTTGTTGAATTCTAACCAATTCGATAATTTTGGGATTCAACTTTTTATATAATTCATTTGAATTTGATTTTACTGATCCGGAAATAATTAATGGCGTTCTTGCTTCATCTACCAAAACGGAATCGACTTCATCTACAATCGCATAACAGTGATCTCTCTGTGCAGTTCCTTCCAAGTCAATTGCCATATTATCTCGCAAATAGTCAAAACCAAATTCATTATTCGTTCCATAAACAACATCGCAATTATAATTTTCCTTTCGTGTATTGCTCGGCATAGAATTTAAGATTTTGCCAACAGTCAATCCCAAATATTTATAAATCAAACCCATCCATTCGGCATCTCTTTCTGCAAGATAATCATTGACCGTTACCAAATGAACACCTCGTTTTGTCAAGGCATTCAGAAAAATCGGCATCGTGGCTACGAGTGTTTTTCCTTCACCCGTTTTCATCTCAGCAATATCGCCCTTATGCAAAACCACTGCTCCAATCAATTGAACATCAAAAGGAATCATTTCCCACTTCATTTTATTCCCAACAACGATAAATTCTTGACCATATAATCTCTTACATGCAGTTTTTACCATTGCAAATGCCTCTACCATAAAGTCGTCTAATGTTAACTGTTCCGCTTCTAATATTCTTTTTCTTTTCTCTTCGGAATCTAACTTTTCCGCTTCGGCTTTTTTTCTTGCCTCTACCCTTTTATCATCAATGAATTTAATCATTTCTTCTGTTCTTTTTCTCAAATCATCTTGTGTCCAATCACCGATTTTCTCATATTGAGAATTTATTTCATCAACAAAATGTTCAATAGTTTTTATATATCTTTCCGAACTTGTGCCGAACATTTTTTTAAGTACTTTGCTAAACATATATTCCCTTTATACAAATGTTTTTTTATTTTTCCGTTTCTTCTTTTTTAATTTCTATTTCAGGATTAAGCTTCCCTTCGTCTATAAAATCGTGATAAATACGATCCAACATTCCATTTATAAAAATATGGCTATCGTCAGTCGAATATTTTTTTGACATTTCGATGCCTTCTGCAATTACAACCTTTGGCGGACTATCATCAGAATATAATAATTCTGCAATTGACTGTCTTAATATGATTTTATCAATCAATGCAATTCTGTTAAAATTCCAATTCTTTGCTCGTTCTTTTATTTTATTATCGATAGCATCAATATTTCTTATTGTCTTAATTATTAGTAAATTTAATAACTCATTATCATATTCTTTTGTGTTTTCTAACCCAGATGCTACAATATTATTAATAATTTGATCGATTGGATCTGATGTCATCTCATAAGAATATAACACTTGTAAACATAACTCTCTTGCATTCCGCTTGTCAATTTTCATTTTTCTTTCCTAATAATTACTTTTTTCTTTATTTGCCCAATATTTCATACTGTTAATTTTACAATAAAACATTTTAATATACAATAATTTTGTTTTTTTTTGCATCGAAAAAAACTAACTATAACTAACTTTTGGGATTTTTTACCACCGAATGCACCGAAAGACACCGAAATGTTTTGTTGTTTTGTTGCAACGAACAAAAACTAACTATAACTAACTAATCATCGAATTAATCTAATTTATCTAATTGGTTGTCATCTTTACCGCAGAGACACCCGCCTGAAATAAGTCGGACAGGCAAGACGCAGAGAAATTTGTTGTCATTTGTTTTTTTTGCATCGAACAAAAACTAACTATAACTAACTTTTGGGATTTTTTACCACGAATGCACCGAAAGACGCCGAAATGTTTTGTTGTTTTGTTTAGCAACGAACAAAAACTAACTATAACTAACTAATCATCGAATTAATCTAATTTATCTAATTGGTTGTCATCTTTACCGCAGAGACGCCCGCCTGAAATAAGTCGGGCAGGCAAGACGCAGAGAAATTTGTTGTCATTTGTTTTTTTTTGCATCGAAAAAAACTAACTATAACTAACTCTTTGCGTGCTTTCTTTCTTTGTGTTCTTTGTGTTCTTTGTGGTGAATTATTCTTTATTATAATCATTTTACCTCTTCGCGGTTTTTTGTCTTTATTGCATCGAACTAAAACGAACTATAACGAAGAACTTTTTGGGCTAAAGTCCGGTTGTTGATTAGCCCTTTCTCATTTCTACCATAAATGGCAGAATTAGTCATTCTTTGTTTTAGACACACTTTTTATGCACGATACCTAACCCTCTAAACTCCTAACCTTCTAACCATCTTAAAGCAATGGATTTGCCGGTTTTTTATTTTTTATCTTTTGTAATTTGTATAAAAAAATCGTAATTTTATACAATATAAATATAAGGGAAAAATGAAAAAATATAAATTTATTAAATTAGCACTATTTTTAATTTCTATTACACTACTATTTTCTTCATGTAATTATCAAATGAAGAAGAAAGGTGAAAATAGTAAATTTTATAACTATTATAATTCATCATTTAATTTTGCAAAAAGCAATATGCAAACTGAGGAAATATTCAGCTCTATCAAAATCATTAACAGCATCGCATTCTATAAAACAAGTTTTTTTTCTCTCGAACGAAAAATCAAAAAAGTCACACCTGAAAACTTCAAAAATGATGTAGTTGGTGATAGTTATGACACAAAAACTTCATCAGGAACGGCTTCAATCATATATAATAATAATAATAAATTAGCATTATTAACCTGTACTCATATTGTTGATTTTCCCGATACAATTTATGGCTATTATGAATCAAACAATCAAAAATACATTTCAAGTATTTCAATAAAAGAGAGACAAGATAATTATATTAATGATTTAATTGATGGTAATAAATTAGAGGTAATAATTTCAGATAGTGAAAATGATATTGCAATATTGACAAAAAAAACATCCCCAACTATTGATAAATATAGACATATAGTTCTTAAGCATGATTTCTGTGATGTAAACAAAATAAGTCCTGGATTACAAATATATATATTTGGATATCCGAAAAATAAAAAAATTATTACACAAGGCATAATTGGAAATATTGAGAAAAACAATTACCTTATAGATTCACAATTTAATAGAGGACAAAGTGGTGGAATGGTTTTTGTGACAAGAGCAGATTATCCAAATTTTGAATTATTGGGAATGGGGAAATCATCATTGGCAGATTTTCATCTATTATTAACTCCAAATGATAACTATGTATCCCAAAATTATAAACTAACTATTCCCTATCGAGATGAAATATATTTAAAAAATATCTCTTTTATTAACTATGGATTAACAAATGTTATTCCGATAAAATATATAAGAAACTTTATAAAAGAAAACAAGAAAGCTTTAGAAAAAAAAGGTTATGATATGAATTATTTTTTCAAATAATATTCAACCGCTTAAAGCAATTTTTCTTTCTCTTCTTTTGTTAATTTATCATATCCTTCTTTGGATAATTTGTCTAAAATTTCATCTATTTCCATTTGAGATTTCTTACTTTTATAATTTTTATCTTTTTTACTTTTGAAATATATAATTATTTCGTTCAGCATATTTTTCCAATCTTGCCATATACTTTTTCTATAATTATAATTGCCTCGTCTGAAATATCGCAAATATATGAATCCGATAATCATTCCAGATAGATGTGCAAAATGTGCTATTCCATCTGTATTTGGACCGATAGATGCAAGGAATTCAATTCCACCAAATATTATTACAAAATATTTTGTTTTAATCGGGAATAATCCATAAATATAAACGATTCGCTCGGGAAATTGCATTCCATAAGCAAGCAAGATTCCATAAATTGCACCGGAAGCTCCAATGATTGGAATTGTTGACGAAGGATTAATTATTACAGAAATTATTCCCGCACCAATTCCCGTGATGAAAAAAAATTTCAAAAATTCTCGCTTGCCCCACATTATTTCTAACTCCGTTCCAAACATCCAAAGCCCGAACATATTTAATGCTATATGCCAAAAATTACCATGCAAAAACATATATGTAAACGGTTGCCAAAAATGTAATTTGCTCCAAGTGTACCGTGGAATTACACTAAAATAATAAATTAATAAATCTCGAATTGGTGGCGATAATGTTAATACGAATAGAATTGCATTTGCTATTATTAAACCCCTTATTCCTTTGGTAATTTTTCTTCCGGGTCCGAATTGTATGTGTCTGTATTGATTCATTTTTCCTCTCAAATTAATTTAAAATTTTCTTAAGTTTTTACATCATTTTTTTAAGTGTCTTCACAGAATTTAGATGCGATAAATTATCATAATGTATTTTTAATGTTGTCCAAATAATCTCATCTATTTTATTTTTTGTTATTTTATTACATTTAATTTCTATCATTTTTTTTGGATGTTTTTTTTCTATAAAACGAAATATATCTAATATTTCACGATTAAATTCCAAATTTGTTTCAATATTTTTTGAACAATTTTCGCATAACATGTATCCGTTTTTTGTAGAAATTTTTCCACTTTCCAATACAGCATTACAGTGATTACAATTTTGTAAATTAAATCCAAATCCATTAATTCTTAAAAAATGCAAGACAAAATACCATTGCAGATATTGTGGAGAAATTGTTAAATTATTCATCTCAATAAAAACTGCATTCACCAATTTAAATATGGATTTATCGGAATAAAAATATTGAGTTCGATAGATTATTTCTGTAATTATTGATGAATATAAAACTGACAAAGGATCATTTTTTAACTTCCAAAATGGCTCAATATATTCAGCAGAATTTATAAAATGATATGGTCGTCCATCTTTATAATTTACATGAATATTTATCAATGAAAACTGCTCAAACATTCCACGAAATTTGCTTTTGTTCGTCCTCGCTCCTTTTGCAATTACAATTATTTTTCCAAGCTCAAGTGTAAATAGATGGACGATATAACTCGTTTCGCCACTATCTTTTTTTTTGAGAACAAATGCTTGTGTATTTATTATATTCATATTTCAGTTTTAATCATTTTAAATATCACATTAAATTAATGAATAATAACCATAAATGAAATATAAAAATCCACACTTCAAAATAAAATTGTAAATGTCAAAAGATGGTTAGAAGATTAGAGGGTTAGGAGGTTAGAAGGTTAGGAGGTTAGAAGGTTAGGAGGTCATTGGGTCATTGGGTCATTGGGTCATTGGGT
>JAYEHX010000023.1:0-5368 GCA_034659735.1 Fidelibacterota bacterium | reverse complement strand
TCCATTAGCATACTTATTTATTATTACTTTAAATCTATCTATAGAATATATCTGGATTGCACAAATTATTTCCAGTGTTTTTTCTGCATTATTTGGCGGTACTTGGATTTATTTTGCACTACAAAAAAATGAATCGAATTTAATAAAGTAGAAATTTATTATCTGCTATTTTTTGCATGTGCGATTAGTGGTTTTTTTCCTCTTTCCTTAAATCCAGCAACTATTTTTTCGGCATATGTAAAAGGAACTGTACAAAAGGCAAATTTATCCATAATTGCAATATCTCTAATTTCACTTGGATTGATTGCCACTTTACTTAATATCAATTCAACAAGCGATCTTTTATTTATTTTATCTTTTTTTCCTAATGCAATAAAAAGTCGCGTTGTTCCATCTTGGTCAATCTGTGTTTCATTTCTTTTAAAATCTTTTATTTTTCCATAGGATTTGTGATCAAGTTCTTCGGCGAAACTATAGTCAAGTAATGCCGATACTAACTTTGTAGGATTGTTGCCTTCAAGTAATTGTTTCGCCCAATTGTAGAATTTCGTATCTGCTTCTTTTGTTAATTTCTCACTTAAATCATCGTCTATTTTTTGCTTTTTTGCCCTGAGAATTTCTGTTACATTCGGCAATTTAGATTTTTTCATGTCGGTTTTTGTTATTCGCTTGATATACATTAATTTTTTGAATTCACTTGGTGTAATAAATGTAATCGCTGTTCCTTTATTTCCGGCTCTTCCTGTTCTGCCAATGCGATGAACATAAGCTTCCGGATCTTGAGGTAATGAGTAGTTAAGAACATGTGTTAAATTGTCAACATCAATTCCACGAGCCGCAACATCAGTAGCTACTAATATAGTAATTTTTTGTTTTTTAAATTGTTTAAGTATCCGTTCTCTTTGATTTTGTGCAATATCTCCATGTATCGCATCGGCATCATATCCTCTATCTTTTAAATGAGTTGCAACCATATCTACATCTCTTTTTGTTCTGCAAAATATCAAACTATAAAATTCGTTTTCAATATCTATAATTCTACAAAGTGCTTCAAATTTATCAGATGACTTTACTTCAAAATATATCTGCTCAGTTAAATCCGTTGCAACCTGTTTGTTTTTAAGAGTAAGAAAGAGATAGCCGGTCATATATTGTTTAGCCAATTTTTTAATTTTATTGGGAATTGTGGCAGAGAATAAAAGTGTTCGTTTTGTCTCATTTGTATATTTCATTATATATTCAATATCTTGAATAAAACCCATATTCAACATTTCATCAGCTTCATCTAAAATTAAATATTCCACTTGGTTTAATATCAGTGTTTTTCTCTTCAGGTGATCAATCAATCTACCCGGAGTTCCAACCACAATCTGAACTCCCTTTTTTAATCTTCGCAACTGCTGATCGATTGACTGTCCGCCATAAATTGGCATAATTACCAGTTTTTTATTTCCCTTCAGTGAGTTAATTTCTTCAGAAACTTGAATGGCTAATTCTCTTGTTGGAACTAAAATAATTGCTTGAATTGATTTAACATGAGAATCAATCATTTCAATTATCGGTAAACCAAATGCTGCTGTTTTTCCGGTTCCTGTTTGGGCTTGAACAATAATATTTTTATCGCCCTCTAACATTGCCGGAATTGTCAACGATTGAATCTGAGTCGGTTCCTCAAATCCTTTTTTATTAATCGCTTTTATAATCTCTCCTGAAAAACCGAAATCATTAAATGTCATTATTTTTTCCATCTGCTCCAACTTTATAAATCTATTATTATAAATTTATCCATTTTGTTAATATTTATTCTTAATTAAAAATTCTTTTCTAAAATTACATCAATTGTTGTGTAATCTTATTTATTTTATTCCAATCAAACTTTTTGGCAAGCTTTAATGCTTCTTTCAATGATATTTTCTCATAACTAAATAACATTAATGCTCTTGTTTGCTCTGTCTCACCTAAAGTGACCATAATCGTTCCTTCGTCTTCTAACTTATCATAAAATTGCATTACAGTAAAACCATCAATTTCGCTTGTTGTCATTTTGCCTTCTGAATCTTCCATACTTATTTCCGGCATCTGTCCTTGCATTATCATTTTGGTTCCAACATAAATAGCTACTATAAAATTTGAACTATCTGTTTGAGCATATCCTTTAACTACACTTGCCATTTTCATTCCCATCATAGCAATATTTACAACTTCCGGTTCTGAACTTTCCCATCCCTTAAGTTCAACTAATTTTCCTTTCATATCATCGGTTATTTCTGCAAAAAGCCCAACAACAAATATAAATATTATCAAAACTACCAATAATAATTTCTGTGATTTCAATTTCTTCATAACTCTTCTCCTTTTTAATTTTTGTTTGTTCTCTTGATTAACTTACGGGCAGAATTTAATTCTTATTAATGACAAATCCAATAAATTAATGTTTGAAAATCAATATTTTTTTATTATTTTTTACACTGAATATTCAACAAAGGAGAATTAGTTTATGAAAGTAGTAGGAATAAATGGAAGCCCAAGAGAAAATGGAAATACGAAAATTCTAATTAATGAAGTATTCTCAGAATTGCAAAAAGAGGGAATTAAAACGGAGTTAATAAATTTCGCCGGTAAAAAAATTGAAGGTTGCAAAGCTTGTAAACAGTGTTTCAAAAATAAAGATAAATCGTGTATAAATAATAGTGATGATTTTAATGAGATATTCCAAAAAACAATTGACGCCGATGGATTAATAATCGGTTCACCAACTTATTTTGCAAATGTAACTGCGGAAATTAAGGCATTTATAGATAGAGCCGGTTATGTTTCTATGGCAAATGGACATTTGTATAAAAGAAAAGTTGCCACTGCCGTTGTTGCCGTTCGCCGTGGTGGAGCGGTCGCGGTATTCGATGCGATAAACAGATTTTTGTTAATCGCTCAATGTATCGTTCCATCTTCGTTCTATTGGAATTTTGGTTTTGGAAGAAATATCGGCGAAGTGAGTGAAGATGAGGAGGGAATGCGAACGATGAAAGTTCTCGGCGAAAATATGTCTTGGCTGATGAAGAAGATTTATAAATAAACTATTGAGTTCACTATGAAGAAAAAAATTAAAAGCACTGTAATAAATCTAACAACTCTTCTGTTAGTAATATTCACAAATATTTCATCCGCAGAAAATATTACGATAACAGTTGCAGATTCAACTTACTATACAATTGGTGAAGAATTTTATGGAATACAATATCATAGACACACTTTCAATAATGCCAATGCAATCGAAAAATTACAAAGTTTGAATTTAGAACGAATTCGTATCTGGGCAAATGTCGATAATTTTCATCCGGATCCAACTACTTGGATGTGGGACAGTTTAGATAAAAAAATTGAAGAGATAAAAAATGCTAACTATAAAATAATTGTTGGAATGGATGAGTGCAAAGAATGGTTTATCGGAAATGCGGATACTGCCTGGTGGAATTATTCTGAAGGTGTCAACGAATGGAAAAGTGCGGTTGCCAAATTCACAAATCGCTATAAAGATGATTTGGATATGATAATAATTTTTGATGAGCCAAATATTATTCAGCCGGAAAAAGATTATTATATGACGGGTCAACAATCCGCTCAACTTTATATTGATGCTGTAAAACAAATTAGAAATGTTGATTCAACAATTTTGTGTGGCGGACCTTCGGCTTTTGGAGGATGGGAAAATGGACATTGGGCAAAATATGTTTTGGCTGAACCTGATGGAGAGAAATATCTCGACTTCATCTCTTGTAATATTTTTCTTTCGTGGGATATAAATGAATCTGATGAGAACATTATGAATAAAACAATTTGGTATGAAGAAGCACCAATGAAAATTCGGCAAATGTTAGGCGACGACTATCCGCCACAAATAGTTCTCGATGCTTATAATGCCAGTGCTTTATGGAAAGACGGAACGGACCCGAGAAATACAACTTTATTTGGTGGAATATATAATATCGCAACATTACTTCATAGTGCAAAGGGTGGTTTTGATATTACACTTCGCTGGGAAACACTCGGCGGATTTGGGATTTTAAATTGGTATCCCAACTTCAATGAATTGCCACCATATTATGCAATGCAATTTTTAATAAACACCGCAAATCTGATTGAATATTCAGAAATAATTAAATGTGAAACCACAGAATCACCAAAAACAGATTCAACGCATCACGGCGGAATGAATGTTAATTTATACAATATTCAACCGTTCGCTATCAAAGTAAACGATGATAAAATTAATGTTATACTTATTAATAAATATGAAAATGATACAACTGTTGTTGTAAATATCCCAAACGGAATGCAAAGTTATTCTCTATTTAGATATGATTCAAGCCGAATTACAAACTGCTCCACACCACTAATCACAGAAAATATTGAAGACACAATAACTGTAAATTGTCCAAAATACAGTGCGACGGTTTTGCAATTTGCTTCCGATAAGATAAATAATATTGAAAATGACAGACCACAACTTTGGGATATATCACAAAATTTTCCCAACCCATTTAATAATTCTACAACAATACAATATGCGTATCAATATGACTTTAAAATAAATATCACAATCTATAATTTGTTGGGAAAAAAAGTTTTTACATTAATAAACGAAGAAAAGCTTGCAGGTCAATATAAAATAACTTGGAATGGCAAAAATTCAGATGGGGAAATTGTTCCTGCCGGCATCTATTTTTACAAAACCAAATTAAATAATATTACAAAGTGGAAGAAAATGGTTTTTGTTAAGTGATTGGATAATGGTTTGTGTATGACGCGTTTGATTAATTCATTTTTTAATATCGCAGTTATTTCCGCTTGATTCAATTTGCATCCAAGTGTATAAAACGAAACTGTTTTTTGTTTCCCTTCCATACTAATAATTTACGATATTTTTTTCTTACTTTAAAATATTATATGAATTTTTTAATGATACTAAACTTCCAAAGATGCTATTTGTTTGATTTCGAGACGCCATATTTTATTCAAATTAAAAATCTATAAAACTTCGGAAATTTTATAACATTTCACAATATAATTTGGAAATTAAAAATTTTACTTGTATATTTTAATATGAAATTTAAAAAAATAGTAATCATCTTTGCAATAATATTTTTCTACAGCATAGGAATATCTCAAACTGCTGACAATGACAGAAAAATAATAAAAGTTATGACTTTCAATATACTTCATGGTGCTACTACAAATGAAAGTTTCGATTTGGACAGAATTGCTAAAGTAATAAATGATGCTGATCCGGATCTTGTTTCATTGCAGGAAGTTGATTTCAAAACGAACAGAGCTAAAAAATACGACCTGGCAACTGAGCTTGGTTACAGAA
>JAYEHX010000022.1:0-5377 GCA_034659735.1 Fidelibacterota bacterium | reverse complement strand
TCCTATAATTTCAACATTTTTTGACTGTGAATATTTCCTAATATTTTCCCACTGATAATAAAACAAAAATTGTTTAAACTTTATTTTCTCTAACTTATTTCTGTTTTTTTCTTTCCAAACATTAGAAATATTTTTGTAACTCTTAAATTCTTCCGGAAAATTTTTCCAACTTACATTATTAAATTCTTCCTTTAACAATAGAAAGATAACTGTATATTCTAACCAATATGACTCTTTTTCTTTGAACTCTTCATATTCGTCTATTAATATGTTTTTTTTTTCGTAATTCTTAAAAGCAATTTTGAATAACTTTTCTTTTCTATTAGCATTACTCGTGAATTTGCTTTCCAATTCCAATATATCTTTTTTTGATACTAAGTTATACTTTTCCAATTCTTCCGGACTAATTAATACTGTATTTCCGGCAAAAGCCGAACTGCTTGCATAAGGTGAATCAACATTATCAGGAATTGTAAGCGGTAAAATTTGCCATAACTTCTGATTAGTAGAATTCAAAAAATCAATAAATGCAAAAGCCGATTTTCCAAAGTCACCCATATCCCACATTCCCGGCAAAGATGTCGGATGTAGTAATATTCCACTTGAACGATTATATTTTTTAATATTCACTCCCTTTTGTCTTTATTTAAACAGTATGAAAGTTAAGGATTTTTAAACACAATACAAATATTTTTCTAATCTACTATTATTATAAGAACCCTTTGCATAACTACAACAAATAATAATAATCAAAATAAAAAAAATAAAAATGTTTAGAAATTTAGTGGTTTAGGAGTTTAGAACGATAGAAATTATTTTTAATAACAATAAATTATTAAATTAAACCGTATTTGTTATGTTAATCAAAGGGTTCTATAAATATCTAAATTTTTTCCTTAATAATTAACTAAAATATGATTATATTATTGTTATGGTTGAATAAGAAAATAAAAAAAGGTGTTACATGAAAAAATATATGTTTCTATTAATCTTAATTATTTTTATAAGTAGTTGCAAGCAGACAGAAGTAGTAATCGAATGGAATGTCGTAAGCGAACAAGGACAAAATGCCGAACCTCCTGCAGGTATAAGATACAAAACCTTCTCAATAAAAACCGGCGAACACAGAATTTTCAAAAAGCGAGATTTTATTAAAACTGTTACTAATGTAAATGCAGATAATTTAAAACTTATACTAAATAAAGATCAGAAAAATAGATGGAAAATCGATAAAAAAAATGTGACAAAAAATAACTTTGAAACAGTTTTGCCCGAAAATAATAAAAAACAAGAATATATCAAATTCAAAATCCCAATAATTTATAAACCATATCAAGTTATTTTTACCGATGTCGTTGATGGTGGATTAAATAGAGAATATGTATATGAAAATATAAAAAACATTTCTAAAAATAATGACTTATATACATATATCACAAATGGGTTGATAAAAATCTCAACAGATAACGAAAAAGATTGTTGGAAAAAAATTTATACAATAACAGAGACATCTCTATTCAATAAAATTTTTGATAAAATTGATAATTTCTACGATGAATTACTTGTATCAGAATATTATTCTGAAAAAAAAGCTTTCGTAGTTCATTTATTAATATCAAAGTATGTTTATAAATTTGATTATGAAAGTTTGGAAAAATTAAATAACAGATTAAATAATTATATAAATATTGAAACAAAAATATATGTTCCAACATTAGAAAATGAGAAAACTGATTCTTATACTAACTTAGAAATAACATTTGTTGACACATCTGAAAGAAATATAATAAAATTATTCAACAAGTAATTAATGGAGAAAACAATGAAGAAAAAAACAATCTTTTTAATTTTAATAATCTCAATTTTTACATTAAATTCGCTTTTCGCACAAACGGTTTTAAGATATCCCAGAAAATATAACATCCCAAGTGATGAAAATGATTTCACGCCTGTAAGTGGATCAAAAAACACTACTTTTGCTAATTGGATTGTATATTCACCAATTGCCGGTGCAAAAACTTATTCTGAGCCGTCTCCAAGTAGTGGTATTAAAAAACAACTTAAATATATGGATTACTATTTCGTAACAGAAGAAAACGGTGTATTTGCTCATATCTATAAAGATGAAAATATCGATGGTAGAAATTTGTCAAGCGGTGCCATAGATTATGGCTGGATACATAAACGAGAATTGTTGTTATGGAATAAATGTCTTGTCTCTACACAATATCATATTAATAAAAAAGCATTAGTTGTGAATACTGTTGAGACGATAAAAGGACAAGATATTAATGATTTAAACTATGTAAAATTCAGAAATGCACCTTCAAAGAACGCCGGCTTTACCGGTAATAAATCTCAGATGTTTGAATACTATTATGTGTACAAGACAGATATAGATTCTGAAGGAAAAGAGTGGTATTTATTATCCACCGCAGATTTTATCGCTTCAATAAATGATAGGCAAGAGATACTGGGTTGGACAAATAAAAACCGTTTAATCGATTGGGATTCTAGAATTGCTGTAGAACCAAATTGGGATAAAAGTGCTCAAAGAGAGAGAAGAGATAATAACAAATTGGTTTTTTGGGCGGATAAAAATTCTGCTTTAAAACATTCTACTTCTGAATCTGTTTCAAACAAAATGAAAATTTGGGACAAAGATAATCTCAAAGAAAGAGCAAATGGTTCACTACCAAGATTTCCACTATTAAAAGAAGAGGAAGTTGTAAAACACAATAATAAAAATGTTAAAATTTTAAAAGCAGGCATTATTGGCGATGTGAAAAATCGAAGTGAAACAGTATTTACTGCCGAAAAATTTTCTGATATAATTGATAAGATTACAAAAAAATTAATAAAGAAAAAGAATGTAAATGTGTTTTTCGTTATTGATGCAACAAAGAGTATGCAACCATATTTCGGTTCCGTAAAAAATGCGATAAAAGAATTCGTATCAAAAATAGAATCAAAAAACAGTCAAAATAAATTCAAGTTTGCTGTTGGTATTTATCGCGATATATCTGAAGGCGAAGAGCGAGCATTCGATGTAAAAGAATTCGGCAATACAAATGATATTTTAGATTATTTAGAAAAAGTAAGAGCAGAGGATATTCACAATTACACATTCACAGAAAGTATGTTTGATGGCATAATAAATTCTCTATACGATTCACCTGTTGATGCTGACGGCACAAATTTTTTAATTGTTATCGGCGATGCAGGAAATCACACAAAAAACAGCACTGAGAATAGAGAAAAAATGGAAATTATCGCTGGATTATTAAATGAATATGAATACAATTTTTTGTCTTTTCAGATTCATAATAATGGAACTCAGCAAGAACTTGACGCATCAAAAGCATTTGTAAATCAATTCAAGCAAATAGGAGAAATATTTGGTAAAAAATCAAAGTTAGATATAAATATAAAAGGATTTGAGAATTATAAACCGGAATTAATAAAAGTTGATTTTAACTATAAATTTAAGAAAAATACATCACACAGGATTTTCAATATCTATGGAATAAAAAAGGGAAGTAGTATTTCATCAAGAGAATTAGAAAAAGAATTAACTAATCAATTATTGGGATATGATGATTTTGCTCATGATTTTATTGATTTTGTAAGAGATAAAATATATAAAAGAAAAGATAAGGTTGTCGATACAGATTGGGGAACATTCAGCCCGGGATATTACTATTTATTAAAGAATGCAGGAATTACCGACGAAGAGATAAAAGCATTAGAAACCAATAGTTACCAAATGTTCGTTGAAGGTTGGGGACCGATAGAAATTGAAGGATATTCGTATCCGCTACTTAAAAAAGTTCTATTATTTTCACAAGATGAATTAAATAAAATCAATGTAAATATGCAGAACCTATTTCAATTCAGCACTTCCGAAGCATTTGTCAGATATATAAAAAGCCAAGCAAAGACACTATTAATAGTCCAAAGAAGCGATGTCTCAATCAATGAATTGCTTTCACAAATTATCGGTTTACCAATTAGATCTAAACTTTTTGAGGATATTACACTTAAAGATATAAATCATTTAACAGAAGATGATTATTTTGAATTAACTAAATATTTGAAAACTAAACAGAGAAAAATTAGTAAGGTTTTAAAAGATAGAGAATTTAAATATCAATTTATGCCTGATGTGAATAGAGCTTCTGTATTCTATTGGATTGAAGAAGATGTAATGCCGTAATTATTTTTTAATATAATAGAAACCTTTGCATAACTAATACAAATAATAAGAATCAAAATAAACATAATAAAAATGTTTAGAAGTTTAGTGGTTTAGAAGTTTAGCACGATAGAAATGATTTTTATTAACAATAAATTACAAAATTAGAATGTATTTGTTATGTTAATCAAATGTTTCTAATAATATATAAACCGAGGTTAATAATATTGCTTCGTTTTTTTTTATTTTCCTATTCAATCAGTGTGATTATAATAGGCAAATGATCGGAAAATCCTTGATTGATTTTTCCTGCTTTATAAAATCTAAATGGAAACCCGGAAAAATATTCTGTCTTCCCTTCCATCAATTTTTCAACTCTATATATTTTTGCAGAATTCTTTTTATAGTCAATATTTTTATTGTCATTCAAATTATTATTCAATAAAAAATGATCGATTAACAACCACTCATCTTTATAAAAATAAGTTCCCTCATCTAAATTTGCTAACGGATCAATTAAAAAATCGTGATTACCAAAATCATCTCTAACATTTAGAATTTCTTGAAATGACTTATCTAAATTTGTGTCATTAAAATCACCCATTACGACAATGTCTCTATTTGGATTTTCCGCTTGAATGTTTTCCACAATCCGTTTTAATGTTTCCGCAGATTTAATTCTATGAGGTATAGATTTCACCTCTCCGCCATATCTTGATGGCCAATGATTTACTAAAATTGTGAAACTATTTTTTGAATTCGTTTCCAAAACCACTTCCAAAATATCTCGTGTTGGTCTTCGAGAAGTTAGATTTATTTTATGACTTATTGAATCAAGTAAAATAAATTTATCAGATCTATACATCAGAGCAACATCAATTCCACGGACATCATCACATTCAATTAAAATTATTTTCCACAATTTGTGATATTTCAAAAGTTGAGATAATCTCTGTAAAGTTCCAATATTTTCAACTTCTGCAAGGCCAATAATATCCGGCTCAATATCATTTATTATTTCTGACAAGTTTTCTAATTTATATTGATATGCTCGGGCTGTATATCTGTAATAAGAATTCGGTGTAAAATCTTCATCTTGTTTATTTGGATCGTCAATTGTGTCAAAGAGATTTTCTACATTCCAGAACATTAGTTTGTATTCTTGGGCGAAGAGTGAAATGG
>JAYEHX010000021.1:0-5406 GCA_034659735.1 Fidelibacterota bacterium | reverse complement strand
TCCAACACTTTTTCGCACTTGCAAATGTTCCGCATTGATTCCTTCATACGAAATCGGCATCATAAATCCTGCAAAATTTACTATTTTAGCATCTAATTCTTTATGTTTATTGTAGAATGGTGTTTTTATTTCGTTCATTTTTCCCTCTTTTATTTATTTTCCATCACCCATAAATTCATCAATTATCTCTTCTCTAACTTTCTTCGCAATATTTTCCAATGCTTTCATTCCTGCTTTTTCGAAATTTAAATCCAATCCTTTCACATGATTTAAATTTGTTTTATAAATTTCATTTCCGGTTGAAACTTCTGTCACAGAAAAAGTTAAATCCGCAAACGAAGTAAATAGTGATGACATCTGTGATCCCTGTCTTGCTTCAGCAATGATTTTTATCTCCCAATCATTACCAAATGGCAATTCCACAAACTCGTAATTCATTTCACTTAATCTCTCTTTTACCACAGGTTCTATTCGTGCAATTCTAACATCTTTTCCATCTATCGTCTCTTTAGAATCAATATAAATTACCGGCTTTTTAACTTCAAAAGTAATTCTGCTCGTCGGCATATTTAATGTTGTTAATAATTTATTTAATATAATTGATTCCGAATTTAATTGATTTGAAATATCATATTTTGCTTCGAGTGTCTGCAAATCTTTTGTGCTTGTTATTTTGGAAATACTGACCTTACTTTTTCCGAATCGATTACTTTTTCCGGTTGGAATAAAATCTGCATCACCACGAATAAATGTAAATGCCAGTGGAAAATTCTCAATATAATCTCCACTCTTATTTTTCACAATGAATACAGCAGAATTTACCGCCTGTCCCAAATTACAATTTATCTTTGAATTTTCAGATTCAATTGAAATATCTGAGATGACATCTTGCAACTTTTTATACAACAAATTTCCCAAAAATACTTTTTCACCATTAACTTCCGCCTCTAACGATTCCGATAAATATATTTCAATCGCCTCCAATGATTTGATATAATATTTGATTGCATCTGCATAATTATTCTTCGCTAAATTTAATTTTGCCGTCAAATGATTGTCCAATGCCAATTGAATTGCTTCATCTTGTTTTTTCTTTTTTGCTGATGCATATTTCTCTTTTGACAATCTATAATATACATAAAAATTTGTCTCGTCTTCCCAATTCTCAACCAACTCATATCCTTCCAAATCCATCTGTGTTTTCGCCTGAATTCTTTCACGAAATTCTTCTTCAACAATTTCACCTTTTTCTATCAATGAATTTACGACTTCACTGGAAATTTTCACCTGAATTTCTCCGGCTATCATATTAAGTGCAGAATTTTTCGCTTTCTGAATATGCTCTGTCGAACCGGCTGTCTTTGGCGAAGAACCAATTCCAATTAAATATGCATTATCAGTTGGCGTCTGAATTATCCAACTCGGCATTTGGGAATTTGATTTTACCTCTTTTTTTTCTCCACTATAAGTAATTTTTTCATCTTTTATTGTAGAATTCGTAGTTCCACAAGAAAATATAAAAAGTAACGCAACTAAACTAATTAAAAATATTTTAACAACTGATTTCATTCTCATATTCACTCCTTTATTTAATTATTGAATTTACTACAATCCAAGTTCATTATCAATAACTAATTTTGTCACTGACAATATCTCACCCGTTTCCACTCGCAACAATTTTAAAAACAACTCATATTTTCCACTTGATTTTTTATACAATTTACCGGTTATCAATAATTTTGCACCGAGAAGTTTTCCGGCTTTTGTTATTGCTTTTTCATCAACCATTCCGGAAAGTTGTATCGCCACTTCATCTAAAATATTCTGTAAGTCGTCCTTTCTAACCAACACAAATGACTTCTGTTGTTTTAGTGAAAAAGTCAATTGCTCTGTAAAATATTCCGCCTGTTTCGGATCTTCTTCTACTCCCGCAATTGGAATTACAGCAGTTGCAACTTTTCCACTTATATTTATTGTAGAATAATCCCAAAGTTGAGAAATTGCTTTTTCGAATAATTTTGACAATGTCTCATTTGACTCTTCGTCATCAATTTTATTTGCTTCAAAAAATTCATCATCATCGGCAATATCAAATTCTAAAAAATGACTTATTTCCTCTTTTGCAAAACGAATAATAATTGTTTCCAATTTATCCGTCTGAAAATTTTCGCCGGTATGATGACTTACACTTCCAATCTCACCACCATCACTTTCGCCCTTTTCTCCATAAGTCAAGAAAATATATTTAGCAGAAGTAATCTGAGAAATTTGTCGTAAAATATATTCACCTGAAATTGGTAAACCACCGGTTCCAACAGAAAACAATTTTATCGCTTTCTCCTTCGCTTCAATTGCAATATCAATATAATTATAATCTTTCTGATTTTCGTATAATTGTGGCGGTGCATCTGTGATAATATATCCAAGTCGAATACCATTTTTATTCCATTCAATTTTATTTATCGCATCGGATAAAGCCGATTGTAAATCTTCCGGAGTGTCGCCACCACCATCGGCTCTAATCTTTTTTAACTGCTTCTGAAAATTTGTTAAATTACTTGTCAAAGGAATTACTTTTGTAATAAAATCATCATTTGTATCTCTATATAAAACCATTCCAAATCGCACTACCAAATCATCAGAAACGGAATTTAGATTCAAATTTATCAATTCAATCGTCTGTTTTAGTCGCTCAATTTCTTCGCCCATACTTCCCGTCACATCAAGAATAAATAAAATATCGACCGGAACTTTTTGTGAAATTACTCTCTTTGCATCAAATCTTACTTCGATATTTCTTTTGGAATTTCTATAAAAATTAACGACCTGATTTCTTTGAGAATATTTTATATAAGCAGTATATTTTCCATAACTACTCTTCTCTTTGCTTGAGAAAAAAAGATATGAACCATCGGGATTTGTCTTTCCTCTTGTTAAAATCTTTCCATCACTTTCAATATAAACATCTGCATTTGGGATTGGCTTGTCATTTCTGTCAACAACTTTAATAATAAATCTTTCACTAATATCAAAATCATAATGTCCCACTTGGTTTTTATATTTATTGAGAAACTTTAGGAAATAATTATACTGTTTATTATCATCAGAATATCCGGCTTTTAATCCTGATATTTGTTTATGGCTACCACTTTTTTTCCCTATGATAGATGACATTTCCTCCATTGGATTCGGTGCAGGATCTTTTATAAAATCGTGTTTATCTTTTATTATTCTCCCATCACTCTCTGCAGGTTTTGATACGAATTCTTCTTCTGATTTCTCTGAACTCGAATAATAATGAGGATCCGATGTTGCTGTTCTTTTTCTTTTTTCTTCTTCCTTTGCTTTTTTCTCTTTTTCACTTTTAGCTTTCTTAATTTTATCTGATGCACTTGTTTTTTTTCTAACATCATCCATAAGCATACTTTTTTCTGAACTGACACAACTATAAATCACAATTAATACTATTGCAAATATTAATACTTTAAATAATTTCATAAACACTCCTTTAATTTAGAAAATGCCACTAAAAGAATTCACTATTTTTTGTAAATAAATCGTTTATAACGGATTCACCTTTTTTATATATTTTAAAATCATATTTATCAACTTTTTCAATAATTATCACATCACCGGGTTTGAATTTTTTTGCCTTCATATATCGCGATATTCCTTTAGAATAACTTCTATTTCTGAAAACAAAACTATTCTCAACAATATCTGTAATAATAAAAAATCCAGCATCGGTATCCAATTTTAATGTCTTCACAACATAAGGTTTATCAACATTATTTGCGGGATTCATAGCACCAATAGAGTCAAAAGGAAAAAAATCAATATGCTCCTTAACAGAAAATTGTTTCTCTAAAATAAATAAATTCTGCTGAGTTATCTTAATCTCAATTTTATCATTTTGAATTTGATTTGAATTTTGATTTAACATTTTTTCTATCTTACTCCTCTTTTAAATTCCAATATTTGCCCAACTCTTTTATCTCTCTACTTTTAGGTTATAATTTTAATCTCTTTTCCACATTTACATCTATTTTTTTGAATAATTTTTGTTGACAATCCTGATCGATTAATTATTATCTCACCACAATTATCACAATAGGTATTATTATCCACTCCTGCAATATTTCCAATATAAACATAATTTAAATGACTCTCTTTTGCAATTTGTTTTGCCTTTTTTAGAGATTTTATTCTCGTTCTATTTTCATCAAGCATCTTATATGCCGGATAAAATGCAGATAAATGTAGTGGAATATCGTTACCTAAATTTTCACTTATCCAATTAAATTCATTTCTCAAATCAAATTCATTATCATTCTTTCCGTCAATTAATAATGTTGTTAACTCTATGTGAATATTCTCTTTTTTTAAATATAAAATTGTATTCAAAACATTTTTTAATGATGCACCTGTAAATGATTTATAAAAATTTTCGGTAAATCCTTTTACATCAATATTTGCCGAATCAATATATTTGTAAATTTCATTTCGTGCTTTCGGCATTATATATCCATTTGTCACCATCACTGTTTTTAGATTTTCTCTTCTTGCAAGTTTCGCAATATCCAAAACATATTCACCAAAAATTGTCGGCTCATTATATGTGAAAGCAATTGAATCACAACTATTTTTGATTGCCAAATCAACAATTTGTTCTGGAGAATAATACTCTATTTCATACTCTATTTTCTGAATATTCTTCTGAGAAATATCCCAATTCTGACAAAATTTACACTGCATATTACAACCATAAGTTCCAATACTAAACACATTCGTCCCCGGCAAAAAATGATATAACGGTTTCTTTTCAATTGGATCGATATTCATCGCAATCGGTTTTCCATAAACAAGTGAATACAACTTATTGTCAATATTTTTTCTAACTTTGCATAAACCTGTTTTCCCCTCATAAATCAAACATTTTTCAGGACACAATACGCATCGTATATTATTATTCTCAACTTCCCACCAACCGGCTAATCGTTCTTTCATAGTTTTTTATTGATTCTTTTTCGTTAATAAATTCTCTACAATCATCGACACAAATGACAAAACCAATGCTCCCCAAACTGCTACACTAAAACTCATAATTGCAAAACCGTTGATTAATGCCGATGCCATCCACAAAACAAAACCATTCACAATTAGTAAAAATATTCCAAAAGTTGCAACAGTTAATGGCAATGTAATTATTGTTAAAATTGGCTTAATAATGCTATTTAAAATTCCCATTACAACTGCGACCGCCAATAATGTTAAAAAATTATCAATAACTATTCCATCAAAAAGTGAAATGATAATCAATAGTGCTAAAATATTTATTATTATTTTAATTAAAAAATTATTCCTATTCATAAACCCTCAATTCATTTCCAATTAACAAAAGATTAT
>JAYEHX010000020.1:0-5463 GCA_034659735.1 Fidelibacterota bacterium | reverse complement strand
ATTGAGAATCATGGACTGATGTTAATCAAGCCGTCAAAATTAAAAAACATTCAAGAGATTTTTTCTAATCCAAATCTATTACCATTTTTAACTAACTTTAATAATAGTTTAGAAAAGGAATATATTCAGTCGGAAGAGAAATTATCGACAATGCAGAAACAGAGATCGGCAGTACAGTTTTTAGATGGAATTGAAAGTTTTGTTGACTATTCTGAAGAGGCATTTTATTCGGAAAAATATAAAAATTCTCTCGGAACAGATGCAGCAAAGTCAATGGCAATTGGAAATCCTTATATGGCTTCCCCGGACAGATCTATGTTGTTAATTATTGCCACTCCAAATTTCAATATTATGCAAATGGATTATTTGATGCCGGCAGTAAACGGATTAGAAAAATTTGTAAAAACAGAAGCAGAAAATTATGATGTTCAAGTTGGTCTTGCCGGTGCACTTCCGCTTGGCCGTGATGAAATGGTTGCAGCAACTGAAGATTCAATGTTGTTGACAATGTTAGCATTAGGAATTGTTTTGATTTTATTTATAGTAACTTTTAGAATGGTAAGTTCGCCATTTTTTGCATTGATAAATTTGATAATTGGGGTTGTCTGGGCGATGGGTGTTTCGTGGTTTCTCGTTGATTCTTTAAATATGATGACTGTAATGATGGCGGTAATTTTAATTGGATTGGGAATTGATTTTTCGATACACATTATTTCTGTTTATACGGAACTTACAAATAAAGGAATACAGCCAAAAAATGCAATTATTGAGACATTAGAAAAAGTTGGGACTGGAATAATAACCGGTGGATTTACAACTGCGGCTGCCTTTCTAACTTTGACCATTGCAAGAAGTGCCGGTATGAAAGAATTCGGATTAGTGAATGGAATTGGCCTTATTGTGATTATGATTTCTACACTTATCACCTTGCCGACAATTCTGATGTTACGAGAAAAATTTCGTTCTAAGCTCAGCATAACTCAAAAGAAAAAGAAAGATATTTCTTATGCTCTTGTTGGAAATATATCAAATTCATTTTTCAAAAGATGGAAGGTTTCATTGATAGTTTTGTTAATTGTTACGATTGGATTTGGATATATGATAACAAAAGTGACAATGGATTACAACTATTTGAATATGGAACCCGCAGGTTTGGAGTCAATAAAACTAAACGAAAAAATTATTGATAAATTCAATATGTCATCTGATATGACTATGATGACAGCAAAATCATTAGAGAAAAATTATCAATATACAAAAGAGGCAAAAGAGAAATCCAGTATTAGTTTTGTTGAATCTATTTCTGATTATTTACCAATGAAATCAGAGCAGAAAAAAAGAGTGCCAAAATTGGAAGAAATTCAAAAAGCAATGAGAAATAAATCAATAAACTCAACAATAAATGGGAATGACTGGGAAGCAATAAAGTCAGAACTATTCCGACTTGAAGCAAATATTATTGAGATGCAGGATATGGCTTTTATGGGCGGACAAGATATGGTTGATGAAAAAGCTACACGATTAGTTGGAACTCGTAAAAAGCCAATGAGCGGTAATTTAACGGCTTTTTTGTCCCGTTTGGAATCTAATGAAATTGATTTAAAAAAAGCATCACTTTTCAATATTGACTTTGCTAAAAAATTCAAATCATTAGTATTGAATATGTCAAATTCATCGCAAATCGAAGTGAAAGATTTACCACAAATTGTGAAAGATAAATACATAAGCGAGAACGGAGACAGATATTTAATGACCGTTTATCCAAAAGGAAATGTATGGAATATTGAATATCTTGAAGTTTTTACCAAAGATGTTTTCGATATCACTCGAAGTGTAGCCGGAACGCCACCAATGTTTTATTATCTGATGGAAATTTTAGGAACAGATGGCAGAAGAGCTTCACTATTAACAATCTCAGTTGTATTTTTATTTTTATTATTTGATTTTAAATCATTTAAAAAAGCACTTATCGCAATGGTTCCGCTGTTCGTAGGTGTAATTTGGATGATTGGCACAATGGGAATATTCGGAATCCAAATCACTTTGTTGAATATCATGGCAATTCCACTTATTATCGGAATAGGAATAGACGATGGCGTGCATATTCTTCATCGCTATAATATTGAAAGAGAAGCAAATATTCGTAAAGTTTACAGTTCTACCGGAAAGGCAATAATAATAACTTCATTGACTACGATGCTCTCATTTGGTTCATTGGTTTTCGCTACTTATCGTGGATTTGGAAGTATGGGACTTGCACTTTTTATCGGAGTGGGAATGTGTTTGCTTGCTTCGGTTTTGGTATTGCCTGCTATTTTGGGGATTAATTTTAGCAACGAACAAAAACTAACTAAGAATTAATTTTAGCAACTAACAAAAACTAACAAAAACT
Source organism: Fidelibacterota bacterium (assembly GCA_034659735.1). Classification (GTDB taxonomy): domain Bacteria; phylum Fidelibacterota; class Fidelibacteria; order Fidelibacterales; family Fidelibacteraceae; genus TCS52. The sequence goes on along the minus strand of JAYEHX010000020.1, from coordinate 3,071 downwards.
AACTAAAGGTTTAATTTTAGCAACGAACAAAAACTAACTAAAACTAACTAAAGGTTTAATTTTAGCAACTAACAAAAACTAACAAAAACTAACTAAAGGTTTAATTTTAGCAACGAACAAAAACTAACTAAAACTAACTAAAGGTTTAATTTTAGCAACGAACAAAAACTAACTAAGAATTAATTTTAGCAACTAACAAAAACTAACAAAAACTAACTAAAGGTTTAATTTTAGCAACGAACAAAAACTAACTAAAGGTTTAATTTTAGCAACGAACAAAAACTAACTAAAACTAACTAAAGGTTTAATTTTAGCAACGAACAAAAACTAACTAAAACTAACTAAAGGTTTAATTTTAGCAACTAACAAAAACTAACTAAAACTAACTAAAGGTTTAATTTTAGCAACGAACAAAAACTAACTAAGTGTTTATATAGATGATGAAATATTGTTATGAAAAGGTACAAAAATTCAGTTTGGAAAATTCACAATTTAACCACTCAATCACTAAACAAAAATTTCAAGTTTTTCGTGCTATTTCGTGTATTTAGTGGCTAAGTAAAATTAAATAAAGGAATAAAATGAAACTAAAAAAATACTTCACATTAAAACATTTAATATTTGTAATAATCGGTGGAATTGTTGGATATATTTATTACCATTTTTGGGGTTGTGCAAATCAAACTTGTCCAATTACTTCAAATCCGTATCTGACAATTTTGTATGGAATGCTTTTTGGATATTTACTGACTCCAACCAAAAAGAAAAATAAAAAATAATTTCTATTTAAAGATAATTCTTTGTAAATTTGCGTAATAAAAAATGGTGGATTCAAATGAATAAAAATAAATTTACAGAAAAACTTTACAACGAAGAATTCTTATTAAAAATTCCCAAAACAGATTTGCATCTGCATCTTGACGGTTCATTGCGACTTTCTACATTGATTGAATTGGCAAAAAAAGACGGCGTCAAACTTCCAAGTTATTCCGAAGCGGGCTTAAAAAAAGAGGTTTTCAAAGATTCCTATAATTCACTTGATGAATATCTGAGGGGATTTGCATATACTTGCGATGTGATGCGAACAAAAAGTTCTGTAGAGAGAGTTTCTTATGAACTTGCAATCGACAATCAAAACGAAGGTGTTCGCTATATTGAAGTTCGGCTTGCTCCGCAGACATTGATGAGCGACAATATGTCATTCGAAGATGTAATGAATTCCATGTGGAAAGGTCTTGAAAAAGCTAAAAAAGAATTTAATTCACAATCTAAAATTATTGATGGTAGCGAACCAAAATTCGATTATGGAATTATTGTCTGTGCAATGCGATTTTGTGATGAACGATTTTCTCCATTCTTCAAATCATTTTTTAATAATCACAAATATTCAACTTCACTTGAAACGATAAATCTCGTATCGAAGGAACTTGCAAAAGCCACAACAAAAATGGTAAATGAGACAAAAATACCAATAGTTGGATTTGATCTTGCCGGAGCAGAAGAAGGATTTCCTGCCGACAATCATATACAATCTTACGATATTGTTCATCGTAATTTTTTAAGTAAAACAGTTCATGCGGGTGAAGCTTACGGACCAGAATCAATTTTTCAAGCGATTACAGATTTGCATGCCGATAGAATTGGTCATGGATTTTATCTATTCGACGAAGGAAAAGTTGTAGGCAAAAAAAATAGAAAAAATGCAAAAAACTATGTGAAAAATCTTGCAAAATATATTGCCAATAATCGCATTACTTTAGAAATTTGTCCTACAAGCAACTTGCAAACAAACCCTGATTTAAAAGGAAGTTTAAAAAATCATCCTATGAAAAAAATGATAGAAAATAAACTCTCAATCACTATAAATACAGATAACCGTTTGATTTCAAATACTACTGTCACGAAGGAATTACAACTCGTAATTAAAGAGTTAAAAATCACGCCTGCACAATTGAAGAATATAATTATTTATGGATTTAAGAGATCATTTTATTATGGTTCTTATGTTGAAAAAAGAAAATATGTCAGAGGAATTATTAATTATTACAACAAAATTACAAACGAATTTTTAGGTGGATTAACTTAAATATTAAAAGGATTATAAATGAAAATATTAGTCGTCGGCGGAGCAGGATATATTGGTTCACATATAGTTGCGGATCTTTGTGAAAAAAATTATGATGTATCTGTATTTGATAATCTAAATTCCGGATCGTTAAAAAACTTGAATGAAAAAGCAAAATTCATAAAAGGCGATATAAATAATGAAACGGATTTAGAAAAAGTATTTAAAACAAAATTTGATATTGTATTTCATTTTGCCGCATTAAAGGCAGCCGGTGAATCTATGGAAAAGCCGGAAATATATTCTAAAAACAATATAATTGGAACCATAAATTTACTAAATGCAATGATGAAATACGATGTGAAAAAAATCATATTCTCTTCATCAGCCGCCGTTTATGGTTATCCCGAATATTCACCTGTGGATGAGAAACATACCTTGAAACCAATAAATTATTACGGTTATACTAAAAAAAATATTGAAGATATTTTGGAATGGTACAGCAAATTGAAAGGATTAAAATATTCTGCATTAAGATATTTCAATGCCTCCGGATATGATATAAAAGGAAGAATAACGGAACGAGAAAAAACAACTGCTAATTTATTGCCAATCGTTTTAGAAAATGCAATCGGAATACGAAAAAAAATAAATGTATTTGGCGATGATTTTGACACAAAAGATGGAACGGGTGTCCGTGATTATATTCATGTAAATGACTTAGCAGATGCACACATAAAAGCAATGAAATATTTAAATGAAAATAATGAAAATCTAATTTTAAACTTGGGAACAGGTTTGGGATATTCTGTTTTTGATGTTATAAAAATGGTAGAAAAAATCTCAAACACAAAAATAAATTATTCTGTAGTCGAAAGACGAGATGGCGACCCTGCAACATTAATCGCATCATCAAAATTAGCAAAAGAGAAAATTGGCTGGGAAGCAAAACATTCTGATTTGGAAACGATTCTATCAAGTATGTGGGAATTGTATTCGAAAATAA
>JAYEHX010000019.1:0-5491 GCA_034659735.1 Fidelibacterota bacterium | reverse complement strand
TTAGAAAAAACAAAATTTTCGAGAATATAATCATCGAATTAATCGAATTTATCTAATTGGTTGTCATTTTTTCTTTACCGCAGAGACGCAAAGACGCAAAGGAATCGATGGTCATTGATTGTCATTTGTTGTTATTTGTAGCACGCGGATTTTCGCGGATTTAGCGGATTGGCACGGATATTTTGTCATTTGTTTTTTGTTGCAACGAACTATAACTAACTATAACTAACTCTTTGTGTGCTTTCTTTCTTTGTGTTCTTTGTGTTCTTTGTGGTGAATTATTCTTCCTTTGCGACTTCTTGCACTGAGCTTGTCGAAGTGTGCGTGAAATCTTTTTTGTGTTCTATACTGTTTTAGTATCTATTCTGACAGCAAAAATTTACTTGTAATTACGGACAAATTATATTAAATTCGGCTCTAAAATAAAGGAGAAAAAAATCGCGATGAATATTCTAAAAAACTACCAACATAATAATCAGATTCCAAACACATTGAAGATACTTCAAATTGAAGGTAGTGTCGCATTTCCACATATTATTTTTCCTATTCTTATTCATGATGAAGCACATTTGCAATTAGTAAATGATGCTTTAAATGAAGACAAACATGTTGCAATTTTTTCTAAAAAGATTATTGGCGGAAAAAAAAGTAATTTATACAAAGTTGGTGTAGCTTGCACAATTCTAAAACTTTTTAAAAATTCAGATGGCTCAACGAGAATTTTATTAAGAGGCGACCATAGAATTGAGATAGTCAATTATTTAAAAACTAATAAAAAATATAAGGTCGCCAAGATAAAATTTCTAAATGATTTGTATGGAAATAAATTAAAATCGGAAGCAATAATTAGAACGATTTCAGATTTATTTCATCAAATAATCACAATATCACCAATTTTTCCTGAAGAAATTGAAGATGTCATTTTTGCAATTGAAGATTCATCTAAGTTAGCCGATTTGATTATTTCTGCTTTAAATATTCGTGTCGCAGGGAAACAGGATTTATTAGATGAGTTAGATGTAAATAAACGACTTCTAAAGTTAGTGCGAATTTTAAAAAAAGAATATGACTTAATAAAACTAAACACAAAAATTCACAATAAAGTAAATTCTGCAATGACTAAAGACCAACGGGAGAATTTTTTAAGGCATCAATTAGCCACTATTCAAGAAGAATTAGGTGAAAGCGACAGAGCAAATCCCGATGTGGAATTGATAAGAAAAAAAATTAAAAAAACTAAATTAACTGCCGAAGCAAAAGAAGTCGTAGAAAAAGAGATTGAACGACTCGAAAAACAACATCCATCTTCACCTGATTATACGGTTATTTTGAATTATCTTGAATGGATTACGGCTTTGCCTTGGGAAAAATTTACTAAGAAAAAAATTAATATCGCAAAGGCAGAAAAAATATTAAATAAATATCATTATGGTTTAAATGATATAAAAGATAGATTTCTTGAATTTTTATCTGTTCAGAAATTGAAACCGGATGCAAAGAGTCCTATTTTATGTTTGGTTGGTGCTCCTGGAGTTGGGAAAACTTCTTTAGGAGAATCTGTTGCAAAAGCAATGGGTAGGAAATTTATCCGTTTTTCTGTGGGTGGAATGCATGATGAAGCGGAAATTCGCGGACATCGAAAAACATATATTGGAGCAATGCCGGGCAGAATTATTCAGTATCTAAAAAAGATAAAAGTTTCTAACCCCGTAATTATGATTGATGAAGTGGATAAAATTGGTCAAGATTTTCGTGGCGATCCATCTTCTGCCCTTTTGGAAGTTTTAGATCCCGAACAAAATAATGATTTTAGAGATAATTATTTGGAAGTCGCATTTGATCTTTCTAAAGTGACTTTCATTGCAACAGCAAATACAATAGATCCAATTCCTTCTGCATTAAGAGATAGAATGGAGAAAATCACACTGCCTGGATATATCAATCCTGAAAAAGTGCAAATCGCCAAAAAATTCTTAATTCCAAGACAGATTAAGGGAAATGGTTTAAGTAGAAAAAATCTAAAATTTACAGATTCTGCTATCGATGAAATAATATCCAACTACACTATGGAAGCCGGTGTGAGATCGTTAGAGAGAAATATTTCAAAAATATGCAGAAAAGTGGCACGAGAATTTGCTTCAAATCAAGATAAACTTAAAGTTTCACTCAGTACTAAAAATTTGGTTAAATATTTAGGTCCAAAAAAAATATTCAGAGAAGATATTCCACAAAAAGACGAAATTGGGATTGTCACCGGTTTGGCATATACCGCTTCCGGTGGAGAAGTTCTCCCTGTTGAAGCGAATATTATGCAGGGAAAAGGAATTTTTAAGATGACGGGACAACTTGGCGATGTAATGAAGGAATCAATTTCAACATCTATAAGTTATTTGAGAGCAAATGCCAAAAAATATGATATAGATGAAAAAATATTCAAAGAACATGATATACATTTACATTTTCCCGCAGCAGCGATTCCAAAAGACGGACCTTCTGCCGGAGTTTCAATCACTACTGCAATTGTATCGATTTTGAAGAATAAAAAAGTAAATCACAATTTGGCAATGACCGGAGAAATTTCATTGCGAGGTCGTATTTTACCAATTGGTGGACTTCGTGAAAAAATAACGGCAGCAAAAAGAGCAAAAATTAAAAAAGTGATTTTGCCAGAAGCAAATAAAAATGATTTATCAGAAGTACCTGATAATGTAAAAGAAGGAATAGAGTTCATCTTTGTTAAACAAATTGATGAAGTGTTAAAAGAAGCAATTTTAGACTAAAAATGGAGAAGAGATGAGGAAGAAAGTAATCATTATGGGAGCAGCAGGAAGGGATTTTCATAATTTTAATACCTATTTTAGAGACAATGATGAGTATGAAGTTGTGGCATTTACTGCTACACAAATTCCGGACATTGATGGACGAGAATATCCTGCCGAACTGGCCGGCAAATTATATCCAAACGGAATAAAAATCTACGATGAATCAGAACTTACAAACCTTATAAAAAATGATGATATAGATGAGGTTGTATTTTCATATAGCGATGTGACTCACGAAAGAGTTATGCACAATGCGTCGTTAGTGAATTCGCTGGGACCGGATTTTCGCCTACTCGGAAATGAGAAAACTATGATTAAATCTACTAAACCATTAATTTCAGTAGTGGCAACGAGAACAGGATGTGGAAAATCACAAACAAGCAGAAAAGTTGTGGAAATTTTGAGAGCAATGGGAAAAAAAGTTGTAAGTGTTAGACATCCAATGCCTTATGGAAATTTGGTTGAACAAAAAGTGCAAAGATTTGCAGAACTTTCAGATTTAGAAAAACATAAATGCACAATTGAAGAGATGGAAGAGTACGAACCACACATTGATATGGGAAGTGTAATTTATGCCGGTGTTGATTATAAAGCAATTCTAAGAGATGCAGAGAAAGAAGCAGATGTAATTCTTTGGGATGGTGGAAATAATGACACCTCTTTTTATAAAGCAGATTTGACAATTACAGTTGTTGATCCACATAGAGTTGGACACGAAACAAAATATTATCCTGGAGAAACAAACTTAAAAATGGCTGATATTATTGTGATAAATAAAATTGATACTGCGAATTCAGAAGATGTTGACAAACTTCGTGCAACTATTCGTGAAGTAAATCCACAAGCAATTGTAGTTGATGGGGCATCACCGATTAGTGTTGAAGATACTGATGTAATAAAAGGAAAAAAAGTTCTTGTTGTTGAAGATGGCCCAACATTAACTCACGGCGAAATGAAATACGGTGCAGGAACAGTGGCAGCAACGAAATTTGGAGCAAAAGAGATAATTGATCCAAGACCATTTACGGTTGGAAGTATAAGTGAAACTTATGTAAAATATCCTGAAATTGGGAAGTTATTGCCGGCAATGGGATATGGAAAAAAACAGATGGCGGATTTAGAAAAAACAATCAAAAATGCCGATTGTGATTCTGTAATAATTGGAACTCCAATTGATTTAAGACGAGTAATTAATATTAAAAAACCATCAGTTCGAGTCACTTACGATTTACAAGAAATTGGCAAACCGACCTTGGAAGAATTAATTAAAAAAGTAATAAAATAGATGTCGAATAGAAAAACAGTTGTAATTGCTTTGGGGGGAAATGCTATTTCTCCCTCTGGCAGTAGTGATATTTACGAGGAATTTTCAGCTACTCGAAAATCAATGAAATCTATTATCAAATCATTTATTGAGAATAATTATAAAGTTGTAATTACTCACGGAAATGGTCCACAAGTTGGGCATGAATTGCAAAGAGTTGAACTTGCAAAAGGAATCGTGCCGGATGTTCCATTGGGTGTTTTGGTAGCAGAAACTCAAGGAAGTATCGGATACATGATTGAACAATCTTTGCAAAATGAGTTAAAGAAAGCAAATATTAATTCACAAGTAATCACACTTTTAACTCAAGTTTTGATTGATTTTAATGACGAAGAAAATAGAGTGCCGAAGAAATATATCGGTCAATTTTTCACAAAAGAGAAAGCGGAACAATTTTCAAAAGAGAACGATTGGCATATCAAAGAAGTTCAGGGAAAAGGATGGCGACGAGTCGTGCCTTCACCAAAGCCAATGGAAATAATAAATCATAAAATTATAAATAAGTTATTGAATCAAGATGCGGTTGTGATTGCCTGTGGTGGTGGTGGAATTCCTGTTTATTTGGAGGCACATGGAAACTATGAGGGATTTGATGCTGTGATAGATAAAGATCTTGCAAGTGCGGTTTTGGCTAAAGATATCTCTGCTGATGAGTTGATTATTTTGACTGCGGTTGATAATGTCTATCTAAATTTTGGAAAAGAAAATCAGGTAAAATTAGAAAAAATAAGTTTAAAAGATGCAAAAAAATACTATGATAATGGTGAATTTCCCGATGGTTCAATGGGACCCAAAATTTTAAGTGCAATAATGTTTTTAGAATCAGGTGGAAAAAAAGCAATAATTACATCAATAGATAATAGTAAGAATAGCGGAACCATAATTTTTAGGGAGTAACTTATGTCGGAAAAAACATTATGTATAATTAAACCAAGAGCCGTAAAAAAAGGACTTACCGGAAAAATTATTGACAACATTATAGAAAATAAATTTAAGATATTGGCAATAAAAAAAACATTAATTCAGAAATCAACCGCAGAAAAATTCTATGCGATTCACAAAGATAAGTTCTTTTATAATGATTTAATTGAATTTATGACGAGTGGTCCTTGTGTAATAATAGTTTTGGAAAAAGTAAATGCAGTTGAAAACTTTAGAAAAATAATTGGTGATACAGATTCAGCAAAAGCAAAAGAAAATACAATTAGAAATAAGTTTGGATTAAACAATAGAGCAAATGCAGTTCACGGTTCTGATTCGGAAAAGAATTTTAAAAAAGAGTTTGCTTTTTTCTTTACAAATGATGATATTATAGAAGTATGATAAAAGATAACATAAAGGAGAA
>JAYEHX010000018.1:17834-19963 GCA_034659735.1 Fidelibacterota bacterium | reverse complement strand
CGTTATGGGCAATATTAAACCAAGATGATAATGAATATTTAAAAGGAGATATTATGAAGAAAAAAATCGCTGTTTTATTAGGTCTTACTCTTTTTGCAATCAATATAATTGTTGCACAGGAGTTCAAAACACAAATGGAAGTTGTTTTTACTTCCGAAATAGAAAGTGCACGCTTGCAGCATATTAAATCTGCAGTTGATAGCAAAGGTAAAATTCACCTTGTATTTATTGGTTCTGATGAACATCCTTATTACGGTACAAACTCAACAGGTAAATGGCAATTTAATAAACTTGAATACATTGATACTGAATATAATGAAACCTACGATGTAGCTTGTTTCCCAAATATTGCAATCGATAAAAACGATAATATAAATATCGTAATGTTTGACAAATATAAGGAAAAAATTCTGCATAGTAAAAAAGCAATTGGTGCTGGAGAATGGTCATTCAATAAGATACAAATATCCCCTGAACCTAAAAGATTTAATGCTTATGGCGAATATACGGACATGGCTATCGATAAAAAAGGAGGTTTGCATCTTGTTTGTATGGCAGAGGTTACTAATCAAGATGATCATAAAAGTCATAAGTCAGCAATATACCTGAACAAACCATCTAATTCTAAAAAATGGCAATTACAATTACTCGTGCAGACAAATGACGAGCAGTACAACAACAGTTGGTTTTTTGGTAACAACTCATCAATTGCTTGCTATGACGATAAAGTATTTGTTGCCATTGGGGGCTCTAATGAATTGCATTTTGGCACCCGAAATATTACTGGGGGATATTGGAATATTGAGAAATTGCTTACTACTTCTGATAAATTTATAAATTCAGGAAAAGATATGCTGTCATTGGCAGTTTCACCAAACGGAAGTTCGAAATTTGCATTTTTTGACAGAACTGATGATGAGGATTCTCCGTATCATGGATTAACTGTTTTCAGCAAGAATAGTTGTGGAAAAAAAGAATGGAGAGGGTTTAACGGATTTGATGAGCCACTATCAATGAACTGCCCCAGCATTGCAATAGACAATAATGGGAAAACTTATCTGGCAATCGGTCGCAATGAGTTTGCTCTTTTTCATCAAGTTTGTGACTGCAATAGCGAATACAAAAAGATATTTAGCAACAGCCAAAAATCTGGTGATTTTGTTGATATGGTAATTGATGATCAAAATACTGTTCATGTTTTTTATACTTCAAATTATGACAATCAACTATACCACCTTACCGCAATACCAAAGAGTTCAACAGAATATTGCAATTACCAGCCGATAGTAACGAATTACACCGGAAAAACAAATTTAGCGCCAGGAGAAAAATGGACAGGAACAATTAAAGCTTCTGACACTGAGTGCGACAATATTAAGTTCTATTCAATAACAAAGCCCGATTACTTTACAATAAATGACCATGGAAACGGAACTGCAACAATCCATGCCACAATTCCCGAAGGTGATGATTTTGATGAAACTGGAATCACAGTTTTCATACAGGATGATAAACATAAGGATGTTGACAACAAACTGAGCACCATAACTTTTCTATTAAAAGTATCACAAGACGGGAAAGATAAAGGTTCAATAAAAGTTAAAAATAAATGCACTGGTAGTTCGTACTAAAAACTTGATGGAAAGAGAAATGAAAATGCTCAGCACTGCGAATTCCTGAGTATTGGGAATTTGACAAACTCGGTTGGCAAGGAAATTTCTCTGCAAGTGGAATTGATAAAAAGACCGTGAAAAATGAACCACTTGTTAATATGATAAACTATACAGATGTTTATGAAAAGGAAAAATCTTTTCATAAAAAATCTTTTTTTATATAATTTTAATTATTAAATTATAGTAATTAAAAAATGATGAGTGCAAATGATTGCAAAAATAAAAATGAAAAGAAATTATTAAAATCTTTTCAACGGCAGGCGGGCACTTGGATTGATGAAAGTAAAACAAAAATCGGTTATGAAATAAATTTTACAAAATATTTTTATGAATTCAAAAAACTCCGTTCGCTGGAAGAGATAAAATCTGATATTCTGGCTCTGGAAAAAGAAACAACAGAAATTGAGAAGGAGTTTTTAATATAATGAAAAACAATAAACAAAATAAAATAGAAAT
>JAYEHX010000018.1:8701-17734 GCA_034659735.1 Fidelibacterota bacterium | reverse complement strand
AACAAAATAAAATAGAAATATTCAAAAGTAATGACAATCAAATTAGTGTTGCCGTAAAATTTGATGATGAAACCGTTTGGTTAAACAGACATCAAATAGCCGAACTTTTCGACCGCGATATTAAAACCATTGGCAAACATATTAATAATGTGTTTAAAGAAGGGGAATTAGAAGAAAATTCAACTGTCGCAAAATTTGCGACAGTTCAAATAGAGGGAAACAGACAGGTAGAACGACAAATTGAACACTACAACCTCGATGTAATAATTTCGGTAGGTTACCGCGTAAAATCAAAAAGAGGAACACAATTCCGCATCTGGGCAACTCAAAGATTAAAAGATTATCTTGTAAAAGGTTATGCTATAAATGAAAAACGATTGGAACAAAAAAAACAGGAAGTTCTACATCTAAAAACAGGAATACAAATTCTAAGTCGTGCCATCGAAGAGAAAAGTGATTTTGAAAATAACGAGATTTTAAGCATTTTTGCCAAAGGTTTGGAACTTCTTGATAATTACGATCACGAAAATTTGGACACCAAAGGTAAAACTGAACAAGAAACTATTTTTCCAAGTTACGAAAATTATATCGGTTTTATTTCTGAGATGTATTCCGATTATGAAAGTGATGTATTTGCCAAACCGAAAGATGATAGTTTCAGCAGTTCTATCAATCAAATAAAACAGACCTTTGATGGAAAAGAGCTTTATCCATCTATTCAAGAGAAAGCTGCAAATCTGCTCTATCTTATTGTGAAAAACCATTCGTTTGTTGATGGGAATAAACGCATTGCAGCAGCTTGTTTTCTCTATTTTCTGGATAAAAAATAAAGCTCTCTTTGACAGCAACAACAAAACAATTATCAGTAACGAAACTTTGGCTTCTCTAACTCTATTTATTGCAAATAGTAAAAGCGATGAAGTAGATATTGTAAAACGACTTGTAATTAGTATTTTAAACAGTAATGATGACAGCAAATAGAAAAAATACGATAAATACAGAGACAGTGGCATCGATTGGATTGGTGATACTTCGACAAGCTCAGCACGGGGAATTCCTGAGCATTGGGAATTTGACAAACTCGGTTGGCAAGGAAATTTCTCTGCAAGTGGAATTGATAAAAAGACCGCGAAATGTGAACCACTTGTTAATATGATAAACTATACAGATGTTTATGAAAATGAAAAATCTTTTCCAAAAAAATCTATGTTTATATAATTTTAATTATTAAATTATAGTAGTTAAAAAATAATGAGTGCAAATGATTGCAAAAATAAAAATAGATACGGATAAAAGAGAAATAAACGAATGAATTTAGCAATGAAATATTTTTAAACATATTTTATTAACTGACATAAAAGCAATATTTTTTTGTAGGAAAAGAAAGAAAATGCAAGAAAACCAACATGTTGAGTGGAAAGAAAACTGGAAAGATGAATATCTAAAATGGATATGTGGATTTGCCAACGCAAGCGGAGGAAAAATCATCATTGGTAAAAATGATAAAGGAAAAATTGTTGGGCTGAAAAACACTAAAAAACTTCTTGAAAATATTCCAAATAAAGTAAGAAACATTCTGGGTATTTTAGTAGATGTAAATTTGCACAAAACCGAAAAAGGAGACTTTCTTGAAATCATCGTTGAGCCACAACCTTTTCCGGTTAATTATAAAGGACAATATCATTACAGAAGCGGAAGCACCAAACAAGAACTAAAAGGTGCTACATTAGACAAATTTATGCTTGAAAAGAAAGGAAAAAAGTGGGACGGTGTTTCTGTTCCAAATGCTTCTGTTAATGAATTAAAGAACGAAACTTTTGAGTTTTTCAAGAAAAGAGCAATAATCAGCAAAAGAATTGATGAAAGCATTTTGACCGAGAACAATACCAATATCCTTGAAAATCTGAGATTAATTGAAAAATCGTATCTGAAACGAGCATCAATATTACTTTTTCATTCCGACCCTGAAAAATATGTTTCTGGTGCATTTGTGAAAATCGGTTACTTTCAGTCAGATACGGAATTGGTCTTTCAAGATGAAGTAAACGGAAATTTATTTGAACAAGTAGAAAAAACTATTGAAATACTTTTCACTAAATACATTAAGGCAATTATTTCGTATGAAGGCATACACAGAGTTGAAACTTATGAATACCCCAAAGATGCTGTTCGTGAAGCGATTTTAAATGCACTTGCTCATAAAGATTATTCAATCGGTGTTCCAATTCAAATAAGTGTTTACGATGATAAACTTATGATTTGGAATTATGGACAATTACCAACGGACTGGACAATTGAAAATTTAAAACAAAAGCATTCATCAATTCCGTATAATCCGGATATTTCAAATGGCTTTTTTAGAGCAGGATATATTGAGGCGTGGGGACGTGGCACAATAAAAATTATTGAACAATGTAAAGAGCACGGTTTGCCAAACCCTGAATTTGAAAATACAGGAAAAGATTTTTGGGTAATTTTTAAGAAAGATATTTTTAACAAAGAATATCTTGAAAATCTTAAACTTAATGAAAGGCAAGTCAAAGCAGTATTGTTTGTAAAAGAAAAAGGGAAAATAACGAATAGTGAATATCAGATATTAAATGGTGTTAATTATAAAACAGCATATAGAGATTTGGAAAAGCTTGTAGAAGCATCTGTTTTATTAAAAAAAGGAGAAAAGAAAGGGACTTTTTATATTTTGAAATAGGTGTCCGATATGTCCGATAAATGTCCGATACTATATGAAGACAGATATATTTTATGAATTTAAGGAAATGATATTGCACATTAATTGCACATTAATTGCACATATTGCACAAAAGAGTTACGAGAACTAATAGAGAAATTTTATATTCTAACTCCAAGTATTTTCAACATAAAAGCATATTCAAGAGCATACTCTTTATAAACTTCAAATCTTCCGGAAGCTCCACCGTGCCCATAATCCATATTTATTTTTATCAGCAACAGATTATTGTCGGTTTTTAATTCCCGCAATTTTGCTACCCATTTTGCCGGTTCCCAATACTGAACTTGCGAATCGTGTAATCCGGTCGTCACTAACATATTTGGATATTCTTTCGCTTCAACATTGTCGTAAGGCGAATAAGATAACATATAGTCGTAATATTTTTTAATATTCGGATTTCCCCATTCATCATATTCTCCCGTTGTCAGTGGAATATTTTCGTCAAGCATTGTTGTGACGACATCGACAAATGGAACTTGAGCAACAATTCCTGTATATAAATTAGGTGCCATATTTGAAATAGCTCCAACGAGTAAACCACCGGCACTTCCACCCATTGCGAATACTTTTTCAGGTGAACCATATTTTTCATTTACCAAAAATTTTGTACAATCGATAAAATCATAGAAAGTATTTTTCTTTTTCAACAATTTTCCATCTTCATACCAATTCCTTCCCATTGTTTGACTTCCACGAATATGAGCGATTGCATAAACAAATCCTCTGTCAAGCAAGCTCAAGCGAACTTTACTAAAATATGCAGGAATGCTACTTCCATAAGATCCATATCCATAGACCAATAGAGGTGAAGTTCCATTTTTTTTCATTCCTTTTTTGTAAACAATTGAAATTGGAACTTTTGTACAATCACGAGCAGTTGCAAATAATCTTTCGGTTTTATAATTGTTTTTGTCAAAATTACCAAGTACTTCTTCCTCTTTCATTAATTTTTTCTCTTTTGAAATCATATTAAAATCATAGATAGAATTTGGTGTTGTCATTGATTGATAACCGTATCTCAAAATATCCGTATTACTCTCAGTATTAGTTGAAATCCACAATGAATATGCCGGCTCTTTTATATCAATAGTGAAGTTGTAATTATTTTTTAAATTCATAATTTTCAGATATGGTAATCCTTCTATCGTCTCTTTCACAACTACGAAATCATCAAAAACCTCATAGTCATTAATGAAAACATTTTTCTTAGCTGGAAATAAATCAACCCAATATTTTTGTTCTAAGTGATCGATGTTTGTTTTAATTATTTTGAAATTTTTTGCATTCTTGTTTGTTCTGATATAGAATGTTTCACCAACATGTTCTACACTATATTCGTGATTTTTTTCTCTTTTCTGAATGATTTTCAATTCTCCATTGGGATTATTTGCATCAAGAATGTAATATTCCGAAGATAATGTGGATCCGGAAGATAAGAAAATATATTTTTGTGACTTGCTTTTAGAAACAGAGTGATAAAATGTCGCATCATTTTCTGTGAATATTGTTTCATCGGTTTCAATTTTTTCGCCGAGAATATGTTTTAATGTTTTATGTGGACGAAGTGTTTTGTCTTTAACATTATAAAAAATTGTTTTATTATCATTTGCCCAAACGATATTTCCTGAAGTGTTTGGAATTTTATCATCAAATATTTCTCCGGTTATTAAATTTTTAAATTTTATGGTGTATTTTCTTCTACTCAATGTATCAACGGAATATGCAAGAATCTCATTATTCGAACTTATAGAATAATCACCAATTTGGAAATATGAAAATCCTTCTGCCATTTCATTTGCATTCAATAAAACTTCTTCTTTGGTTTTTAAACTCTCTTTTTTTCTGCAATAAATCGGATGTTCATTCCCTTTTTCATATCTTGTATAATAGTAATAACCGTTAAATTTATAGGGTACAGATTCATCTGTTTGTTTTATTCTTGAAACCATTTCATCATAGAGTTTTTTCTGCAACTTTTTTGTATCTTGCATTTTAGAATCTGTATATTTATTTTCTGCTTCAAGATATTTTATAACATTAGAATCTTCTCGATCTCTCAGCCAATAGTAATTGTCAATTCTTGTATCATTATGAATTGTTAATTCTTTCTCTACTTTTTTTGCAATTGGTGGTTTCATATTTGCTTCCTTATTTTTACTACAGCCAGCTATAAATAATAAGACCATAAAACTAATAAAAAGTATTTTTAGTTGTTTCATTTGTATTTCTCCTTTTTGTTATGTTATTAATTGTCTATAATATAATTTAAAAAATTGAAGTTTACAAATATTGTTTTTTATTACTTTTTGATATATTTATTTTATCATTTGTTGAAAAAGTTAATAAAACGGATTAAAAAAGAAAAAAATATTTATTTTAATTTTGTGACATATATCATTTGTTTTTTATAATAAATATACATATATTACACCAGAATAACAAAAAAGGAGAAAATAAGATGAAAAAGTTAATGTTAGTTTTTTTAGTAAGTGTGAGCTTTTTGTTTGCACCACCAGCATTAATTGATTTAACAATTTATCAAGATGTTGATCAAAATGTTAAGGATTATTATGCTGAGAGAGACAGTATTTTTAATGATTGGATTTTAGATGCAAATCCAGTTATTATAAATAGAGGTTATTTTGGATTAGGATTTTTGGGACTTGCTCGTAGTGAATATTTTGTTGATACGATGTTTACTCAGATGCAATCATCTTTTAATGATTTTAGAATTGAAACTATAGATTTTACTATAGGATTAGATACTACATTGGCAAATATTTTTCGTAATGTTGCAGAGCCAAAAGATTTTGTTCATAATCTTACAACTTATTTTAATTCCGGAGATTATATACTTACAAAAGATAATATGGATAATTTTATAATGGCATCGGAATATTTTGCTTATCAACTTGATTCTATATTCATAACTTACGAAGATTCACTTGATACAAATATGCAACAGTTCGGAACCAATATGGATTCTTTATTTTCAAATGAAGACGATTTTGTTTTTCTATTAGAATTGTCGGGATTTGACGCATTTGTTGACTTGGATACTACTTATGAATTTTCTCGTACAGCATTTAATAGAATGGCTTCATTTACTGAGCATATTATGAAATTTGGAATGACAGCTGAAGCCGGAATTGATATTTTAGATTCATTGTCTCAAGCGGAAACAGGAGATCCACAACCGGCAATCGATTCATTCATTGTTGCGATCGGAGAATTGAACAGTGCTTTGGATACACTAAGAGAAGTTCAAATAAATCAACCGTTTTCATCTTTAGAATTACCAACTGATTATATTGATTCTCTACAAGCTGTTATAGATTCTGTTGATTTAATTCTAAACGGAAAGGAATATGCTCTTGATCATGGTGAAGGAAAAACCTTTCGTCCTGTTGGTATAATTGAAAATGCACCTTTTGGATTTCCAGATGTATTTCTTGACTATTATTTTGAATCAAATCCTGCCATATATACATTTGGAAACATATTCCCAACTGGTTTACCATCAGATATTATAGCAAAATTAAATAAAGATATGGTAATAAATATCAATGAATATGAATGGGTAAAAGATACATATATGCCAAATAAAGTAATTGAATATCTTGTAGCCATTAATCAATATACAGGCAATCCTAATAATGGAGATCCACATGCGGGATTAGCTGTAATTAAATATTTACAAACGATGGATAATTTACAAATGGATGCACAAGAAGTTTTTATGCTTGTAGATAATGGAGAGATAGATAGTTTGGTATTTCATTTCGACTGGTCAAAATTCAACTATTCTGATGAAATGGCATATGTAAACAACCATCTTAATTATATTGCTAATGTTGATACTGAAGATGTTTTTGTAATTTTGCTTAAAGGTGGAGCAGGAGCTTCTCCTGAGGATAATTTAGTAAAAGAAACGGATGATATTGTTCCTATCTATTTAAATCAAGAAGTTTGTAAAGCTATTATAGAAGGAACCACAAGAGCGGAAGAGTTTTTCACTTTTATGGCTGATGGATTTGATTCTCTTGACACCGAACTTAATAGAATGTTTGATTTATATTTAGACCCTAATGAAATTACTCTGAATGATGCAATTTATATAGAAACTGTTTATGACACAAGTTACTATTGGTATTGGGAATATACTGGTGGTGATTCCATTTGGACTGAGGGGTATGATTGTTATGAATATGAAGAATTGCGAGTTGATGATTCGTTATTAGTAGCATCATTAGAGTCCGCAAATCCTAATTTTCTATCATTAACACAATATGGTGAAGACAGGTTTATTGAAGTTGGAGACAGCTTAGCCAAATGGTTGACAGATCTTTCTGAATTTACGAACGCTGTTCAAATATTAGGTGAAGCATTTGCTCCATTCGCTTCCGATTTTGACCTCGATTCTGCTGATGTAATTAATTTTACAGATTCACTTGCTTTCTATTCTGATTTGATTAAACAGGATTTCAACGGTGCTATTATTACCTATCCAAATATGGATGAAAGAATGGATCTTTCCGCTTGGTTCGATAATCCACCGGAAAGTTTTCTTATGATGTGGAAGGGATATGTTATGGGAACAGACAGTACATTGGGAGGAGTATTCCCTGATAGATATGTAGGCGTTGTTGATAATATTGTGAAACCGGAAAAATTCAAGTTGTATTCCAATTATCCAAATCCATTTAATCCATCTACTCACATTAAATTTGATATTCCACAGGCAAGTGATGTTGAAATTACGATTTACAATATTCTTGGACAGAAAGTTGCGAATTATGAGAAACGAAAATTTGATGCAGGGACACATAATGTTGTTTGGAACGCACAAAACATGAGTTCTGGAATTTATATTGCACGAATCTCATACAGAAATAAAAATCATATCATAAAAATGACACTATTGAAATAGTAATTAATTATGAATATAAAAAATCCCTTTATTGCATTTTGTGATAGAGGGATTTTTAATTTATTATAACTTTTCTATTTCTAATTGTGATAAATATTTTGTAAAATTACATGATGAATAAAAATGTATTAAAAATACTGATAATAGTTCTATTTGTATCTATTACAATAAAAAATGCAAATTGCGATACTTTTAAAATAGTTCAAAATCTATTTTCATTAGATGAAATTGAAAATCCATCTTTTGAAAACAAACAGATAAAAATTAATAGCAATTTTAATTATCTGTATTCAAAATACTCTTCCGACTCACTCTATAATAGAAACTATACTCATTTTTATAAATTTCAATTTCATTCCTCGAGAATAAAAAACAAACTGCAATTTGGTGGTTTTGCTCAATTAGAATATCTTAATTTTCACAATATTTTAAATTCCGAATACACTACCGGCTCAATTAATTTATTATCACAAAATTATAATTTGTATATAAAAACAAGAATTGACGAACACTTTTTTAAAATAGATTATAAACACAAAATAATTGATAATAATTTTTTATTGCAAGTTTATAAATTTCCACATTCAGATACTGACGAAACGGTTAATATATATTTTTACGACTTATTAGAACAAACTTATGGTGATTCAATAAGATTTTATACTAAAATTTCAAGTAATGTTTTTCGCTTTTATTATTCTGCTCCTGAGATATATTCTTTCAAACCTTTTATTGATTTGCAATATAAGATTATCAAATTCAATATTGGCGAAAGACATATAAACACAAATAGCCCAAATTTAGATGGTGAAATCTATACAGAAATTACTGATACTTTTGCTCCTTTGAAACTAAAAATTGGGCTACTTTCAAAGTATAACAACTCATTATTCGTCGGTTATAGCAACACAAAAATTAAACCAATATGGCAACAAATAATATTTTCGAAAATGTATGATATTGACACTTTATCTACCGGAAATATTCAATCAGAAAATTGGGAAATTGGATTACACAAGCAATCAATAAATAGTTATTATTTTTTTGGTGCAAGTGTTGGAGAAATAAATTTACAGCAAGAAATAAAAACTCCGATATTGGGATATCGATTTATTTTACCAATTTCACATCAGCTTAATTTAGATATACAAATTAATCATAAAACACAGATATTAAAATTTGGTCGCAAATTCAGGAACAAAAAATTTAATATTAATCCAGAAATAAATTATATTCATTCTCTAATGTCGATTGATTTAAATTATATCGCAGACCTCGAATTTGGATTGACATCAATTGATAGTAGCAATAATTATTTATATGACATCAATCTATTTAATCTAAAAATTAACAG
>JAYEHX010000018.1:0-8601 GCA_034659735.1 Fidelibacterota bacterium | reverse complement strand
ATTCGTTCCTGTTTCAATGAATCGCGTTCACGAATTGTGACTGTATTATCTTCTAATGATTGATGATCTATAGTTATGCAAAAAGGAGTTCCGGCTTCATCTTGTCTTCTATATCTTTTGCCGATAGATCCACCTGCATCGTAAGTTGTTGCGAGTTTAAATTTTAAATCATCGAATATTTTTCTTGCGATTTCAGGCATTCCCTGTTTATTGAAAAGTGGAAAAATCGCAACTTTTATCGGAGCAATTTCCGGTGAGAATCTCATAACAATTCTGTCATTTTCTTCATCTTCCCAAAAGGCATCAGCTAAAATTGTAAAAACAGTTCTATCTATTCCGGCTGAAGTTTCAATCACTGCCGGTATAATTTTTTCGCCACGATTTTGTTGATCTATATAATGCAATTTTTTCTTGCTGTGATTTATATGTTGTGTCAAATCAAATTGCCCACGATCTGCAATTCCTTCCAATTCTGAAAATCCAAATGGAAATTCATATTCTACATCATAACAGGCAGTAGAATAATGTGCAAGTTCATCTTTTCCGTGAGGTCGCAATCGTAACTTGTCCGGATTGATTCCCAAAGATATAAACCAATTCAATCTTTCGTTTTTCCAATATTCAAGCCATTTTTCATTTTCTCCCGGACGAATAAAAAATTCCATTTCCATCTGTTCAAATTCTCTTGTGCGGAAAATAAAATTTCCGGTTGTGATTTCATTTCTAAATGCTTTACCGATTTGTGCAATTCCAAAAGGTAGTTTCACTCTATTTGAGGAAGTGATATTTCCAAAATTTATAAATATTCCCTGTGCAGTTTCCGGACGAAGATAAATTTCTTGAGCTGATTCTTCCGTTGAGCCGAGTGAAGTTTTGAACATCAAATTGAATTGCTTTGGTTCACCTAAATCACCACCACATTCAGGACATTTTGTCGTGTTTTCGGGCAAGTGATCTACTCTGTATCTTTTATGACATTTCTTACAATCCACCATAGGATCGTGAAAATTATGGACATGTCCTGATGCTTCCCAAACTTTTGGATGCATCAAAATAGCAGAATCCATTCCCAAAATATTCTCTCGAGCCGTAACAATATTTTTCCACCAATGGTCTTTCACATTTTTTTTCAATTCAACTCCCAACGGACCGTAATCATATACAGCATTTATGCTTCCATAAATTTCACTACTCTGAAAAAGTATTCCTCGTCGCCTTGAGAGTGAAATAATTTTTTCTATAATTGGATTATCCTTAACTTTCTTTTTGCTCATTTTTTCCTTTTTTTAACTTTCTTAGATTTTGCTTTGTTTTTAATAACTTCTTTACATTGTTCTAATGTTATTTTCGTTGGGTCGATATTTTTTGGAATCGTATAGTTCTTTTTTTTATGTTTTATGTATGCACCATATTTGCCATCATTAATTACCATATCTTCTGCTTTAAATTCCTTAATTAAATTTCCACCCTTTCCTTTTTTCTCAATTATATCTTTACATTCTTCTAAAGTAATATTTTCCGCATCAATAATTTTTGGGATTTTGTAGTTCTTTGATTTGAATTTTATATATGGTCCGTATCTTCCTTTTTGAACTATTATTTCGCCATTTTCGTACTCTTTCAGAATATTTTTCTGTTTTTCAATTATTGATTCTTTTATAATTTCGATTGCTCTTTTGCTATCAATAGTGTCTGGCAAGTCAGGTTTTTTTATTGAATAAAATTGTGAATTGTATCGAATATATGGGCCATATCTTCCAAGTCCAATTGTCATTTCTTTCTCTTTATATTTGCCAATTAGTTTTGGAAATTTTAATAATTCCAATGCATCTTCAAGAGTAATAGAAGTTAGTGATTGGTTTTTTTTGATTTTTGCAAAGTCGGGTTTTTTATCATCTTCAACTTCGCCTCTTTGAACTACAGATCCATATCTTGCGATTCTTGCATAGATATTTTTGCCGGATTTAGGATCTTTTCCAAGTAATCTTTCACCTTTATGTCTCTCTGCCTCTTTTGAAACTACCTCAACTTCCGAGTGAAATGGTTTGTAAAATTCCTCAATCATCTTTTGCCATTTCATTTTTCCATCAGCAATTTTATCAAAATCATCTTCGATATGTGCAGTAAAATTATAACTCAAAACATCTTTAAAATATTTTATCAAAAACTCATTTACTACAATTCCAATATCTGTCGGGAATAATTTTTTCTTTTGAAATCCTGTGTTTTCGGATTCTATTGACTCCTCAATTTTGCCATTTTCCAAAAGCAAATAATCATATTTTCGTTTTTTTCCATCTCTATCTTCTTTTACGACATATCCTCTTTTCTGAATTGTATTAATCGTTGGAGCATAAGTTGATGGACGACCGATTCCCAATTCTTCTAATACTTTAACCAAAGTTGCTTCTGAAAAACGAGCCGGCGGATTGGAAAATTTTTGTGTAGCTTCTAATTTTAATAATTCTAAAACATCTCCAATTTTTATAGGCGGAAGAATATTTTGGTTGAATTTTTGTGAATTACTTCCATCGAAATAAACTTTAAGAAAGCCATCGAATATCAGAACTTCACCTTTGCCAATTAGTTGTTTTTTGGAAGTTGAAATGTCAATTGTTATTTTTGTTCTCTCAACTTTTGCCGAACTCATCTGTGAAGCTATTGTTCGTTTCCAAATCATATTGTATAATTTTTTTTCAGATGAATCTTTGCCAACGAACTCTTTTTCGAGATTTGTTGGACGAATTGCTTCGTGTGCCTCTTGTGCACCTTTACTTTTTGTTTTGAAATTTCTCGGTTTTGAATATTCTTTTCCAAATTTATTTGTGATAACACCTATCGCTTTTCCAATTGCGAGTTTTGATAAATTCAGTGAATCAGTTCGCATATAAGTTATTGCACCGGCTTCATATAAATGTTGGGCAAGTATCATAGTTCGTGAAACCGAAAATCCCATTTTGTTATTTGCTTCCTGTTGTAATGTAGAAGTTGTGAAAGGCGGTTTTGGTGATTTTTTACCGGGTTTTTTTTCAATGTTCGCAACGGAAAATTTTCCTGTTTTGCATTCATTCAGAAATTCTAAAGCGCCATCTTTTGATTTTAAATTTTTAAGCAAATCAGCAGTGAATTCGTAATCTTTGCTATCTTTCTTAATTTTGAAATACGCTACTACTTTATAGGATTCTTTACTTTTGAATTTTGAAATCTCATCTTCTCGTTCGACAATTAATCTAACGGCGACAGATTGAACTCGTCCGGCAGAGAGTGACGGTTTGATTTTTTTCCACAAAAGTGGTGACAATTCATATCCAACTAATCTATCGAGAATTCTCCTTGCTTGCTGTGCGTCAACTAATTTTTGGTCAACCAACTCAGGGTTTTCGATAGCATTATTTATTGCCGTTTTTGTAATTTCATGGAATACAATTCTTTTAGTATCATTTATATCCAAACCGAGAGCAGTGCACAGATGCCAAGCGATTGCTTCACCTTCTCTATCCTGATCAGTCGCGAGGAATATCTCATCAGCATTTCGTACCGCTGTTTTTAATTGTTTAATATATTTCGCATTTTTTTTGGGAGTAATATATGTTGGCTTAAATCCATTCTCAATATCAATTCCCATTTTTGAAGTCGGCAAATCTCTGATATGTCCCATTGATGCAATTGCATTATATTCCCTGCCCAAAAATTTCTTAATCGTATTTGCCTTCGACGGTGATTCAACTATTATTAATTTTTTACTCACAATACATTCCCTTTTTTTTAATTCAACTAATATACGAAATAGAAAATGTTTTTCAAAATTAATTATTCGTAGTGTTTTAATTTATAGAATATATTTGTTGCAAAAATGAAATAAATCAGATAAATTTAGTAGTATAAAAATTAAAGGAATTCAACCATGACAGAAATAATAATGAATCAAAAAGAAAAAATATCCAAAATAATTTCGGCTCTATTTTTCCCTATGATAAATACAATAATTGTATTTTCGCTCGTTATTTTCCTGAATAAATATAATACGCCTAAAGAAAATAGCTATTTTTTTATGCTTATAATTTTATTTTTTGTAGTTATTCCAATTTTATTAATGTGGATATTTAAAAAATTCAAGATGATCAAATCTTTTGATGTTTTCGAAAGACAGAAAAGAATTATACCTTTTATATTTACAATAATTAGTTATTCGCTCGGTTTTGTCATTTTGCTTTTTACTAAAGATTCGCCGGTATTTTTAAAATCAATGACACTCTGTTACATCATAAATACTGTAGTTATTCTAATTGTCACAATTTGGTGGAAAATGAGTGTTCATGCTATGGCGATTGCCGGACCGATAGTTGGCTTACATTACTTTTTTGGAAATGTGATTTTACCATTTTATCTGTTAATTATTTTAGTTGGATATTCCAGAGTAGTTCTGAAACGACATACAATTGCACAAGTTATTGCTGGTGGACTAACCGGAGTTTTATTAACTGCTGTTCAGATGTATTTTTATTTGGATTTATTTTAATTTTAACACATTTTTATAACTTCGCCAACGAGTTTATCAATCCCTTCACTTACTTCCGAAATTGACTTTCCTATCATATAAGCTGGAGTTGAGACGATACTATTTTTTTCATCAACAATGCAATTTGATGCTTCACATTCTATATGTTCATTGCCAAGTTTCTCAACATGTTCGGCAGTTGCTTTGTCATTTCCAATTGTTAATTTTGCACGGATATTTGCTTTTTTTGTGAGGAATGCACCGAGAACCGGCCAGATGCAGATGAATCCAATTGGTGTGTTTTTTTTCAATCCGGCAACGACAAAATTCTCAACATCCGAATTAAATTCGCAATCCAAACCTTTCATGGCATAGTTACATAAATTTTTCGCCGCACCAAAACCGCCGGGTAAAACAATCGCATCAAAATCATCGATATTTGCATCTTTAATATCCTGAATATCGCCACGAAATATTCTTGCTGATTCTACCATTACATTTCTACTCTCCGGTGATTCTTCATCTGTCAAATGGTTGATTACATGCATTTGTTGAATATTGGGAGCGAAAACTTTCACATCAACATTTCGTTTATCCAATGCTAATAAAGTTAAAACCGCTTCTTGAATTTCGCTACCATCTGCTCGTCCGGAGCCCGCTAAAATTACTGCTATTTTTTTCATGATATTCTCCTTTTTTTATTTATTTAAACTCATTATTACCACAAAGAACACAAAGATTGCACAAAGAACACAAAGATTTTACAAGGACACAAGGGTTAATTTTGTATTCTTTTTGTGTATTTCGTGGCTAACTCTCTAACCTTCTAACCCTCTAACCTTCTAAACCCCTAACCATATTTTCATTCACATATTAATCTCATCAGCAATCTCCGCCATCGCATCAATTGCCAATTGGAAAAAATCATTCAGTTCCAAATCTGTCACTTTTGTAATATCTTCGATGAATTCACGATTTACTTTTTCTGCAAACGATTTCGATTTGAATTTCTTTTTAATAGATTTTGCTTTAACACCTGCGATTTTTTTATCCGGTCGCATCAAAACATAAGCGGAAATTAAGCCGGTGAGATTTTCTGCAGACGCAAGGCAATAGTCCAATTTAGTTTCTCTTTTAACTACATTTCCCTCTATTCCTTCAACATGAGAAATTATTGCAGTTGTAATTTGGGGCAAAATATACCCTTCATCGAATAATATATCTACGGTTTTGAATCCGTGTTTTCTATAATCGCCGTCAATTAAATCTAAATCCAAATCGTGCAATAATCCGGTAATTCCCCACATCTCTTCATCTTCTCCAAGCCGATTTGCCAGTTTTCGCATAATTACTTCTGATTCTCGTGAATGGAATCTCAGATATTCTGTCTTTAAATATTTGTTAAAAAGTTCTTTTGCTTCCGTATAAGTGATCTGGTTTTTCATATTAATCTCCTATGATACATTATTTTATGTACACTAAATATATGAAAAATAATGTACAAATTAAAATTTATTTTTGTTTATTTAAAATATATATCTAAATTAGTGGGTTAAAATTAGAGGGAATTATGAAGATAAAAAATTTAATTTTAAAAAAAGAGAGGGATAGATGAAAAAATATCTAATTTTGTTACTTATCACAATTGCATTTATTAGTTGTGGGAAAGAAACGCTAAAAGATCAGTCAAAGGTGAGTAAGCCACAAGAAAGTATTTTAATGATTGAAGATGATGGAGCATTTCTGAAAAAAGCAATACCAATTATTAAAGGGAAAAAAGTATCGGAGATGGAGTTAATTCAGATAGCGGAACGGACGCTAAAAATCACAATTTCAACTGATGAGAGCAATTATAATATCGCCAAAAAGTATCTATCTGAATGTCCGAATAAGTTTTTTTCTGCGATGTCATTAAATTCTGTTGTTTGGGAGAATAGAGAAAATGAAAAATTATTCAAGAAAACAAATGAGTTAATTAATATTGCAAATAATTTTACATACACTAAAGGATTTGCGGATTCAGGATTGAGTTATTTTGATTCGAGAGGATATGCACCAGAAGAAAAGAATGAGGCATTATCGGCATATCGGGGAATGATTCGAGATACTTATGCGGTGTATTTAGTAAAGCAGGGAAAAATTGAGGAAGCCATAAAAACTTATGAAACTGTCTTAAAAGAATATGAGGAAACAGGAATTTTATTAAATTATGCGACACTTCTGAATAAAATGAATAGATACAAGGAAGCACTTGAGGCGACAATTACAGCTTTAAGAGCGACAACCGGCAGTGAAGAAGTGAAAGATAGTTTGAGAGTTTATGCGAAAAATTTAGCATATTCAGAAACAGAAATAAATGCGATAATTGATGAGGCAATCCAAGGTGGACGATCGGAATTGAAGGAAGAATTATTAGCGGATAAATTGGATATACCGATGCCATCATTTGAATTATTATCTTTGAATGGTCGATTGGTAAATTCTAAGGAGTTTATTGGAAAAATTCTAATTGTAGATTTCTGGGCAACTTGGTGTGCTCCATGCATAAAAGAATTTCCACATTTAAATGAATTATTGAAGAAATATGCGAGTGATGACGATATACGAATTATTGCTATTTCAACAGATCAAGATAGAGAAAAAGTAGCCCCGTTTATTGAAGAAAATAATTATCAAATGTCAATATTTTATAATGACAACACTTCCAAAGCTTTTGGTGTGAATGGAATTCCGACTTTATTCGTTGTTGATAAAAAAGGAATAATCAGGTATAAAAAAGTTGGATTTACTGAAGGTGAAGAATTTGTTAAGATTATGGGTTGGTATATCGATTCGCTGAAGTAGAGAATATTCCATTTGACAATGCGGAGAATAATAGTTATATTTGTCGCATAATATGCGGAGAATAAATGTATATATATGAACAAACAGATTGGCCACAATTTAAATGGGATACGAATAAATTACTGACATTATTGACTAAAGTTAGAAATTTACAAGGTCGAGTTGTTGGTGGAATGAAAGCATTAAGGTTTGATTTGAAGGATCAAGCAAATCTTGAAATTCTTACACAAGATGTATTAAAATCATCGGAAATTGAAGGTGAATTATTAAATCCAAATCAAGTTCGTTCATCAATTGTTCGTCGATTAGGATTAAATATTTCGGGATTGATTTCTTCCGATAAAAATGTTGATGGTATTGTTGAAATGATGTTTGATGCTACAAAAAATTTTGATAAACCATTAAATAAAAAACGACTTTGGGGCTGGAATAATTCACTGTTTCCAGGTGGATATAGCGGATTGTATAAAGTGATTGTTGGGAAATGGAGAGATGATTCGAAAGGACCAATGCAAGTTGTTTCGGGACCAATGGGAAAAGAGCATGTTCATTATCAAGCACCTACATCAAGTAGTTTAGAAAAAGAAATGAAAATATTTCTAAAATGGATAAATAAAAAACAAGATATTGATCTATTAATAAAAGCGGGATTATCACATTTATGGTTTGTGACACTTCATCCGTTTGAAGATGGTAATGGTAGAATAGCCCGTGCAATAACAGATATGATTTTAGCTCAATCTGATGGGCAGTCATATCGATTCTACAGCATGTCAACACAGATAAGAAATGAGCGTAAACAATATTATAATATTTTAGAACGAACACAAAGTGGGAAACTTGATGTTACTAATTGGTTGGAATGGTTTTTAAATTGTTTGTTGCATGCTTTAGGAAATTCAGAGAATATATTGAAAAAAGTAATTATGAAACATAAATTTTGGATTAAAAATGCTTTAAAGATTGATAACGAAAGGCAAAAAAAGTTGCTGAACAAATTGTTAAATGGCTTTGATGGGAAATTAACAACTTCCAAATGGGCAAAGATTGGGAAATGTTCACAAGATACTGCATTGAGAGATATTCAAAATTTAATTGATAAAAAAATATTATATAAACTTCCCGGAGGGGGACGAAGCACTGGATATGATTTGCTAAATGAAAATGATAAAAAATAAGTTATAAAATCGAATAAGAAATTACTCCCGAATAAAACAAACTTTACAAATTGCGGAGCAGACAATTTTAGATTCAGGAAG
>JAYEHX010000017.1:0-5672 GCA_034659735.1 Fidelibacterota bacterium | reverse complement strand
AAAAAGAATAAAAAACCAATTCACTTGATGGGCTTACTTTCTGATGCCGGAGTTCATGCCGACTATAATCATCTAAAAAAAATTCTGCTCTTATTGAAAAAAAATAATATTCAAAATATCTATCTGCATGCGATTACCGATGGGCGAGATACTTCACCAAATAGCGGTAGAAAATATCTTGAAAATATTCTCGAATTTATGAAACAAAATGAAGTGGGAAAGCTTTCAACCATAATTGGACGATTTTATGCAATGGATAGAGATAATCGCTGGGAGCGAGTTGAAGTTGCTTACAGATTATTGACAGATGGTAAAGGAGTTGAGACAAAAGAACCGTTGAAAATAATTGACGAAATGTATGAAAAAAATATTACAGATGAATTTATGGAACCAATAAAAGTTGTTGATGAAAATAATGGCGGATTAATTTGTGACGGCGATGCAGTTTTATCTTTCAATTTCCGTGCTGATAGAGTTAGAGAAATTTCCACAGCATTAAATTTTGATGATTTTGATAAATTCGATAGAGAAAAATTAAATTTGGAATATGTGACAATGACAAAATATCAAGATAATTTTCCATTCCCTGTATTATTTGAAAAGGAGAAGTTAGAAAATGTTTTTGGTAAAATTATTAGTAAAAAAGGACTTACACAATTACGAATTGCCGAAACGGAAAAATATGCACATGTCACATATTTTTTTAACGGCGGTGAAGAAAAAGAGATTAAAAATGAGTCGCGAATTCTTGTCCCATCACCAAAAGTAAAAACCTATGATTTACAGCCGGAAATGAATGCTCCGATTGTGACAGAAAAATTATTAAATGCTATCAACTCTGAAAAACATGATGTGATAATTTTAAATTTCGCTAATGGAGATATGGTTGGACACACAGGAATTTTAGATTCCGCTATTGAGGCACTTGAAAAATTAGATAACTTGATTGGACAGATAGTGACACTATTTACAGAAAAAAACGGTACAGTTTTAATCACTGCAGATCATGGAAATTGTGAAAAAATGTATGACGAGAAAAATGACAAACCACATACACAACATACATTAAATCCCGTTCCATTCATTATGATAAATTCAAAATCTGAAAATATCAAACTAAAATCAAACGGAAAATTGGCAGATATTGCACCTACGATGTTGCAGATATTAGATATTCCACAGCCAAGTGAAATGACAGGAGAATCACTTATTGAATAATGAAATAACAAATATCACGATGAAATTTAAAAAATTACATATTTTAGTGATTGGCGATTTGATGTTAGATGTTTATCAATCAGGAAGAGTAAAAAGAATTTCTCCTGAAGCACCGGTTCCGATTGTTGAGATAAAAAATTCTTTTGAACGATTGGGTGGAGCCGGAAATGTTTGTCTGAATATCACATCGTTAAATGCAAAATGTTCTTCAATTGGAATTATAGGAAAAGATCCTACCGGCGAAAAAATCAAATCCTTGATGAGTGAAAATAATATTAATTATGAACATATAATAATAAATTCAAATCGTCCTACTACTACAAAAACAAGAATTATTGCGAACGATCAGCAGGTAGTCAGAATAGACAATGAAAATATTTCGCCGATTGATAATTCTGAAGAAAACGAGATATTACACAATGTGAAAAAAACAATTAACAAAATTGATGCAATAATTCTACAAGATTATAATAAAGGATTATTGACAGAAAAATTAATTCACGAACTAATAAAACTCGCAAATGAAAATTCTAAACCGATATTTGTTGATCCGAAATTTGATAATTTTTTCTCTTATAAAAATGTTTTTTTATTTAAGCCAAATAAAAAAGAGACGGAAAAAATATTAGGATTCAAATTTGATGGAATTGATAGTATAAAAAAAGGTGCAGAAATAATAAAAGAAAAATTACAGTGCAAAAATGTTTTGATTACTCTTGGCGAAGAGGGAATGTTATTACTTACAAACGATGGCGAATTTTACACAATTCCAACTCAGGCAAAACAAGTTCATGATGTTTCCGGCGCCGGTGATACTGTAATTAGTGCGATGGCTGTTTTCTATTCAGCAGAATATTCACTAAAAGAGAGTACAATTATGGCAAATGTTTCAGCGGGAAAAGTTTGTGAATCATTTGGTGTGGTGCCAATAAAATTTGATGATTTGCAAGATGAAATAAATAGATATTTTTAAAGAAAAAACAGGTTCTTATATGAAATATAAAATAGTAATAATGATAATACTCGTATCAACAATTTTAAATGGTTTCTTTTTTGACAAGGACAAAAAAGAGAGACCGAAATTCAATTTGCAGTGTTATGTTAAACCGGGGGAATCTATAAAAAAGGGAATTTTAGAAATCAAGATTGAGATTCCATATAAAGAATTATTGTTTATTAAAGATGTTGAAAAATATAAAACTCGATTTGATATATCAATTAATATTAGTAGCAAAGGGAAACAAATAATAAATAAAAATTGGATTGAGACAATTGACACAAAAAATTTCCAAATAACCAAATCTGCAACAAAAAGAATATCTATCGAAAGAGAATTTTCAGTCGTTCCAAAATTATACACCGTAAGCGTTGCTATTACAGATCTTTCCGCACAGAACACTTGGAAAAAAGAAAAAAAAGTAAATATGAATATTCTAAACACTAAGCAATGGGTACAAAGTGAGTTGTATTTATACGAACGAAATGAAAATGAAAAAGGTAAAATATTCGTAGCATTCACGGCATTAGGCACGGCGAATAAACAGAGTTTTAGATATTACATATATCAAGTTGGAAATGATTCTCCGATAAAAAAGGGAATATATAAAATTGCTCTTACCAAAAAACGCAGAGAATATATATTGCCGTTAGATATAAAAAAATTCAAACATGCGAAATATAAAATGGTTTTAATTACCAAAATAAATGGAGTGAAATTTTCTCGTTCTGTGGAGTTCCAAGTAAACTATAGAAATATATCAATGTCGATTACCAATATTGATGATGCTTCAAAACAGTTACAATATTTATTGATGACAAATTTTATTTCAAGAAAAGATTATAAAGAAATTATAAATGCAAAAACCGAACAAAAGAGAGAGCTGTTTTTACGATTTTGGAAATCTGTAGATCCTACTCCAAGAACAGATGAAAACGAATTAATGAATGAATATTATCACAGAATCGAATTGGCAAATAAATCATTTTCAAGTCACAATAATGGTTGGAAAACTGACAGAGGTATGGTTCTAACAATTTTTGGTCGTCCCGATGATGTTGAAGATCATAGTGTTGAAATGAGCACTAAGCCATATATAATTTGGTATTATAACAGAATAAATAAACAATTTGTGTTTGTTGATTACGGTGGTTTTGGGAGTTTTGAACTTTCGCAACCACTATTTGATTTTGCATATTAATTGACAATCTGTCGATAGCAAACATGATAAAGAAACTAATAATTTTAAAAAATCTGCCACACTTGATTGGCAAAATCTCAATTTTATAAATCTAATATTTTTCCAACAGTGCAACTGATTCTAAATGTGCAGTTTGTGGAAACATGTCCACAGGTTGAATTTTTATAATTTTATAATTTTCTTTCGTTAATAGATTCAGATCTCTGATTTGTGTTGCGATATTACAACTGACATAAACAATTTTGGGAGCATTTAATCTTATCATCTGTTTTAAAAAGTCGGTGTGCAAACCTGCTCGTGGCGGATCTACAATTACAATATCGGGTTTTTCTAATGAATTTATTAATTCTTGTTCTGTTTGTAAAAACTTATTAAGATTCGCAAAATAGAAATCGCAATTTTGTATATTATTTAGCGTGCAATTTGCTTTCGCATCATCAATCGCTTCTTTTACAATTTCAAATCCGTAAACTTGTTTAGAATATTCTGCAACAAAAAGCGATATTGAGCCGGCACCGGAATAGAAATCCCAAACAACTTTATTCTTATCAAGTTGAGCAAAATCTTTCACGACACCAAATAACAACTCTGCTCCTTTAGAATTAGTTTGGAAAAAAGAATTTGCAGAGATTTTATATTTTATGTTTCCTATCATCTCGTGAATAACAGATTCGCCAAAAAGCAAAATCTCTTTATCGCCAATTGTACTATTGTTTTTCGCATTTGTGATATTGTTCACAATTGATTTTATATTTACAAATTTTGCAGTTAGCAATTTTACTAAAGGTTTTAGTATTTCAGGTTTTTCGCTAATGGTAATAAAATTTATCATGATTTCATCTGTCATCACACCGGCACGAATTATTATCTGTTTCAGAAATCCTTCGTGTTCGCGAGCATTGTGTAGTTTTATTTCATTTGCTTTAACAAATTTTTTAATTTCTTGAAATATCTCATTTCTGTCGTCAGTTTGCAATAAACATTTTTCAATATCAATTACCTTATCCCATCTCTGTGGAGCATGCAATCCAATTGCAAAATCTGTCGCTGTTTCAGGATCGTTTTCTTTTAATATCCATCGTTTAACAGAGGTAGAAAAATCCATTCTGTTTCTATATCCAAGAATATCCGGAGAAGATATAATTTCTTCAATTGGGACATCTTCAAATTCTCCAAGATGTTCAACCGCTTCTTGGACTTGTCTGTTTTTCATCTCCAACTGGAATTGGTAATCGATGTTTTGGTGTTTGCAACCGCCACAATCCGGGAAATATTTACAAGGCGATTTTTTAAAAAATTTACTCTGTTTGACGACTTGTTCAATAATTGCTTCTGCAAAATTCTTCTTCTTTTTAATAATTCTTACTTTCAATATTTGCTCGGGAATTCCACCTCTTACAAATATTACAAAATCACCAACCCGTGCAACACCTTTTCCGCCGAATGCAATCGACTCAATTTTCACTTCTACAATTTCGTTCTTTTTTATTATATTTTCCATACTTGTAAGTTACGAATTTTATTTAATATTTTAAAATAATATTTTATTTTTGTTCAATAATTTGTAATTTAATGTAATAAACAAAGGAGCAAAATATGGAACAATTAAATTACAGATGTCCAAAATGTGGAAATACAGAATATGAGGTTGATGAGATTAGAGCAACTGGTGGAATGTTTTCAAAAATATTTGATGTGCAAAACAAAAGATTCACAACAGTCACTTGTACAAAATGCAGTTATACTGAATTATATAAAGCAAAATCCAGTTCATTAGGAAATGTGTTTGACTTTTTTACAGGTTGATTAAGAATTTCTATATGCCACGAATACACGAATTGGAAAATCCGTTTAATACGAAAAGTTTTTATAAAAAATTGGTCGGGATGAAAAGATTTGAACTTTCGACCCCTTCGTCCCGAACGAAGTGCGCTACCGGACTGCGCTACATCCCGATGGTCTAAATATAGCAAATAATATTTCTTAATCAAAATGATATTATTGGATTGATGAGGATATGTTGATGTTGATTTTGTTTTTTATTATTCAAATTATCTACTGAAGTGATTTGGGAAGTTGGGAGGTTAAGATTAGGAGGTTAGAGGGTTAGAAGGTTAGAAGGTTAGGGAATATGCCGAATTCTTTTTTAAAAATTCATTCTTGTGATTATTTTTAATTTTTAAAGTGTTCTGTATAGTTAACGGATATTCATAAAAAGCGAGAAGTGTTAAGTATAGTGAACAAAACATAGGGAAA
>JAYEHX010000016.1:0-5834 GCA_034659735.1 Fidelibacterota bacterium | reverse complement strand
AATTTATGAAAAAAAAGATGGAATGCCGGGATATTATCCAATTTCGTGGGACGGAAGAGATGATTATGGAAATGAAGTATCAAGTGGATTTTATCGTATTTACTTAAAAATAAATGAATATTATCTGTGGAGGGATGTATTGTTTTTTGATAGGAATTTAACAAATCATGGTTATTATATTAATTATTTTGGTGTAAAAGGAATTTTTTAATGAAAAAAAATGTTTTGCAAATTATGCTTATGATGATTTGCTTGTTAACTGCATTTATTAGAGCAGAAGCAAAAACTAAAAAGGATCGTAGTTTTGGGTTGTCGGCATCGATTCAGGATTCGCAAACATTACCGACACTGTCAGCATCAAGATTAAACTTATTACTTTTTTCATAAAGTACTCTTTTTTTTAAAAACTCATAATAATTATAACTATAATAGTTGCCAATTTTAAGAAAAATCTTGAATTTATTTTTGTAGTCATTGTCATCTAATTAAACGAATTTATCTAATTTATCTAATTAATCGAATTTATCTAATTTATCTAATTTATCTAATTGGTTGTCATTTGTTTTTTACCGCACACTTCGACAAACTCAGTGCAAGAAGACGCAGAGAAATTTGTTGTCATTGACTCAGACACATTTTTTATGCAAGGTACTCTTTTGTGACACGAACTTGAAGTATCCAAGAAACTTAATCCTTCACAATTTTAATAAAATATCGTCTATTTCTCGGACCATCGAATTCGCAAAAATAAATTGCTTGCCAAACACCGAGAATTAATTTTCCATTTTCGATAATGAGTGAAAGTGACGGCCCGAAAAGTGATGATTTTAAATGACTATCGCTGTTTCCCTCTGCATGAAAATAATTAGAATCAGCTACTGGAATCATATTATTAATTTTATAATCAATATCTTTTTTTACATCGGGATCTGCATTTTCATTTATAGTAATTCCGGCTGTAGTATGTGGTGTAAAAATCACAACTATTCCGCTGTCAATTTTTGACGAATCAATTTCTTTCTGTATCTCGTTCGTTATTTCTAAAAATTCAGTTCGTTTATTTGTTGTTATTGTTTTTGTGATTGTTTTCATGATTTTCCCTATATTTAAGAAATGCCACATCGTTGAGATATGGCATTTCTGTTGATAATATTTAGTATTTTATTTTATTCTACTTCTTCTTCTTTTTTACCAATATTCAAGACGAGTAAAGTAATAACCATAACGGCTAATAATATGAATGTTGCATAGCCATATTGACTGCTTGAATATTCAATAAGTTTATTAAATCTTCCAATCAAAAGTGATATACGACCCATAATTGCGAAGCCGAATGATGCTCCAAATGAAATCATTAAAAAGTAAATTCCGACTCTTGATATTTTGCCGAATATTCCCTTGTGTTCTACTGAGAAAAAGAAGAAAAATAATCCAGAAACAGTTCCGACAATTAAGACGAGATTGTTGAGAGCACTTCCTAATCCGTGTCCCCAAAGTGGCAATATTGAACCATGGATTTGTGCGATAACATTAGAACTCATAAATCCGAAGATTCTAAGTCCGGCAGCCATTCCCACGACATAAGCAAGTGACCATCTTCCAAGCCAATTTATACTCGGAATTAATCTTGCAAGCATGAATAGTCCAAGAAATAATGCTACGATGTACCACAAGTTTTGTGTTTGATCTCCCGGTATTCCATTTTCAGGAAACATACTACCATTTAACCAATGAAACCCATTATAAAGTTTATACCAAAATTTGTTAAATCCGTTTAATGATTCCGGATTATCAATGTGAGGCCATAGGCGACCGAATAAGTTTGGCCAAACTTGATTCCAAAATGCGATTGTTCCCCAATATGCTGCGGAGACACCAACATAAAGATGTTCTGCAATTTTATAAAATGGATTATCCTTGTACAAATAACTTAAAATGGCGAGTGTTAAAAATACTGTAACCCAAGCTCCCAATATATTTCCGAATGACATATTTATCTCCTAATATTTTTTTTCTTTTTTTCGTTTTGCAAAGTAAGAAATATTTCCAATAATAATAAATAAAACAATAACAAGATGAGCTATTGATTGTGCGTCCATAGATTTTCCTGCAGTGCCGATCGTAGGATGTATTCCATTTTTCACGAGCAATTGTTCATATTCTGCAGCACCGGGCATTCCGGCAACAATTCCATTCAATTGTTCCGACTTTACAAAAGGTAAAATTTCATTTACTTGAATTGATGTTACACCTGTAGAACTTGTTATCTTTAATGGATCAGATGCATATTGCACCCATTCTTTTGACCCCGGATATCCTGCGGATAAACTAAAAATAAATCCAACATCTTTTAATGATTGCATTCCGTCCATTAGTGGAATTTTTTTAATTTCTGTACCTTTAGAATCAACTGTAAAATTTGCGGGAAAACTACGAGTTATTCCTTTAATTACCGCTTCATTTCCAGGACGATATCCAAGATTTACATAATCAACTCCATATTTAAGATCAAACTCTTTATGAGCTACCTGTTCTAACGCATCCCGAGCCATAAATAATCCATCAGGCCATAGACAAGTGATAATAACTCTATTGCCATTTGTGAACAGATGTCTTAAAACAGCTATTGCCATTGGATGAATTTCCGGTTTTGTAGAAGGTCCATAATCAAATGATACAAGAACCTTATCATCTTTTGGAATTTTATTAACAGCATCAAAAGCGTCAATTGTCAGATTTGTTGGTTCAACCGGTAATCCCAAAGGAAATATCAATGGTAGCATTACAACAATTGCAATTATTAAGAAAATGTATCTTCTGTCTATTTTATCTAAATTTTCTAAAAATTTACTCATTTTATTTCTCCCCCAAGAATGATTTTTCGATTCCTAAAATAACTCTCAATGAAGTTCCAACAATTCCCAATCCGATACCTATCATAATAGCTCTTGCACCGGCAGCATTTGGAAATTGATATATCCATTCTTGTAAAATTTCTAAACGAAGAAAACTGAAAAAAGAATCTTTTGGTATCCAATTTGTAATAAAAACACCGAGCGGAACTCTTCCTATCATAATAATTACACCGGCGACTAACAAAATTGTTGCTTCCATATTTCTTACTTTGAATGCTCTATACGAAGCACTGGCAACAAAAAAAGCGAGTAAGGCAAACATAGTAGCACTAAGCGAAGTAAAAATATTTCTGAATAACCAAGAAAAGAATGTGTTGTCAGCTTGTAAATGTGATCCCCAAACGACTTCTTTTACTTCTGCAATCGCTCCAACATTTTCTAAACGATTTTTGAAATCAATAGCACTGTTTTGAGTATAATAATATTTTTTTAATTCTATTCCTTCTTCGATTTTTGGTGTTATATAAAGATTATTTGCAACATTATTTTTTAATTGCAATTCAGTAGAAATTTCTTGCACAACTGCATCGGGAGTATTCCCAACATCAGTCAAGACAAGATAATGTCCACCTTTCATTATAAATCCAAAAGTTAGTGTAAGAAAAAAACCCAAAATCGCAATTAAACTATATTGCCAATTTAGTTTCTTATGAATTAATTTCAAACTGTGAACTTTTAATAAATTCAAAGCACCGAGAATCATTGCAAAACTTGCAATGATATCAAACCACTGTGTGGCATGAATTTCAAAAGCACCA
The DNA here is from genome assembly GCA_034659735.1 of Fidelibacterota bacterium. Taxonomy (GTDB): domain Bacteria; phylum Fidelibacterota; class Fidelibacteria; order Fidelibacterales; family Fidelibacteraceae; genus TCS52. Next base: position 2,161 of record JAYEHX010000016.1, on the reverse strand, counting down.
AATGGTGCATGTGGAATAAACCAAGATGCTAACATTGTCATTCCCACAATAAAAACAATCGCAAGTGGTATATATCTTTTTAAAATCATATTATCTCCTATCCAATTTCAAATATTTTTTTAAAGAATTCTGCTCCAAATGACTCGAATATAACACCAAGCATTATGATAATCATAATTCCCGCTTTTACCATATCCTGTCCTTTAATAGAACCAAGTAATTTTGGATCTTCACCCAAGTAAGCACTTGCGGCAAAAAATTCTTCACCGATAAGTGTATAATCACAAGCAGTAATGAAAAAAGGCAATTGAGCTTGCGAACCAGTTCCTGCAATTTGAATTGCCCCAATCGAGTTTCCTGTTTCTGCTAAAATTAATGATTCTGCAAAAAATTTACCCTGCATAAAAACTGCCGCAGGTTTTTCTCTTAACATTATTCCATTCACACCGGCAGCATAAGCAAATTGGTCATCAGTTAAGTAATGAACCATATCAGTATTAAATTGATCCGGACGACCTTCACTCATATATGCTTCTCTGACAATTTCTCTACCTGCCTCCATAACGATAGAACGAGCAACAGGAACATTTAATTCTGTTTCATATCTCGCAGTCATTTTTGCTACATGACCAAGAATAATGACTCCAGAAATAGTTTCAACTTGATCTAAATCCATAATTCCCGGAACAAATAGAACGGATTTTCCCATTTCCGTAGCTCTTCCAACTGCTTCTTCGAATGCTTTTAATCCGGCAATTGGTCGTAAATAAATATTTTTTTTCTTTTTTGCTCTACTAATATAAAATAGAACCAATCCTGCAGTCACCAATAAAAATATAAATCTTATCGTACGAGAAGTATTAAACCATTTTGCACTGGTGGTAAATGATTCTGAAATCGCTTCTGAAATAACTTGTCCCTCATCATCATAGATACTTACTTTCAAAACAGTTGAAATATCATTTTCAACATAAACTTTTGACTTTAAGTTTTCAATATTTTTTAATTCAATCCATTCACCATCATCACCCAATTTTTTGAATACTTTAAAATCTGCATCAGCATCAGTGCCGGTGATTGTCATATTCAAAAGTTGACCTTCTGCTTCTGCCTCATCTACTTTTACATCAATATTTAATTCAGCAGAAATAGCAAAACTAAATATGAATATAGAAAACAAAACCGCTTTCAGCCATATCACTCTTTTTTTCATTTTACTCCTCCAGTTTAATATGCAAATATACAAACTAATTTATTATTTAATAACAAAAAAATCTTTTTTTTATTTTTCGGTTTTTTTTTCATTTTCTAAAGTTTCAATTTCTAATAATATTTTTTCTACATTTTCTCTCTTTTCTAACATTTTTGTAAATTGATAAAAGTTTCCTTTAGAAAAAAATGGTTCGATAAAAGGACCAAAAAAAGTCAAAAATTGTGCTCCCATAAAATTCAATGGTTTTGCCACATCTAAAAATAGAATTGATGGAACTGTCAAGTGTCTATCAACAATTTTTTTTGCGATTAGTTTTATCAATTCATCTTCAGAATATTTTTTTTGCAATTTATTCATTTTGTTCCTATACATGTATATAATGGAAAGATTTCTATCATTTTTTACATTTTACTTTTTTCAAGCACATTATTATTAGAAATTTTATTTTCTACAATTTTTATTACTTCTTCACGGTTATTATTAAAAATCAGAGTTAATGCCCTGTAATTGTCAAGTCGATTTGTTTTTGTAGTAGTGAATAATTTTAACATTTTTTTATCATAATCAAATCTTTTGATATATTGCCATTCTCTCTCTTTTTTTGAAGGGCCGTTTTTTATAATTATTTTTTTTTCTGTCAATATATATTTGGTTGGAAGATAATATGGCAATAATACAAAAATAAAAAATACCATTAAAATAATAAGGAAAAATGCAATATTGCCCATTAGCATTGCAGAATAAGTTGAAATTATTAAAATAAAAACTCCAACTACAATACCCTTTGCTGGATTTTTTTTAAGTGGATAAATTTGCCATTGAATGAGTATTTGGTTAGTTGAGTTTTTATCTTTAATTTCCATAACCATAGTTTACAAAATATAATAGTTAAAAGAAAGAATAAAAAGAGAGCAGAAAAAAAATGGAATAGTTTTACTTTTTCTTTTG
>JAYEHX010000015.1:0-5839 GCA_034659735.1 Fidelibacterota bacterium | reverse complement strand
ATTAATATAAAACTTATTTTTTTAATCATTTCTCCCAGCCAAATATTTTGTCAATTCTGTCCTTAATGTCGATTCATCTAATCCTCGAGTGATTATTCCATTCAATGCAACCGAAACCTTATTTGTTTCTTCAGAAATAATTATTACAAAACTATCACTCTCTTCAGATAAGCCCAATCCCGCCAAATGTCTCGTGCCAATCGTTGGATCAATATCAATATTTTCACTCAATGGCAAGATACATTTTGCCGCAATTATTTTTCCATTTAAAGTAATTATCGCACCATCATGAAGTGGCGAAGATGTATTAAATATTGATGAAATTAATTGATTACTAATATCCGCATTTATCACAACGCCCTTCTCAATTATTGAAGCTAATCCTTTATCTCTTAAAACAACTATCAATGCACCAATTTTATTATCTTGCAATTCAAGTACAGATGAAATCAATTCCTCTTCATATCTTTCAAAAGTGTCTTTCCACATCTGTTTTACTAATGGCACTCTTCCTAAAAAAAGTAACACTCTTCTCAACTCTTTTTGAAACACAATTACAAATAGAATAACCCAAGCAGTTGTCAAACTTCCTAAAAGCCATGTCAATGCTTTCAAATTTAATGCCTGTGCAACAACACCTGAAACCGCAAGTAATATCATGCCAATCAACATTTGACTTGCTCTTGAATCTTTGAATAATTGATAAATTATATAGAAAATAAAAGCAACTAACACGATGTCAATCAAATCTAATAATGTAAAACTAATAAATCCTATTTTAAATAATTCAATCATTCTTTGCCAATAATCCTATCAATTATTTCTACTGCCTGTTTCGTTTCTTTGACATCATGCACCCTTACAATATCAACTCCATTCATAATGCCGATAGTAATTGAAGCGATACTTCCGGCCAATCTATTTTCAACTTCGGCTCCTGTAATTTTTCCAATAAATGATTTTCGTGATACTCCTAACATTATTGGAATTTCAAATTTTGCAAGTTTACGAATATTTTTTATTATATCCAAGTTATCTTTTACTGTTTTTCCAAATCCTATCCCCGGATCAAGAACTATCTCTTCTCTATTAATACCTGCACTCTCTGCAATTGAAATACTCTTCTGAAAATAATCATTAATTTCATCAATCACATTTTTATATTCAGGATTATTCTGCATATTTTCCGGTGTTCCTTTTATATGCATAATAATTATTTTAACATTATTCTTCGCAACTACTTGTGCCATATCTTTATCATTCTGTAATCCGTAAATATCATTAACAATAGTTGCTCCTGCCTCTATTGCTTTTTGTGCTACCTCTGATTTACTTGTATCAATTGATATATTAGAAACAAAACTTTTAATTTTTTCGATTACGGAAATAACTCTTTTTAACTCATCTTCTGTTGAAACTATAGGTGCATTTGGTCTCGTCGATTCTCCGCCAATATCTATAATATCAGCACCTTCTTGAATCATCTCTTTTGCTCTTAATACTGCACTTTCAGTGGAATCATATTTTCCACCATCACTAAATGAATCAGGAGTCACATTTAGTATTCCCATTATTTGTGTCTTATTTCTGTTTCTCTCTTTCATCTTATAATTTTTCTGCTCCAAATAAAAAACGAATGCAACTTCTAACATTCGACTAAATGAATATCGTTAAAAGTATCCTCTCAGTCATCTCCACTTTTAAAGAACCTTTAACAATATTTTATATTTTCTATCTCTCCTGTAATATTACCCAATATTAGCAATTTATTTTTACTTTGTCAATAATTTTATTTTTTCTCTGAAGCAATTTTTATTTTTAATATCCTCTTCTCTTTCTTTTTTCATATTTTAAATCTTTTAAATTTGGAGATTTTACATTGATTTTCAGAAAATACATCGAATTGCCATTAGCAGTTGCCGGCGTCCAAGTAAAAGCAAATTCCCAACAATGCATATCTCTATTTATTCTAAAATCATGATGAATTAAATTCTGGTTTAAAATATCAAATCTTGCACTATAACTCACCGACCATTTTTCACTTAAATTGGCCTTAAAATTAAATGTTGTGGTAAAATTGTCTCTTACATTATAAGGATTCGATGCAGAATGCGAATAACTCAAACCGACTCTTATGGACCATTTGGAAAATCTGTCCGCAGTATTTGTAGAATCCTTTTTACCCAATTTCCCTTCGCTGATATTAAAACCAGTATTCAATGATAATCTTGTTAATCGTGGAATTGTTAATTCATCTACTCTTCTTCCATTTATTCCTGTAGAATCAACTCTAAATAGATAAGGATCAAATGTTGCATTTATTCGAAGTGAATTTCCACCCAGCAATTTTGTAATATTTGTATTAGCAGAAATATTGCTAAAATTTAAAGAATCCTTCATAAAATTATAACTATGTCCTAAAGAAAGAAAATGCATTTTTTCATAATCCTTTTCTCCTTTTCTTAATTTCATTTCAAAGGTATGATTAAAATTCATATTCAAATTTTCGCTTCGACCGGTAGGAGTGCTTCCGGCTGTTGTATTGCTAAAATAATCATATTCTAACTCTTCACCATTCGTACCAATTCCTTTTAAAATATAGTTGTCATTCTCTGATAAATCCGGATTGTATGAATAACTTAAATTTGTGCTGAGAACATGACGAACTGCTCTTAATCTCCCGACTTTCACTGGGAATATTCCATAAATTTTTGTTCCCGCACTTAATCTGCCGGAGTAAGTTCCTCTCATTTTAAATTGTTCAACTTTTTCCGTAACTATATTTCCTGTAGAATCTACAAGTATTGAATCGTTTTGCATAACAGGATTGTCGTATTTAAAAATAAAAGATTCGTTATATTTTGCCGATGGTGCAATATTTAACCAACCGAAAAATTTGTGTGTAAAATTTAAACCGCTATTGATTTTTGCACTACTCTCTGATTTTTTCAAATAAGTAGAATCACTCTGTAATCGAGAAGTATAAATGCTATTATAATTTCCATTTATATTATATCGTATATTGTGATACCATCTATTGGGCTGTGAGGGATTTTTCTTTTTGAATACTGATGCGGTACTTTTTGAAATAGAAATTTGCGGAAATTTTTCTGTCACATTCCCCGACTGTAAATCAAGTTTTCTATATGCATTCGAATTTATTCCAAATTCCCCCAATCGAGTTGAAAAAGTCGCATTTGAAACTATATTTTGTTGCAAGCGGTCTTCTCGTTGTATCTCTTCCTTATGTCTTGTATTGTCAGTAGTATAAACTCCATTAACATTCAATCGTGTATTTTGTCCAAACTTTTGATTGTGTTTTAAACCAATTCTATAACCCGTTTTTTTAATATCGGAAATAAAATTATTCCAATATCGCAAATCTAAATTTCCATCAAAAAAATATCTCAATTTATATCTATTACTAAGTCGAAATTCCACTCCCTTTTTGTCATAAAAACTTCCGAGTAATTCTGAATCCATATAATCATTCGGAGCCCAATAATATCCACCTCGTTCTAAAAACCTCCCATTGAGAGTACTCTCACCATAAGACGGCATCACCCATCCACTCTGGCGACCACCGGTATGAACAGGTGCCATTCCAATCGGAAAATATAAAAGTGGAACTCCGTAAATTCTCAAAATTAGATGTTTAGCATACATTTTGTCTTTTGGAACCAACTTCATCTCTTTCGCCTCAATCCAATAATGTGGCTCTTCGGCATCGCAAGTCGTATATCTTCCATTTCTGTTATAAAAAGGTTTCCCTTCTAATTTTACTATCTCTTCGCCATAATAATATCCATCTTCAATATTAGTTTTTCCTCTAACAATTTTCCCTCTTTTAGTATCCATATTATACACCAAATATTCGCCTTCCAAAGGATCATCGCCTTTTTGTTGCATCTTGGGAATATTTATCAATCCGGAATCGGTCTCTTGTGGAAGTGCATACAACATATAATTATTCCAATCAATTTTTATCGTATCTGAATTTAGCGACATTTCACCATAAATCATTTCACTATTTTGATACAATGTCGTCTCTTGATTTCTATGATTCATATAAATTACATCTGAACTATATACCAAAGTCGTATCAACATCTTTAATAGATTCATCGGGATAATATATTCCTTCCGCTCCTCTTATTATAAAAATATCCGTTAGAGAATCGTCTTCAAAAAACATTTTAACAGTATCGCCACTCGCTTTATTCAATCCCTGATAAACAGAATCTTCATACACATGATAATCTGACATTGCCATTCCTTCAACTTTTAACCAATCCATATCATTATCATCTTTGAATTTTAATATGATTTTTCTGCCCGAAAGTGTACTCGTTTTTTCAATTAATCTACTCCTCTTATTTGCCAAATATCCCTGTTCTTTTGTTTTCATAATTGCATTATCTTTCACAATAACTTCATCAGTATTTGAATTATGAAATGTAATATCAATTATTTTTCCGGAAACAATATTTTTTTGATGAGTAACTACAGGATTACCATTCAACGATGCTTTTTCTAATGAATCTGAAAAAAATAATGAATCACAATTTGCATTTAATGAATCTTTTATAATATTCACATTTTTGATTGCCACAAAATATTTACTTTCAGTATTTCCAGATATTTTTTCCGCCATAATTCTTATTGTCTCTTCACCTGTAGAATCTCTTTTTACAAATACAGGATTTTTGTTATTTAGAAATTCATCATCTTTCATAAAATATTTTATATAATCACCCAAAAAAACAGTGTTTTCCACAGTGTCGGTTATTGATGCGTTGTTATGCAAATCCGTAATTTCAGTTCTATCATAATAAATTACAGAATCTGCCTTTACAACTCTTGCCGAATCTACTATTATAACATTCCCATTTGCGAAATAAATATCATTTTCCAAATCTGCATCTATCTTGTCTGCAACTAATTTTTTATTTTCATAGTTTACATCAATTTTGCTTGGCACTTCAATTTTATCTGTTTCAGTAAAGTACTTTACAAAATCGCATCTTATCGTGGTAGCAGAATCTATTATTACCACATTTCCAACCAAAGTCAGATATTTTTCATCTTTATAATGAAATGCCTCATCTGAAAATATTTTAATATTTCCCTTACGAAATTCGACATCATCTTTCAGATATAAATAGGATTGATTATTTTTTGTAATATGATTAAGTGTCTTGGCATGAATCAATTTTAATGGTTTCACTTCAGCAAAAAGTGATGAATTCAAAAACAGAATAATACTTAAACTTAATATTTTAAAAAATATTTTTTTTTTAGAATATTTTGGAATCGAACTAAACATAAATATTTAATATTTCCCATAAATATTTGTTTCCATCTTTATTTTCCTAAAATTAAAATATATAAAACGAAAAATATCAATCGTCAAACATCAAGTATCAAATTTATTTCTTTTTCTTATCGGGTTTATTTTTAATAATTCTATAAACGGTTTCGCCTTTCTTTGCCATTCTATATTTTTCACGAGCAATTTTCTCTAAATATTTAGTGTCATTTTTCAGCTTATCTCTCTCTTCAAGAAGTTCCAATTCCTGTTCTTCATACACTCTTTTTCTCAACTTAGTTTCTTGCACTTCTCTTTTCAAACCAAGATATGACAACAATCCCGTATTACCAAAAAATACAGAAGCAAATGCAATAAGAAGTGCAATAACCATAATCCTTATTGCTAATTTTGGATTTATTCCATTATTATTTTTGCTTCTCATATATCCGTTTTACATTTAAATTTTAAACAACTTCCCTAATTCACACGCATTTGTATTACCTAACCCTCTAACCTTCTAAACCCCTAA
>JAYEHX010000014.1:0-5888 GCA_034659735.1 Fidelibacterota bacterium | reverse complement strand
ATTTAAAAACAGGTTCAGCAGTAACTTATGTCTCAATTCATAAAATTAGTTAAATTGTTATCAATTAAAAGGAGTTTTATTATGAAAAAATATTTGTTGACAATTTTGCTTTTTCTAATAGTATTTACTTTTTTAACAGGACAACCAAGTGTTATATCTTTTTCGGGAACATCAAGTGATTCTGCAAAGATAACAATAACATCAGATGGAAGTGGTGGAAACGCGTATTTTTGTCCTGATTCTTTTTATGTTGGAAATTATGCTTCACTAACCGGTTGGGGCAAACCTTCAATTTGTATTGCATCATATTCCGGACCTGGAAAAATATATTTAGGTTTTATAGACATCGATATTAAAATATATCTCGAAGGTGCATATTAGAATTAGTTAAAAATAAATTAAATACTATAATTTTCAGAAATGCCATGTCTTAACGATATGGCATTTTTTTTAAATCAATTATAAATTCCACCTGATATGCACTTTCCCATTTTCATAACTTTCGGCAACATTAAATCCTATTGTAAGTGAGATATGACTTTTTCCGGCAGGAAGTTTCATTGAGAAACCAAGATGATGTGTCGCTGAGTTTAATTCTCTCAATATTCCCAAATCATAAAAAGTAAAGATATTTGATTCGCCTGAAAAGATGCCAATTTCAAAACTGAATCCATAATATTCTTCGGTTAGATATTGTTCAAAATATGCACCTCGCAAAAACTCTCCACCACCCAATTTCAATTTATCATAAATTTGTATATTATTTTCCGAATCAACAATTCCATATTTCGCCTTAATATTTGAACCAAATTTTTTATATCTAATTTTTAAATTCGATGAAATTGTAGAAAAATACAACTCCTCATTTTTACTGCCTTTCATTCCCAATTCACAAAATATTTTATTAACAAAAATTCCTCTACCAAAATATCCATCGACTAAAACACTCGTTCCATATTTCTTTTTTTCATCTATTCCTGCATCCTCGCCACCTTTTGACGGATAAATATTTTCCAAAGAATTCACATATCCAACTTTTAATCTATGACTGATTTGATAAAAAACATGTAAATTTATATCCCGCTTAACATACAAAGTATCATAAAAATCTTGATAATATTCTCCCATCAATGAAAAGCCCGTATTGAAAATATATGGCTCGTAATATTTAAGTTTGATGCGATTGGTTTTCAAATTTGGTCGTCGCCAAGATAGAAACGCATGCCTTCCAATTCCAAATAAATTCTGCATCTCAATAGAAAAATTCCCTACAATTCCACTTTCCGTTTTTCCTTTTTTATAACTTAACAGTGCATCTATTTTCATCTTATCTTTTGATTTCACATACAATCGTAAACCTGTTTTATAGATGCTTTTTCTATTTTCAATTGTTAAATAATCTACACTCCGCAAATCGTTGATTGCTTGATTTACTTTCAAATAATTGAATTTACCTATTGGCAATTCAGAAATATTTCGTTCGATAACATTCACTTCTCGTTTTTTAAATTTACCATAAACTATTGTATCAATAACAACTTTTTCGCCTTGACGAATTCTATATCTGAAAATATCGTCTCCGGCTTTTCGCTTATACTCTTCAAGAATTATTTTTGCAAAAGGATAGCCGGTTTTTGCTAATTTTTTAACTTTAGAATCTAAAATTTTTCCTATAACTTTTGAATTTGATTTCACAATTAATGAATCCTTTTCAATTACAAGAATAGTTTTTGCAAAATTATTTCCACCAAAAAATAAAAATGTTAATACAAAAAATACTATTTTAAACTTCATCTTCAACATAATTTTTAACTTATTTTCACTCCCTTAATATACCGCGAACTAAAAATATGCTCGCACTTCCACCTTCCCCAAAATTATAGAATCGCTCTCTCCCCTTTTGCGATATTGAAATAATCCGTTAACGGAAATTGACTTCGAAATCCGCTTTTCATATCTAACCATTGCTTTTGTGGAAGTTCCGATTGGTCGTCCTTGTGCAACTTCGTAAGGAAATATTCCTTCATAATCACTCCATACTTTTGAATATTTTACCGAAACGAAAATCACCTCTCCCGCCTTTCTATTCCAACTCCAAACATTTTTTACAGCCATCAAATCAGCTACAAATTCAGAATTGAAATCCGTATTAATGTTCTGATATTCCAACTCAAACGAATTACTCATATTTTTGAAAAAAGAATATTGCAACTTCACATCACCGCCTTTTCTATCTATTTTAATTGAATAACTCCCGATTGGCAATCTCTCTTTTATCTCTTGAGAATGTTTCAAAATAAAATCCCATCTCGTTTTTTTTCTGACAATTCTATATTTATATTCAAATTTATCTTTTGTCTGCAATCTTTCATTATTAATATCTATTGCATTTTGCATCTTCATTTGATCAACATAAATAGAAAATATTTTCTTTCCGGAACTCGATTTAAAATTGAAATTATTCTTGAATCTGACTAAACCAAAATATAGAGTTGAATCCAAATTATCTGTTGAAATATCTGAATACAATCGTAAATCATCTGACTTAAATTCTATACTCGTTCTATTATTATAAGAAAATTTTATTGGATTCTTAAAATCAAACTTCCTTTTCCAACGAATATTCCATTGACTTTTGTGAACATATTGCTCTATCCGTTCATTCGTCAATTCGTATCTCAAACGATATTCTCCAAACTCATCAAAGACATATCTGTCATAATTTTTGTCCCAAGAATATTGTCCATATCCTGTTCCAACAGAATCAAAAACCGCTTCTCGTTTTGCCTCCGAAGTTCGATTTATATTTGTATTTACATTACCCATAAATCCCAATTTGGGATTATTATAACTAACTTTATTTTGAGTTAAAAAGAAATTTTCATTTTGAATTTTCCTTCTGTCATCTCGATATGAAGCTGTAACATACCATGATAATTTTTTTGAAAATTTACGATTATATTTTAATTTCAAATCATTCTTTTGTGAATACCAATCAAAAACATTCGTAGTATCATTCCATCTGAAATCATCTCTAAAAATGTGTTCAAACGAGATTTTTTTCAAATGAATCCCGGAAATAAACTCTTCGCTTCTATGAGAATTTTTACTATTGTAAATCGGTTCCAAATAATCACGATTATAATTTAATGTAGTTTTTATCTTTTTTATTATCGGGAAATTAACACCAAGTTTTATTATTTGATACGGAACTAATTTCTCATCAATCAATTGTATATACTTATATTTTATTCCATATTTTCCTTTTCTGCTTCCGGAAATATTCATCTTAGATCTCAAACTGTCATCTAATGCACCAACTTGATGTAAGGAAATCTTATTTTGAAAATTATTATTTTTTAACAGAATTCCATAATCAAAATATTTCGTTATTGTATCTTGAGAAGAATATCCTGCACTTCTTTCAAAATCTGGATTTGTCAATTTATCAAAACTTCTAAACTTTTCACTCTTCGTCCAACCATTAAATTCCAACAATATTTGTGGTGATTTTTTTCTAATCGCAATCTCACTATTCCATTTTATCGCACCACTTTCATCTCTATTTTTATTAAAATTATTCTGATTGAAAGCTGAATATGCCCACTCTACATTCACTTTCGACAACTTAGAAAAGTTAAACAAAAAACCACCTGAAGTGACAAAATGTGTCGCCGGCAAGTTCACAATTCGCCTTGGAAAATATTGTGAAGCCGGATCATTCGGAGCATATTTATAAAATGGATATCCGTTAGTAGTATCACATCTCACATATCCACCATTGGAATTTTCTCTGTAAAAATAGACATTATAATTTCCATTATCCCTACCATTAAAAACCCAAATACTGTCAAGCAAAACATAATCACCTGTGCTATCTTTCACAGCAGTTGAAACTGTAATCATATTTTTATCACTAATTTTTCCTAAAGAATCAGAGTCAATTTGGGATAAAAATGGATCTATCGGATTGTTGTTATCCTGCTTCTCACGAATTGCAGAAACCCAGAATTTGCTATTTTTGAAAATTGTTCTCTCTGCATATCCACCGATACTCGTCTGTGGAAACACCTCATTTTTATAATTAAATTCTACAAAAATCCTCGCCTCTTCGGAAACTAAAATATCCGATGAAAAGAATATTTCCGCATTTTGATAATAAATCATATACTTATCTTTCGTCAATTTTTCGCCATTGAAATAGACACTCTCAGAACCCGGAATAATCACAATTGCACTTTCACCACTTTTCCCAATTAATCTATATGGTCCCTGATCTCCACTTTTTGTCTCTAATTTTTGTCTCTGAAATATCCCCTTTGTTCCACCAAAAAATCCACTACTTCTAAAATTCTTACCTTGAATTCTCGTGGAAACTCCCATCAATTTTCGATTGTATTTATTCCAATATCCATAATTCGTTTTCACATTTATATCACCAATTTGCGAATATATTTTCTCCGATTCTAAAATCAAATATATTCTATTAATCTCCTCCAACGACTGAGTTGACGAATAACTTTGGTACGGAGTTGAGTTGTCAGTAATCGCACCGGTTATCGATAATTTTGGTGTCAATTTTCCAGATATTTTCAAATCCATTCCGGCATTTAACGAACTATTTCCATTTGTACTCACTTGAATTTGTCTGAATATTGAACCGGTCGTTTTTACATTTGATTGCTCAATATAAGAATTCTCGTTTACTTCCGTTTTTCCATTCGATTTTTTTTCGAAATAACTATTGCTTTTTTTTATGCCAATATCATAACTTTTGGGAACTTTAATATCCGAATATTTATAGAATATTTTTATATTTTGAGAAGAATCTATCTTTTCGAGAAGTATCAATCTTCCGTAAGTATTGTCAATTGCATATCGTATTGGAGCATTTTCCCAGACCAAAGAATCCAAACTAATATACTCATTTTTTAAAGAATAAATTGTCTTCCCTTTTTGCAGAATTATATTTTCAGAGATACTTCCCGCAAAAAGTATCTGAATAAAAAACAATAATATTAATATTTTATACTTCAAATTAATTAACTATTTTGAATTTGAATAATTGTAAATATTACCATCAGAATCAATAATTAAATTTTCATTTTGGAAAATATAGATAACATTTTTTTGACTCATGATTGTATCAATTCTATTTTCTGCAAATTTCCATTCGAATATTTTTCTGTTATCCGTAAAAATAACATTCTCAAAATCGCCATACAAAATTCGTTTCATTTTATATTTTTTAGACATCTGCAATTCCTTTTTTTCCATTCCACTATTATTAATAATCAATAAAATATTCTCCTTTTCCACAAATAGATAAACAAAATTGTTATAATAATACATTTTAACCTTTTCATTTATAAAATGTTTCACTCTTTCATCTCCCCAAATCTGGCTTATATTTTCGCCGGGTTTCACACGATAAATCTCTTTTTGAAATTCATCATATATCAACCAATCACGATTGGATAAAACAATAAATTTTGTTGGAAAAGTAAATTCTTCCGGCAAATCTATTACTTGTATGAAATTCAAATATTCATCAAATTCAATTATTTTCATATCCTGCTCGTCCAATAAATAGATAACATTCGGATTGACAATATTCAAATCCTTTGCTGAAATAAATAAACTCTGATTTCCAGAATTTGAATTAAATTTATTTAATAATTTAAATGTTGACGAAAATTTCTTGACACTGCCAACTGTATTATCCAATGTATAAAAATTACCAAAATTGTCTCTCATAATTTCATCGCAATTTTCTAAAGACATTTGAACTTTCTGTCCGAATAAATTTGAAATGATTAGAATTAGAATGAGTATTGCTATTAATTTATTTTTCATTTGTTGCCTTTTATTTTATATTTGTATCATAT
>JAYEHX010000013.1:0-21487 GCA_034659735.1 Fidelibacterota bacterium | reverse complement strand
TAATCATCAACCCGCCTGTCGAAATCAGCATCAAATCATCTTTTTCTACTACCTCTTTCAGTGCGATCATTTTCCCAACTTTTGCATTTGTCTTTAATGTTATCACACCTTTTCCACCACGATGTTGTGCACGATAATCACTAATTTCTGTTCTCTTTCCAAGGCCGTTTTCGCTGACTGCAAGAACTGTCACATCTTCACGGCTTACAGTTACCATATCAACAACCTTATCTTCTCCGCCGGCTAATGTAATTCCTTTTACTCCTGTAGAATTTCTACCGACTTCCCTAACATCTTTTTCATGAAAACGAATTGCCTTCCCATTTCTTGAACCGAGAATAATATCTTGTTCTCCATTTGTAATTTTTACACCAACAATATCATCACCATCACGAAGATTAATTGCAATAATTCCATTCACTCTTGGATTTCCGTAAGCAGATAATTTTGTCTTCTTTATCGTTCCATTTTTCGTTGCCATTATAATATTTTTGTCTTCTGAAAATTCTCTAACATTTAAAAATGCACGAACTTTTTCACCCTTTTCTGCTTGTAATAAATTCACAATTGCTCTACCGCGAGTCGCTCTGCCTGATAGCGGAACTTCATGAACCTTGAGCCAATAAACTTTTCCAAAATCCGTAAAGAAAAGCAGATATTCGTGAGTGGAAGCGATAAATAAATCCTCAACAAAATCCTCATCTTTCATTCCGGCACCTCGTTTGCCAACTCCGCCTCTTCTCTGAGCACGATATCCGCTAACTGCAGTTCTCTTTATAAATCCTTTGTGAGTAATTGTAATAGCCATATCTTCATCGGCAATCATATCTTCAACAGTAAAATCATCACTGTCAGCAATCCATTCTGTTCGTCTTTCATCGCCATATAATTTTTTCATTTCTTTAAATTCACCGACCATTATTTCCATTCTTTTCGACTTATTTTCTAAAATGAAATTCAACTTTTCAATAAGTTTTAATAACTCCAAATATTTTTGAATTATTTTTTCTCTTTCCAAACCAGTCAATCGTTGCAATTTCATATCAAGTATTGCCTGTGCTTGAATTGCAGATAACGAAAATTGCTTCATCAATTTATTTTTCGCATCTACTGTGCTGGCAGATTTCTTTATTAATGCAATTATCTCATCAATATTATCTAATGCGATTTTCAAACCTTCTAAAATATGTGCTTCTGCTTCAGCTTTTTTTAATTCATATTTTGTTCGCTTTACAATTATTTCATGTCTGTAATCGATGAAGTGCATCAATGTCTGTTTTAATGTCAATACTTTCGGAATTCCATTAACTAATGCCAAGTTGATGATTCCAAATGTTCCTTGCAATTGTGTGTGCTTGTAAAGATTATTTATCACTACTTCAGGAATTGCATCTCTTTTCAATTCAAACACAATTCTAATTCCGTCTTTATCCGATTCATCTCTCAAATCGCTAATATCTTCGATAACCTTATCACGAATTAATTTTGCAGTTTTTTCTAAAAGATTGCTTTTATTAACTTGATATGGCATCTCTGTAATAACTACTTGTTCTCTATTATTTCTAATCTGTTCAACTGTTGCTCTTGCTCTAACTGTGATTTTTCCTTTTCCGGTTTCATAAGCAGATTTCAATCCGACTGAACCAAAAGCCAATCCTCCTGTTGGAAAATCGGGACCTTTTACAAACTGTCGTATTCCATCAATATCAAGTTCAGGATTCTCAACCAATGCGATTAATGCATTGATAATTTCACTCAAATTGTGTGGCGGAATATTTGTTGACATTCCAACTGCAATTCCAGAAGCTCCATTAATTAATAAATTTGGAATTTTTGTAGGAAGTACTGTAGGTTCCATTAAGGATTCATCAAAATTTGGTATAAATTTTACAGTTTCTTTGTCAATGTCATTCAACATTTCTCTTGTGATTTTTTGCATTCTTGCTTCTGTATATCTCATCGCGGCAGCATTATCACCATCAATCGAACCAAAATTTCCCTGTCCATCAACCATCAAATATCTCACTGCAAATTCTTGTGCCATTCTTACCATAGCGAAATAAACAGAAGCATCACCATGCGGATGATATTTTCCAAGAACTTCACCAACTATTCTTGCAGATTTTTTATGTGCCTTATTATGTTGTAAACCTAATTCATGCATTCCAAAAAGTATTCTACGATGAACAGGTTTTAATCCATCTCTTACATCAGGAAGTGCACGGGAAACGATAACAGACATAGAATAATCTAAATACGCATCCTTTAATTCCTCTTCAATATCTATTTGAATTGTTCTTTCATTCGCCAAAATTACACCTTTATAACTTATTTATTTTTGTTAATATTATCATATTTGCTAAATTTCTAACCATCTAACCTCCTAACCCTCTAACCTTCTTCTAAATATCCAGATTTTTAACATACTTAGCATTCTTTTCTATAAATGCTCTTCGCGGTTCGACCACTTCGCCCATCAAAACTGAGAACATTCTATCAGCTCCGGCGACATCCTCAAGAGTAACCTGTTTAATAGTACGAAATTCAGGATCCATAGTTGTATTCCACAACTGGTCAGGATTCATTTCTCCCAAACCTTTATAACGGGAAATACCTATTTTACTGCTACTCTCTTTTTTCCATCTTTTCAAAACATTTTCTAATTCATCGTCATTAAAAATCCATTGTTTTTTCTTTCCTCTCTTAACTAAATATAATGGCGGTTGAGCAATATAAATATTTCCGTTGGTCACCAAATCTCCCATATAGCGAAAAAAGAAAGTCAATAATAGTGTTCGAATATGTGCTCCATCAACATCGGCATCAGTCATTATAATTATTTTATGATATCTCAACTTGCTAATATCAAATTCATCCTGACCAATTCCAGCTCCAAAAGCAGTTATCATTGCACGAATTTCTTTGTTCTTTAATATCTTATCCATTCTTGCTTTTTCAACATTTAGAATTTTCCCTCTCAATGGCAATATCGCCTGAAATCTTCTGTCTCTTCCCTGCTTGGCAGAACCACCGGCAGAATCACCTTCGACAATATATACTTCACTCAATGCCGGATCTTTTATTGAACAATCGGCTAATTTTCCTGGCAAACCTCCACCATCAAGAACGCTCTTTCTTCGAGTTAATTCTCGTGCCGCCTTTGCTGCTTCTTTTGCCTTTGCTGCAACTATGCTCTTTTCAATAATCTTTTTTGCTACACTTGGATGCTGTTCAAAAAATTCACTTATTCCTTCAGAAATAACACTGTCAACAATTCCCTTCACTTCACTATTTCCAAGCTTCGTCTTTGTCTGTCCTTCGAATTGTGGCTCCTGAACTCGTACAGAAATAATCGCTGATATTCCCTCGCGAGTATCATCACCTGTTAGCGAAAAATTACTTTTTTTCATCTTAGTAAACAATTTGTTTTTTGAAGCATAATTATTTAGTGAACGAGTTATCGCAGTTTTTGCACCCGTTAAATGTGAACCACCCTCAACTGTATTTATACAATTCACATAGGAAAAAAAACTTTCTGAATAACTGTCATTATATTGAAAAGCAAACTCTACTTCAACATCATCTCTCTCCGATGCAATAAAAATCGGCTTCGGATGTAATGCGGTTCTTGTTTCATTTATATACTCTACAAACTCAATAATTCCGCCTTTAAACTGAAATGTTTCCGACAAATTATTAATTTCATCTGTGATGCTAATCTTAATATTTTTGTTTAGAAATGCAAGTTCACGCATTCGCTCAACAACAACTTCAAAATCAAAAGTGGTATTTGGAAAAATTTCATTATCCGGAATAAACTTAACTGTAGAACCGGTCTTTTTGGACTTCCCAACTACTTTTAATTCTGTAACGGGATCACCTCTCTCATATTCCTGCTGAAAAACTTTTCC
The DNA here is from genome assembly GCA_034659735.1 of Fidelibacterota bacterium. Classification (GTDB taxonomy): domain Bacteria; phylum Fidelibacterota; class Fidelibacteria; order Fidelibacterales; family Fidelibacteraceae; genus TCS52. Next base: position 17,576 of record JAYEHX010000013.1, on the reverse strand, counting down.
TTCTCTTCGTATCTCAACAATACATTTACTTGCCAAAGCATTCACAACCGAAACACCGACTCCATGCAATCCACCGGAAACTTTATAACTTCCCTTATCAAATTTTCCACCGGCATGAAGTTGAGTCATAATTACCTCTACACCTGATTTCTTTTCTGTAGGATGAAGATCAACCGGCATTCCTCTTCCATCATCAGTAACACTGACCATATTACCTTCATGAATTGTAATCTCAATATGCGAACAATGTCCTGCAAGTGCCTCATCAATAGAATTATCAACAACTTCATAAATCAAATGATGTAGTCCTCTCTTGGCTGTATCACCAATATACATTGCCGGTCTCTTTCTAACTGCTTCAAGTCCTTTCAGAACTGTAATTTTACTTGCTTGATATGTCTCTTTTTTTGCCATTGCCTCTCTCTTTATGAATAAATATTTATTTATATAAATTTAATATCTTTAATAACTTTTTTTCCTAACTTCTCTTCATATTTTTTTAACATTGGTTCTTTTAACATAATTAATTCATTTCTCCACACACTATTTTTTACCTTAACTATGATTTTTCCTGCTGACACTTTAAGGGGAATAGTAACACTTGCAACTTTTTCTCCAACTATTTCATTCCATATTCCCAATGCTTTATATTCGTCAATTGCCTTTTCATCTGATACATCTTCAACTATTTTCCAGAATATATTTTCCATCTTTTTCATACACCGTAATTTAATAATTTTATATTAATTATGCACTAAAAAAAAGATTATTTTCTATTGAAAAAGATGCCACATCTCCATAATATAACATCTTTGGAATATTTATATAAATCCGTAAAGTCCACGAATATCCGTTTGCTATTTTTGTCTATTTCGCGAATTATTCAACAGTCACACTCTTAGCCAAATTCCTTGGTTTGTCGGGGTCTAAATTCTTTAAAACAGCAACATGATAAGCCAATAATTGTAGCGGAATTGCAACGAGAATCGGCTGAAGATCTACGAAACATTTTGGTATTTTTATTACAAATTCAGAAATCTCATCAAGTGAATTATCACCTTCTGTCGCAATAGTAATTATTCTGCCTTTTCTTGCTTTCACCTCTTCCAAATTAGAAACCATTTTATCATGCAAATAGTTATTTAAATTTATTGCGATTACGGGCATATTTTCATCAATGAGAGCAATTGGTCCGTGCTTCATCTCCGCTGCCGGATATCCTTCTGCATGAATATATGAAATTTCTTTCAACTTTAATGCACCTTCAAGTGCTAATGGAAAGTGAATTCCTCTTCCAAGATATAAAGCATTTGTTGAATCTTTTATACTTTCTGCAATTTTTTTAATTTGATTATCTAATTTTAAAGTTTGTTTTATAAGTTGTGGCAATTCTCTTAATGAATTAATAAATTTATTTCCATAATTGGGAGAAAGATTTTTCATTCTACCGAGTAATATTGAAAAAATAGAGAGAATTGTTACTTGTGAAGTAAATGCTTTCGTAGATGCTACTCCAATTTCAGTTCCGGCATAGATGTATATCCCACCATCGGTTTCACGGGCGATTGTACTTCCAACTACATTTGTAATTCCCATAACTTTTGCACCGCGTGCTTTTACTTCTCTTAATGCTCCTAATGTATCCGCAGTTTCTCCTGATTGACTGATAACAAAGACCAAAGTATCATCAGGAATAATTGGATTGTTGTAACGATATTCACTCGCATATTCTACATCAACTGAAATTCTTGCATTTTTTTCGATAAGAGCTTTTCCCACCAATGCCGAATGCCAAGATGTTCCACAAGCAATAATTTGAACTTTTTTAATCTTTCGCAAATCACTTGCACTGATTGAAATTCCTCCTAATTTCGTAGTAGAAAGCTCCTCAATAATTCTGCCTCTAAAAGCATTTTCAACAGTTTCAACCTGTTCATAAATTTCCTTCAACATAAAATGTGAATATTTGCCTTTATCAATGTTTGAAATATCCCAATCGACAATAGAAATTTTGGAATCAACAGGAGTATTATCTAAAGTTGTTATAACAAAATCATCACGATTAATTTTTACCATTTCGTTATCCTTAAGATAGATAACTTTTTTAGTATGAATTATTGTTCCAGTCACATCTGAAGTAATGAAGAATTCATTTTTCCCAATTCCAAGAATCAATGGCGATCCACGACGAGCCGCAATAATTTGCTCAGGATTATTTTTATCAATAACGGCAATCCCAAAAGTTCCCTCAACATTCTGCAGTGCTTCTCTAATTGCAACTTCAATATCATTCTCTTTTTCATATATCCAACTAATGAGATTTACTAAAACTTCAGAATCTGTTTCTGACTTGAATTCTATTCCCTCTTTGATTAACTTGTCTTTTAATGTCTTATAATTTTCTATAATTCCATTATGAACTAATGAGATTCTGTTTTTATAATCATTATGCGGATGAGCATTTTCTTTGTTCGGCTCTCCATGAGTTGCCCAACGAGTGTGCGATATTCCAACATTTCCCAATAAATTTTTTCTGCTTGAAATCTTTCTCTCTAAATCAACTACCTGTCCCTTTTCTTTCACCGTGATCAGTTCATTATCTTTATCAATAATCGAAACTCCCGAACTGTCATAACCGCGATATTCAAGTCGTTTTATTCCCTCAATTAAAATCGGCAAAGCATTTCTTTTCCCTATATATCCAATTATTCCACACATTTTTTCTCCCCCAATTTTATATTAATTATCAAATATTTTGCTAATAACTTTATCAGAAATTCCTGTTCTTTTCGATATTTCTTCCGCAGAATATTTTTTCATATTTTTCACAGAACCAAATTCTTTTAACAATATTTCCTTTCGCTTTTTTCCTATTCCACTTACACTATCCAAAGCACTTTTTGTAAAATCTTTATCCCTTTTTTGACGATGAAATGTGATAGCAAAACGATGTGCTTCATCTCGAATCCGTCTCAATAAAATTACAGCCGGCGACACTTTTGGAATATTTTGTGCTTTAGAATAACCCGGAATAAAAACCTCTTCTAACCGTTTTGCTAATCCGATAATTGGAATATTATGTAAATCTAAATCATCTAAAACTTCTTTTGCAATATTGAGTTGCCCCTTTCCACCATCGATTAAAATCAAATCCGGCAATATCTTATTCTCATTCAAAAGCCGTTTATATCTTCGAGAAATTACCTCTTTCATACTCGCAAAATCATCAATCCCAACAACGGTTTTTATATTGTATCTTCTGTATTCACCTTTTACCGGTTTGCCATTTTTGAAATATACCATCGATGCCACAGTGAATTTTCCTTGAATATGTGAAATGTCAAAACCCTCAATTCTTATCGGTGGAACGGATAAATTTAATGCCTCTTGCAATGCCGAAACCATCTTCGTCGGTTCGCTTTCCAACTTCAATTTTTGCAACATCAATTCTTTCAAAAGCATATCAGCATTTTTCTGAGCGAGTGTCTGGAGTTTAGCTTTTTTCCCTCTTTCGGGTTTGATAATTTTTACATTATATCCGGCAATTTTTTCCAAATAATTCTCAAATAATTTTATCTCATCTTCTATATTCACAAAAATTTCTTTCGGAATAAATGTCGTATCCGAATAGTAAGTTCTGATGAATTCTTTCAAAACCACAGCAGATTTTTGATTGTGAATATTCTTCAAATAAAACTTCTCGCGTCCAATCAAGTTACCCTCACGAAGACGAAACAGAACAACGACAGCATCATTTTTCATAACCGAAGCAACAAGAATATCTCTGCTTTTGAAATCAGTTTGCACGACATTCTGTCTGTTTTTATACTGATTTATAATTTGCAATTGATCTCTAAATCGTCCAGCTTTTTCGTATTCAAGATTATCCGATGCTCTTATCATTTTCACTTCTATTCTTTCAGAAATCTCATCCGTCTTGCCATTCAAAAATCGTATAATGTCATCAATCATTGCTTTATAATCGATTTCGCTCATCAATCCTTGACAAACACCATCACAATTTTTCATCTGATATTGCAAACATAATTTTATTGTTTTTCGCTCAATAATTTCTTTATCAATCTTGTGTTTACATTTTCTGATTGGAAACAATTTGTTAATTATATTAATCGTTTTTTTTAATTTACGACCATCTGTGTATGGACCGAAATATTTCGAACCGTCCTTTATTATATTTCGTGTAGAAAATACTCGTGGATAAAGTTCATTTGTGATTCTGATAAACGGATACGATTTTCCATCTTTCAAAGCAATATTGTATTTTGGATAATATCTCTTTATTAAATTATTTTCCAAAAGCAATGCTTCAACTTCAGAATCTGTAATAATCCACTCTACATCTACAATCTTTGAAACCAAAACTGCAACTTTTGAATCCGTCTGATTTTTCCTAAAATATGAGCGAACACGATTGCGAAGCAACTTCGCTTTTCCAACATAAATAACTTTATTTTTTAAATCACGAAATAAATATACACCTGATTTTGCGGGAATCTGTTTGAGTTTTTCTTTTAACTTTGCTTCTGTTTTTTTCATTAACTAATTCTCGAAAAGTATTACTTTTGTAAAAATTTCACAAGTCAATAATACTATTTATTCAAAAAATTCCTGATGAATCGCAGTGATTGTCACCTCTGTATCTTTAGAATCTATCACAAAATATATCGCAACTTCAGAAGCACCGGAATTTATAATTTTAATATTAATTCTCTTTTTTGCCAGTGCTCCGAATATCTTTCCGGCAATGCTGTGATTTTCAGAAAGTCCATTTCCAACCAATGCAACTACTGTAATATTCTCAATTGGAACTATTTCACTAACAGCTGTCAACTTCATTTTTTTTGTGTGGTCGTATGCTCGTTTTAAATCATTTTTCGCTAAAAGAAAATTAATTGATGTCTGTGCGGTAATAACTGTTTTGATATTTATATTGAAATTATCAAAATCATTTGTCACTTTTGCTAAAATTCCCGGCTTCATTCCAACTCCGGCTCCGTTCAATTTCAAAACGCAAAAATCATTGCTGTAGGTCACACTTTTTATTGTTCCTTTTGAAACTTCCGACTCACCATCAATCACAGAAAACGGCTCCATTTTACTTTTATTATCATTAATATTAAAAATTCTGATAGGAATATTAGCTTCGATAAGTGGCTCAATTGTTCTCGGATGTAAGACCTTGGCACCAAAATATGACAACTCAGCAACTTCAATATAATCGAGTTTTTTAATCTGTTTTGCCTGTGGAATAATTTTTGGGTCGGCACTTAAAAATCCATTCACATCTTTCCAAATGTCAAGCGATTTCGCATCTATACATTTTGCAATTGCTCCGGCAGAATAGTCACTTCCACCCCGACCAAGCAGAGTAATTTTTCCCTCTCTCGAAATTCCGTAAAATCCGGGAACAACAAAAATCTTATTATCTGATAATTTTTTCCTCACAGAATCTGTTGACTTCTCAAAATCAATCGTAGCATTGCCAAAATCGCCATCAGTATAAAATCCCATATCTTCAGGCAAAACCAATTCACAATCTAAATCTCGATATGATAAAATTTCTGATAAAATATAGGAACTCATTCGCTCGCCATAACTCAGAACAATATCCTCAACAAATGACGGCACATCACCAATATAATGAATTCCAAACAAATATCTCTCAAGTTTTTTCAACATTTTAGAAATTTCATCTTGCACCTTATCTCTAATTTCTGACTTTGGAAAAAATTCGTTTATTATTTTCTGTTTCATTTCGCTAAGCGACTTTGTCAAATTTTCTATTTTTTTATCGCTACTCAAAACTATCGTTAATGCTTCAGATAGCAAATCAGTTATTCCATAAAATGCAGATACAACAATAACCAAAGGTTGATTATATTCATTTATTCTATTTATCACCTTTTCCAAACCCGACTTATCTTTAAGATTTGATCCGCCGAATTTTACTACTATTTTTTTCATTTATTACCTTTTTTATAGAACACAAATTGGACGATTTTATACTGATAAGAAAATACTTATTCCAACATAATTTTATATTTTATTCCTAACTTCAACAATAACATATCGCAATTTTCAATTCATTTCATAAATTTCAATTCAAAATCATCAAAGTTAATTTCCACTTCTCTAAATTCGCCTTGTCAGTTTTTGTTAGTTTATGTTAGTTGCCAATAATCACCAACCACCGGAAGCACCGCCTCCACCAAATCCGCCTCCGCCACCGGAGAATCCACCAAATCCACCACCTGAAGAAAATCCGCCACCTCGTGAACCGCTCATCATAGAACCCAATAATAACATTGACATAAATCCACCGCCACCACGACGACGACCGGAACCAAAAACTCTTCCAAGCAAATTCATAATCATTACAAAAATAAATATCACAACACCAAATGGTAATCCGCCGGCTTTTGAAGTATTTTTACTCTTCTGATATCTCGCCAATTCTTCATCTGAAATATCAAATTCTTTATTAATTATTCCGGTAATATCAGTTAAACCCCTTGCAATTCCAGCTGAATAATTTCCCCTTTTAAATTCCGGAGTAATAGAATTTCTGATAATATATCCGGATTTCAAATCGGTAATACTCGACTCCAAACCATAGCCAACTTCAATCCTGATTTTTCGCTCTGCCAATGCGATTAGAAGTAAAACGCCGTTATCAAATTCCTTCTGCCCAACTTTCCATTTCTCAACAACACGAATAGAATAATCTTCCAAATTTTCACCCTCTAAACTTTTAATTGTCAATAGCACAACCTGCGAAGATGTTTTCTGTTCATTCTCATAAAGGAATCTTTCAATCTGTTTCTCTTCACTTGCCGTCAAAACATTTGCATAATCATTAACTTGTCCTTTCAATTTTGGAACATCAAGAGCGAAAGCAGAATTTATAAAAAATATACTCAATAAAATTAAAATTATTTTTTTCATTATTTCTCCAGAATATTTATTTCGTTTGGAAGTTCATTTTCATCATCATCTTTTATCGGAAAATATTTTGACAATAATTTTCCACATTCATCAATCGACTCAATTAGATTTTTTGATAATGTTTTTTCTTTCACACCATTAGCAATATTTTCAACAATTTCATTCCATTGTGATTGTTCGATTTTCTTATTAATTCCACTATCGGCAATCAGTTGAATCTGTTTTTCCAAAGTGGAAATAAAAATTAAAATTCCGGTTCTGTCTCTCGTATTGTAAACTCCGGATTCCATAAAATATCGCATCGCACGATTATTCACTTTCTCCTGCATAACTTTTTTTGGAACAATCAATCTGTCAATCGTGGAGATATTCGCTATAAAATAAAAAATAGAAATCACAACAAAAATAGAAAAACCATAGAACGAAATCAAATAACTACTATTATAATTCCAAAACATACACTGAATTAACTCTTTAACTTCACTCGAAAAAAATAACATAATTGAGAAATAGATAAACCCCGCAATGAAAGCAAAAAACAATTCATACTTTGCATAATCATCACTCTCATTAATCAAAGCAGTTGCAATTTCACCGGAAGTGTTTTTTTCTGCATTTTTTACAGCTTCACCAATATTCTTCATATCTTCTTCATTCAAAAATTTTTTTGACATTTTACTCCTTTATTTCACAATTATACAAATATTTCTCTTCTCTTACATATTTCTTATTCGTGTATTCGTGGCAATCCAAAATTAAACTTATCTTTCTTATTCGTGTATTCGTGGCATTCCAAAAATTAAAATTCAACTTTCGGAGCCACTTCCGCACCTTCAGTAGATTGGAAATATGCTTTCTCTCCAAATCCAAACATTCTTGCCAACATTACCTTTGGAAATCTTTTAATATATATATTATAATCTCTTGCCACTTCATTAAATCTTTTTCGCTCAACCGCAATTCTATTTTCCGTCCCTTCAAGTTGATTTTGCAATGCCAAAAAATTCTGATTCGCTTTTAAATCCGGATACTTTTCTACAACTACCATAAGTCGTTGCAATGCCGAACCTAAACTCGATTGTGCTTGTTGAAACTTCTGAAACTGTGCAGGATTATTCAACATCTCGTCAGACATTTGTAAAACTCCGCCCGCTTTTGCTCTTGCTTCCGTCACCTCTGTGAATGTCTCTTTTTCGTGAGTTGCATAACCTTTTACAGTATTAACCAAATTAGGAATCAAATCCAACCGTCTCTGATAGACATTTTCAACTTGACTCCATTTTTCTTTTACAACCTCTTCTCTCTGCACCATTCCATTGTACGCTTTTCCAAAATACAATGCAATCACCACAACAATTCCTAAAATAATCCAACCTTTCTTGCTCATTTTTTTACCTCATTTTTTTACAATTTATAAATTAAATTTTTTTATTTCATCAATTATTTTTGCAACAATATTTTCAGTAGAAAGTTCCTTCACTTTTTCTCCACGAATATACAAAGCAACTTTATTATCCGAAATTCCGGCAATTGCAATATCTGCACCCTTCGCTTCTCCGGGGCCATTCACGATACAACCCATAACTGCAACATCTAAATTTTTATCTATTTTCCGAACTTCCTTTTCAAGAGCATTCACTATTGAAAATAAATCATAACTTATTCTTCCGCAAGTCGGACAACTGATTATATTTATTCCGTGCTTTTTAATCTCCAACATTTTCAGAATATCATAAGCAACTTCGACTTCTTGAACCGGATTGTCAGAAAGCGAAACTCTAATCGTATCACCAATTCCTTCTGCTAACAAAGCTCCAATTCCAATCGCCGATTTTATCGTTCCAGAATATCTCGGACCCGCTTCCGTCACTCCCAAATGTAATGGATAATCATACTTTTCAGAAAATAATTTATTCGCCTTTATCATCATTGGAACACTCGAGGATTTCAACGAAACAATTAAGTTTTCAAATCCATATTTTTCACAAATTCGTATATGTTTTTCTGCACTTTCAACTATTCCCTCGGCAGTTGGAAATTTATATTTGTCGAGAATTTCTTTTTCAAGTGAACCTGAATTTATACCGATTCTTATGGGAATATTATTTGATTTACAAGCATCGATTACCATTTTAATTTTATTTTCATCGCCGATATTTCCCGGATTAATTCGTATCTTATCAACACCACTTTCTACAGCTTTCAAAGCCAATCTGTAATTAAAATGAATATCTGCAACGAGCGGAATATTTATCTGTTTTTTTATTTCACTTAACGAATTCGCTGCTTCCATTCCCGGAACTGCAACTCTGATTATCTGACAATTTACCTCTTCCAATTCGTGAATTTGTTTAACAGTTTCAGCAACATTTTCTGTTTTTGTATTTGTCATACTTTGAACTGAAATTGGAGAATCGCCACCTATCTCTATATTTCCAACTTTTACTTTTTTGGTCTTTTCCATCATACCACAATATACAAAAATTTAAATAATAAAAAAAACTAAATAACAAATTTTACTTTCCGTTTTTTACACGATTACTTTTTTTCATAAATTATTTGCATTTAATAATAAGATAGTTTATCTTTGCAATGTTAAAAAAATTGGAGGGAACAGTGAAATATAAAATTAATTATATTGAGACGATACCACTATTGTTTGAACAAGCGGTTAGAAAAAATACGGATATAACCGCATTTTATGAAAAAAAGGGTGGCGAATGGTTGGGAATAACCTATAAACAAGCACGAGACATAGTTGAAAATGTTGCAATGGGACTCGAAAAACTTGGTTATAAAAAAGGAAATAGAGTAGGAATACTATCAGAAAACTGTGCCAAGTGGACAATGATTGATTATGCATGTGCCCATTTTGGATTCGTATCTGTGCCAATTTATCCTACATTAATTCCAAGTCAGATTGCTTATGTTATTAAAAATTCCGGAACAAGAATTATATTTGCTTCCACACAAGAACAAGCAGAAAAAGTTATTAAAATAAAAAATCAATTACATAAGTTGGACAGAATGGTGCTTTTAGATGACAGCATTCATTATCCTGAGAAGTGGATTATTAACTTTTCTGAACTATTGGAAATCGGTGATCATTATAAGAAAAAAGTGAAATATTCTTTGGAAGATGTTGGAAAAGAAAGAAAAAAAGATGATTTGTGGACTTTGATTTATACTTCAGGCACCACAGGAGATCCCAAGGGTGTAATGTTAAGTCATTTTAATATTGCAACAAATATTCAATCAGCTCAACAAGTTTTGAAAGTTGAACATAAGAGAAGATTTTTATCTTTTTTGCCTTTAAGTCACTCTTTGGAAAGAGTCGTCTCCCACTTAACATTCTGGCGAGGTTCCACAACATATTATGCAGAAAGTATTGACAAAATTGGGGAAAATTTAAAAGAGGCAAAACCACATCATATTGCGTCAGTTCCAAGAATATTCGAAAAAATTAATGCAAAAATTCTTGATGGAGTCAGTAAATCTTCTCCACTTAAACAGAATATATTTTATTGGGCGAAATCAATTGGTACCGAAGTGGCACAAAAATATATTCAAAAAGGAAAGCAACCTACCGGAATATTAAAAATAAAATATGAAATCGCAAAAAAATTAGTATTTAACAAAATCACTAATGCTTTGGGTGGAAGCTTTTTTTGGGGTGTTTCGGGAGGTGCACCATTATCAAAAGACATTGGCGAATTTTTTGCGGCTGCCGGAATTTTAATTCTTGAGGGATTCGGTTTAACAGAGACGACACCGATTACAAATATCAATAACCGAACCAACATTAAGTTTGGAAAAGTTGGAGCTACAATTCCTGATGTTGAAGTTAAAATCGCAGAAGATGGAGAAATATTATTCAAAGGTCCAAACATAATGCAAGGATATTATAAGAATCCAAAGGCAACAAAAGAAGTATTTGATAAAGATGGTTGGTTTTGCACGGGAGATATTGGAGTTATCGATGAAGACCAACATTTGCAAATTACTGATAGAAAAAAGAATATAATTGTCACTTCAGGTGGAAAAAATATTGCACCGGCAAATATTGAACAACAATTATCAAAATCATTAATCATTGATCAAATAGTCGTAATCGGTGATAAGCGGAATTTTCTTATAGCCATAATCGTTCCTGTAAAAGAAAAAATTGAAGAACTTGCATCATCACACAAAATTCCTTTTAATAATTACGATGAGTTATTGAACAATCATTTGATTTATGAACTTGTGAAAAATGATATAGATAAATATCAAACAGAATTGTCAAGATACGAACAGATAAAGAAATTCGTTTTGAAAAAAGATCCATTTTCAATAGAGAATGGCGATTTAACACCAAGTTTAAAAATTAAAAGAAAAATAGTAGAGGAGGATTTTAAAAATGAAATCGAATTATTATACGAATGAAAAATTTGAATTAGATTATTTAGAGACAATACCTGAATTATTTAAACAGGCCGTTGACAATAATAAAGAGATTGTCGCATTCTATGAAAAAAAGGGTGGTGAATGGATAGGGACAACTTATCAAGAAGTGCGAGACAAAGTTGAAAAAATTGGTATGGGATTAGAAAAACTCGGCTACAAATATGGTGATAAGATTGCAATTCTATCGGAAAATCGTCCCGATTGGACAATGACCGATTATGCTTGTGCTCACTTTGGATTTGTAACAACGCCAATATATTCTACATTAATACCAAAACAAATTGAATATATAATAACTAATTCTGAATCTAAAATAGTTTTTGCCTCAACTCAAGAACAGGCGGAAAAAATTATCAAGATCAAGAAAAATTTGCATTACTTACAAAAAGCGGAAAAATTTATCAAGGGCAATAAGAATTTACATCACTTACAAAAAATGGTTGTTTTTGATGACCATATTCACTATCCACAAGATTGGATTATCAACTTTTCCGAACTACTAAAAATTGGTGAAAAGCATAAAAAGGAGGTTGACTATTCTTTAGAAGATGTTGGAAAAAAAAGAAAAAAAGATGACTTGTGGACTTTGGTTTATACCTCGGGAACTACAGGAAATCCAAAAGGAGTTATGCTTACACATTTTAATATTGCAACAAATATTCAATCAGTTGAATCCGTAATGCACATTGGACATCACAGCAGATGGTTATCATTTTTGCCATTAAGCCATAGTTTGGAAAGAGTAGCATCCCATCTTACATTTTGGCTTGGTTCTATTACATATTTTGCAGAAAGTATTGAGAAACTCGGCGAAAATTTAAAAGATGCAAAACCACAACATTTAACTTCAGTACCACGAATTTATGAAAAAATTTATGGAAAAATTCTTGATGGAATAAGTGAATCATCTTCTTCAAAACAGAAAATATTTTTCTGGGCAAAAAAAATTGGCATTGAAGCTTCAGAAAAATTTATTCAAAAAGGGAAAGAACCGACGGGAATGTTGAAAATAAAATATGAAATTGCAAAAAAATTAGTTTTTGGAAAAATTATGGCTGCACTCGGCGGAGAATTTGAATGGGGAATTTCCGGTGGTGCACCGCTATCTAAGGATATTGGCAAATTTTTTACTGCTGCAGGTGTGATAATAGCTGAAGGATTTGGTTTAACAGAAACAACACCAATAACAAATTGTAATAGATTGGATAATATTCAATTCGGAAAAGTTGGTCCTACAATTCCTGATGTAAAAATGAAAATCGCTGAAGACGGAGAGATACTATTCAAAGGTCCTAATATCATGAAAGGATATTTCAAAAATCCAAAAGCGACACAAGAAATTATTGATAAGGACGGTTGGCTTCATTCCGGAGATATTGGAATAATTGATGATGAAGCTCTGCTACAAATTACCGATAGAAAGAAAAATATCATTGTCACATCAGGTGGAAAAAATATCGCACCGGCAAATATTGAACAACAATTATCAAAATCAAGATTGATTGATCAACTAATTGTTATTGGCGATAAACGAAATTTTCTTATAGCTATAGTTGTCCCAGTACAAGAAAAAATTGAAAAATTGGCATCAACTCACAAAATTTCTTTTAATAATTATGAGGAATTATTGAACAATCATTTGATTTATGAACTTGTGAAAAATGATATAGATAAGTATCAAACAGAATTGTCAAAATATGAACAGATAAAGAAATTCATTTTGAAAAAAGATCCATTTTCAATTGAGAATGGCGACCTTACTCCAAGTATCAAAATTAAAAGAAAAGTGGTTGAAGAGAGGTTTAATAATGAAATCGAATTATTATACGAATAAAAAATGGGAAATAGATTATTTAGAAACAATACCAATTTTATTTAATGATGCGGTAGAAAAAAATAAAAAACTTGTAGCATTCTATGATAAAAAAGGTGGCGAATGGATAGGAACTACTTATCAAGAAGTGCGAGATAAAGTTGAAAAAGTTGCATTTGGATTAGAAAAACTTGGCTACAAATATGCCGATAAAATTGGAATCTTATCAGAGAATCGCTCCGAATGGACAATCACAGATTATGCCTGTGCTCATTTCGGATTTGTGACAGCACCAATTTATTCCACATTAATTCCGAAACAGATTGAATATATTTTAAATAATTCTGAATCTAAAATAGTTTTTGTTTCGACTCATGAACAGGCGGAAAAAATTATTGTAATCAAGAAAAATTTATCTCATTTGAAAAAAATGGTAATTTTTGATGACCATATTCACTATCCGCAGGATTGGATTATTAACTTTTCCGAATTACTTAAAATTGGTGCAAAGCATATAGACGAGGTCAAATATTCTTTAGAAGATGTTGGAAAAAAAAGAAAAAAAGATGACTTGTGGACTTTGATTTACACATCAGGAACTACGGGTGATCCCAAAGGAGTTATGCTTACACATTTCAATATCGCAACAAATATTCAAGCAATCACAGTAGCATTAAATTTTCAACAAGGGAAGAGATTTTTGTCATTTTTGCCGTTGAGTCACAGTGCGGAAAGGATGGGGTCACATCTTACATTTTGGCTCGGTTCAACTACATATTTTGCCGAAAGTATGGAAAAAATTGCTGAAAATTTAAAATATGCAAAACCGAATCACATCGCAACAGTTCCAAGATTATTCGAGAAAATCTATGCTAAAATACTTGACGGAGTTACACAATCTTCACCGATAAAACAGAAGATATTTTTCTGGGCAAAATCTGTTGGAAGCGAGGTTTCAAAAAAATATATTCAAAAAGGTAAAGAGCCAACGGGAACATTAAAAATAAAATATGGTATCGCAAAGAAATTGGTGTTTAATAAAATTACTGATGCGGTCGGTGGAGAATTTGAATTTGGTGTTTGTGGTGGTGCACCGCTTCCGAAATTTATTGGTGAATTTTTTGCATCTGCCGGAGTGAAATTAATTGAAGTTTTTGGATTATCTGAAACGACTCCGATTGCAACTGTAAATAAATTAGATAACATAAAATTCGGAAAAGTAGGGACAACTCTTCCAGATGTTCAGATGAAATTGGCAAAAGATGGAGAGATACTTTTCAAAGGTCCGAATATTATGAAAGGATATTACAAAAATCCTAAAGCCACAAAAGAGGCATTTGACAAAGACGGCTGGTTTTTTACCGGTGATATTGGACTAATTGACGAGGATAAATATTTGAAAATAACTGATAGGAAAAAAAATATTATTGTCACTTCGGGTGGAAAAAATATCGCACCGGCAAATATTGAACAACAATTATCAAAATCAAGATTGATTGATCAACTAATTGTTATTGGCGATAAACGAAATTTTCTTATAGCTATAGTTGTCCCAGTACAAGAAAAAATTGAAAAATTGGCATCAACTCACAAAATTTCTTTTAATAATTATGAGGAATTATTGAACAATCATTTGATTTATGAACTTGTGAAAAATGATATAGATAAGTATCAAACAGAATTGTCAAAATATGAACAGATAAAGAAATTCATTTTGAAAAAAGATCCATTTTCAATTGAGAATGGCGACCTTACTCCAAGTATCAAAATTAAAAGAAAAGTGGTTGAAGAGAGGTTTAATAATGAAATCGAATTATTATATGAATAGAAAAATATTTTTTATATAATTCCTTTGCATATTAATTATTAGAATTTTATATTTCACAGATTTTTAAAACCAAAAGGAGTAAAATGAAAAAAATCGGAACAATCGCAGGAAAAATATGGAAAAAGTTAAATAGTAATGGAAAAATGACTGTTACTAAAATGACAAAAGAGACATCTGAAAAGAAAGATCAAGTTTTAATGGCTATCGGTTGGCTAATGAAAGAAGATAAATTAGATGTGACTACGAAAGGTAATGTTACTTACTACAAATTAAAGTAATAATTATTCCATATAATGAAAAAAAGATCTATCATTTTGATAGGTCTTTTTTTTCTTGTTTCTTTTATTATTATTTATTATTTTTTAATCAGAGTGAAAGAAGAATAGATAGGACGAGTTTGTTAAATAAAATTTAGGAGGAGTTATGAGAAGAATTATTAATTTGTATTTTCATAATCAATCCTCAATTTCTATTTTCTCACATTTTATGATAATCTAAAGTTAAAGAAAAATAATTGTAAATATAAAATATTTTTAAAAATAACTGGAGATATTCTAATTGATTGAAAAATATTTTGATTGCAGATATTTTTGTTTTATATTATAAAAGTATAGAAAACGATTAGAGGGGAAAAATTAGAAAACAGGAAAGCTATGGAAAAGGAAAAATTATTAGAAAGATTAACAGATATTGAGTGGGAAGATTTTGAAGTAAAATTAGCACGCTCAGCCGTTCCTAAAAGTTCTTGGGCGACAGTAAGTGCCTTTTCTAATACAGCCGGAGGATGGTTAATTTTTGGTGTTAAGCAAATAGGAAAATCCTTTAAAATTACAGGAGTGAAAAATATAGAAAAAATTGAACAGGATTTTTTAAATACTTTAAGTAGTGAAAAATTTAATATCATAATTCGTCCTCAAAATAAAAGATATAACATAGATGAAAAGAAAGTTCTCGGATTTTATATCCCAATTGCAAAGCACAAACCTGTTTATTATAACTCACTTGCCAATACTTTTTTTCGTTCTGGCAGTGGAGATAGAAAAGCGTCAAAAGAAGAAATAGATACGATGTATCGTAATCAATCTTATGGCACAAAAACCAGTGAAATTATAGAAGATAGTTCAATTAATGATTTATCGGAAAATTCTATAGAGCGGTACAGAGATTATATGTCTCGTTATAATTCTTCACTTAGATACAATCGCTTGGCTGAAAAAGAGTTTTTACATAGGACTTCTGTTATGAAAAAGGATAAACTTACTTTTGCCGGTTTGCTTTTTTTTGGAAAACAGGAAGCTATTTTTAATCATTTCCCTGATTTTAGAATAGACCTTTTGGAAATTCCCGGAACATCATATTCGGATTCTAAAATTCGTTATACATATCGATTGGCAGAACTGGAAAATTTGTGGGAATATTATTTTTCTCTTTTCGAAAGAATTACACAAAAAGTGGATCAACCTTTTACAAAAACAAAGAAAGGTTTTGCAGTAGAAGATTTTCCTTATATTGAAGCTTTGCGAGAAGCGTTGGTAAATATGTTGATGCATGCCGATTATTTTAGTCCTGCTAAATCTCGTATTAGAATATTCAGAGATAAAATAGAGTTTTTTAATCCGGGTGGATTCCCTAAACCTTTAAAAAAGTTGTTGGAGGCAGATATTTCTATTCCACGAAATCCTATAATTGCTAAACTTTTTAGAATGGTAAAATTGGCTGAAAATGCAGGATTTGGTTTTGATAAAATGATTAACGGCTGGAAAACATATCAAAATAACGAGCCTGCTTTTGAAACGGATTTCGATTTTTCTATGGTTAGTTTTATTGTTAAAGATAAAAATGATAAAGCAAAACTTATTAATAAACTGGGTAATAAACTGGGTAATAAATTGGGTAATAAATTGGGTAATAAATTGATAGAAAAATATAATCTATCTGCTAATCAAATTGGTATAATAAAATTAATTGCCGGAGATTCTCAAATTACCATCAAAGAATTGGCACAGAAAATTGGTGTCGGAACAAGCACAATAGATAATAACATTAAGAAATTAAAAGAAATAGGTTTTTTAAAGAGAGAGGGTGCTAGAAAAAAAGGTGAGTGGAAAATTATTGAGAAAAAGAGCGATAAATAATTTTTCCATTTTTTTGATTCTTTATTATTTCATTTCGAATATTATATACAAAATTTATTTTGAATTATTGATTTATTAATTATACTCAAATATACAAAACAAATCACAAACAGTAAGAGTAGCTAACAATCTGATTTTATTATCAATTAAAAAACTTAGCGACTTTGCCTGTGCTAAGCGGAATCAAAATGCGACTTCGCGAGAACTATCTCAAAATAATCTTCCGGATTTTTACTCAATTCATTAGCATACATTCTACCGAATATACCACCAATCCCAACTCCAAAAAGTCCAAAAATAAAATGAATCAATTCAATTGGAATATTACCAATTTGAATATTCATAAAATATGAAACAAACATTCCAATCAAAAAACCAACCAACGGAA
>JAYEHX010000012.1:0-6008 GCA_034659735.1 Fidelibacterota bacterium | reverse complement strand
TATATGCTATTTTAAAATCTTCTCCGAAATATTCCACTTCTATTTCTTCTCTCGCGGAAGATGAAATTGATTTGTCTTCTGCAGATATGTTCATCTTGTTTTCTGTTATTGTAAATACAATAAGTTGTGAACTGTCGTTTGCAAAAATTCCTATTCTTTTTGTGCTTTGTATAAATTTGTCTATATCTAATACAATCTTTTTTTCATTTGTTTTTGGTATAACACTTTCGTAATCGGGAAATTTATGTTCTAATAACCTGGAATAAATAGTCGCTTTTTCACCCTCTAACATTATATGTTTTTTTCCAATTCTTAGTTTTACATTATCTAAGTTTTTTATGGAAGTAGCACATAAATTTAAAAATTTTACGGGTATCACAATATCTCTAATAATTTGTTCGCTTTCATATTCCTTCATAATAAATTTAGAAAGTTGGTGTCCGTCTGTTGCAACCGCCGTTAACTCTTTTTCACTAAAATGAAACAATACACCACTTAATGCCGGATGTATTTCACTATCATGACTTGATGCAAATGTTGTCTTTTCAATAATTCTTACAAAATTCTTTGCTTTTAGAGAAAACGCCTCGCTTTCATTAATTATTGGAACGCTTGCAAACTCTGAGGCCGGTTCTCCCATAATTTTATATTCTCCACCTTCGGGTGTAGTAATTAAAACCTCTTCGTTTGATATGTTAAATGTTAATTCTGTGTCGGGCAATTCGGATGTTATGTTCAATATTATTCTGCTTGATATTGCTATAGATCCTTCATTTTCTATTTTGGCAGGACATGTTGCAGACATTGTAATTTCTAAATCTGTCGCTCTTAAATGCAATGTCTCTTTTTCTGCTGTAAATAAAATACAACTTAATATTGGTATTGTTGATCTTGTTGGAGTTACTTTTGCCACTTTTGCAAGTGTTGTGTAAAATTCATTTTTTGATACTTTAAAATTCATATTTCCCTCTTTTGTTTCTTATAATAATATAAGTATTTTATTTTAATAATGTAATAATAATATTAAGAATGTGAATAGTGTGGAAAAACAATGTAAGTATAACAAATATAAGAAATTCTATACCGTAATAAATGTTAATAGTTTTATAATAAAAGGTGACATTTTTCAAAAGAAGCATTAGATGTTATAATTTTTTTTGAGAATTTGTTTGCTAACAACTTATTAACATTCATTGTGAATAATTATTTTATATCAACATAAAATTCCGAATATAAAGAGTTTAACCATTCGTCCCATGCGGTTACTCTTTTTTCATTTGTAAGCATGTTTTGTAGAATTCCGTAATGTGTGTTTAACTTTATGGTTTCTATAGGTTTACGATTGTTTAATTTTATTATATGAAAGCCATATTCTGATTGAAAAGGATCTGAAACCTCATCAACAGACATATCTTTGACAATGGTTTTAAAAGATTCAATTTGGAATGTTTCAATGGGAAACTCACCCAGGTGTCCTTGATTAATTTCTACATCGGTATCTTCGCTATGTTTAATGGCTATCGAAGCAAAATCTGCACCTTGGCCAAGAGAATCTTTTAATGTGGATAACTTGTTAATAGTAGATTGGTTGTCTGCCTCTCCGGCTTTTATGCTCAGCAAAATATGCGCAACATTAATATTTTCGCCCCTTTTTTCAATAAGTTTGATAATGTGTAAACCAAATTCTGTTTCTACTATATCAGAAACTTCATCTTTTTCTAAAGCGAATGCTGTCTTTTCAAATGCTTTTACAAATGTTCCTTTTGGAACAAAACCAAATGTTCCACCATTTTGTGCAGAACCAGGATCTTCCGAATATTTCCTTGCCGCATCTGCAAACGATATAGAATCGTTTAGTATTTGATTTCTTATTTCAAGCAAACGGGATCGTGTTTTTTCACTGTTTACTTTAGAGGGCTTTGGCTTAATTAATATGTGGCTGATGTCAACTCGTTCGGGTATTTGAGGAAGCGAATCTTTGTTTGCATAATAATATTGAACAACTTCCGGTCTTGTGACAGAAATATCTTGAAATTTATTTTGTTGCATTTTTTGAACAACCATTTGCGATTCTACTCTATCAAATAAAGTAGATTTGATTTTTTCTAAAGGCATTTGGAAATATTCTACTAATTTTTCTTCCGAACCAATCTGAGCGATATATTGATCAATTTGCTGTTGAACGGTCATGTTTACATCTCGCTCTTTTACATAAACAGAATCGACTTCTGCCTGTAGTTCTACAATATGCATGTTGATAATTTCTCTAAGAGCTTGATTATATATTTTTTCGTATTGGCTTTGGTTGTTTGCAAGATTTATCTCTTGTTGTTGTGCAAGTTGGTATGTCATTTGTTGCACTTCCGAATTCAAAATAGTTTTTTCTCCAACGATTGCCGCAATACCATCAACGAGTTGTTGCGAAATAGCAAACGAAAGAAAGATTAATAATGCAATAGTAATTTTACTTATTTGTTTCATAAATTTCAACTTCATTTTTATTCTTTAATTTTGTTAAAAGGTTGTTATATAAACTGTTTTGTTTATCTCTTAACAACGCTTTTTTTATTGTTTCTTTTACATAAATATATGGAATTTGTTCACCGGTATTTAATTTTTTTAATATTTGAATAATAATAAAATTATTCGCTTGTTGAAAGGGGCCAATAAATTCTTTATCGTAATCAGAAAAAAGCTGTTGACTAATTTTTGATGCAATGTTTTTTTTCTTAATTATTTGAATTTGGACATCATCCTCAAAATCTACAAATTCAATGCCATCTTGTTTATTTAAGATTAAAGAATTTTTCAGTTTTTCCGCCCTTTTTTTATCGGCCGTAATATAATTTTTTATAATTGCAGATTTGTCTGATGCAATAAATTTTGAAATATTTTTATTGTAATAATCCAACATCTCTGTATCTGAAATTTGAATAGTTTCATACAAAGAGTGTTGCAAATAATCTTCTATTATAAGTTGTTTTTTAAAAGTTTCAACCTGTTTGTTAATTTTTTTTCTGTCTTTTAATTTACTTCTTTTTGCTTCAGCGTATAATAACTCTTGTT
Source organism: Fidelibacterota bacterium (assembly GCA_034659735.1). Classification (GTDB taxonomy): domain Bacteria; phylum Fidelibacterota; class Fidelibacteria; order Fidelibacterales; family Fidelibacteraceae; genus TCS52. Next base: position 2,942 of record JAYEHX010000012.1, on the reverse strand, counting down.
CGATCCAATTATTTATGATATGTTTTTTTTGAGTTTCATAGTTAAGTTGAGAATTATTGGCTGATGGTATTAATAATTTAATATCAGAATCTGTCAATTTTGCATTCCCAAGCTTGACAATAATTTTATCATTTGTGAAACAATTAGTGAGTAAAAACAATATGATAAAGAATACACTTATTGTTAAAAATTTATTTTTTTGTTTCATTATAGCTCGTCAAAAATTTTTGATTAATTTTTATAGTGTGTTTCTCTTTTAGTGCATTGTATTTTGTGTTTGTAATTTCTTCTGAATTTTTTCTAATATAATCATATTGTAATTCAAGAATAACATCTTCATAAGCTCTTGTTTTAGAAGGTAATTTTTCAACCAATTTTATAATTGAATAATATGATCCTAATTTATATGGCCCGCCGATTTCATCTATTTCTAAAGCAAATGCCGATTTTCCCATCTCTCCATATTGTCCCTTGCGAATTGGTGGTAATTTTCCATCGTTGAATTTGCCAACATTTCGTTCAGAATATTTTTTTGCCAAGAGTTCAATTTTTTCTCCAGCATTTAGTCGTTCCAATAAATCGTCTGCAAGTTTTTTTTCCTTAACAAGAACTTCTTTTACAACAACCATCTCATCGGTTTTATATAATTGCTCTTTATATTCGTTATAAAAATCCTCTTTTTCTTCCTCGGTTGGATTGATGTTTTCTATTATTAAACTGTTATAATATTTAAATGCTTCGTTTGCTGTCTGTGCATCCAGGGCTCTTTGATGTTCTTGTAATTTATCAACTCCTTTTTCTATAGCCAATTCATGAATTAGATAAGGAATTTGATTGTCTGTGACTAATGCTTTAACATTTTCTAAAGAAGTAAATCTTGGAGGTCTTTTTGTGTTAAGAGTATTAAGAAAAAAGATAATCCACTCCTTGTCGATTTCATCATTTCCAATTTTGCCAATAAGCAAACTGTCTGGAAAAATACTCATTATATCATAAGAATTGAATTGTTCTTCGTGAAACACATTTTTTGAAAGTTTAGAATACTGATCATAAAAAGATTCAATTCTTTCATCGTCAAAGCTTACTGGATTATTGGTTATAAGCGAATCTATCAAGGTTTTCATTCTATTATTGATTTTTGATTCCCACATAGAATAGCCAAGTTGTTTTATTGCTAATTGCTTGTCTTCGTAGCTTTCTATTTCTACCGACCTTGAGGAGTCAACCAAGAATAAATGATAACCGAAAGATGATTTAACAATACCCGATACGGTATTTGCTTCCGTAGAAAATAGAGCACTGTCAACACTTGGAACCATGCGTCCCGCATTGACCCAACCAACTATCATCCCGCCTGTATTTTTTGTATGTTTGTCATCAGAATATTTTTGACAGTAATATGGGAAATTTTGGGGTGTAATTTTTGATTTTATTTCATTTGCTAATATTAATGCATCTTTTTCAGATCGTGTATTAACTGGTTGTCGTTCTGTGGTTTTATAACTAATTAATAGTTGTCTTGCTTTTAGTTCGCGACTCATTCTTGCATAAAGCATTCGTCTTGCCTTTTCTGTCACAATATATTCTAACACTAATTTTTCATAAGAAGTATTAACCACTCGCCAGAAGTTCCAAACATCAAGTTCTATTTTAATATCTCCGGAATCCAATAATCCTCTTTCCGTCATATCAATTTGTGCAAGTTTTTTTAGCACATATTCATTTACTAACTCTTCCCTTTTTTCGGCAGGGAGTTTTTTAAAATCAATGTTCGGTATAGTTCTTAAAAAATGCTCTTCAGTGTAATTTTTACCGTCAATTTTTACAACTACATCTTTATCCATTTTGCTACAAGATATAAGAACAAGCAAAATCGACACTATCAGAAATATTATTTTTTTCATTTTAATCCTCTTTTGTTTCAAATTCAATTACAATACTAAATTTAATAATTTTAAAGCAGAATTGCCACTATTTTTTATTTTTCCAATTAATTCTTTTTTAGTGGCAAACTCTATATGATAATTATGGTTAGCACAATTTTTTACTAATTGCTCGATATTTTTTTGTAGTTGAATAATTTGAACTTGATTATCAAAATATAAACGAATTTCATCTTGTGTTTGTTGGAGAATTTTATAAATATGAGAACGAGATGCTCGCATTGCAATTTGTGTTTCCAATAGTAAATTTTGAGTTTCTTGTGGAAGTGGTCCGAAGCGATCTTTGATTTCTAATTCTATTTTATTTAATTCGCTTTTGGATTTTGCATCTCCAATTTGTCTGTAATATTCTAAACGAAATTGTTCATTTTCAATATAATTTTTCGATATATGAGATTCGACTTGCAGATTAATTTCTGCCCTTTCCTCTTTTACAACATCTTTTTTATTCGGATTTTTTGTTGTAGTAAATTCATCTGATAAAATTTTATTAAAATATTCAAATCCCATCTTATTTAAATGTCCACTCTGTTCCGCACCAAAAATATTTCCACCGCCACGAATTTCCAAATCCTGCATCGCAATTTGATAGCCCGATCCCAAGTCAGTATAATATTCTAATGTATTCAATCTTTTTGTAGCTATTTGAGATATAGTATGATTTCTCGGTAAAATGAAATACGCATAGGCCTTTCGATATGAACGACCGACACGCCCTCTGATTTGATACAGTTGGGAGAGTCCGAAACGATGAGCATTCAGAACAATTAGAGTATTTGCATTTGGTATATCAATTCCGGATTCAATAATTGTTGTTGTGATTAAGATGTCAAAATTATGATGATGAAAATCCAGGAGCAGTTTTTCTAAATATTTGCCTTTCATTTTTCCATGCCCAATTTGTATTTTATGATTTGGCACGAAATTTGCTATTTTTTCTTGCAATGATTCTAATTCGGAAATTGAATTATGCACAATAATTATTTGTCCGTTTCTGTT
>JAYEHX010000011.1:0-6015 GCA_034659735.1 Fidelibacterota bacterium | reverse complement strand
GGTTAGAGGGTTAGTAGGTTAGAGGGTTAGTAGGTTAGAGGTTAGGAGGTTAGAGATGAGAAAAAAAATATTTATATTAATAATTGGATTGATTATTCTTAATAGTTGCGGACCGGAAATTCCAACAAATAATGAAATTCCAAATATTCCTGAATTATCACAAACAGAAATTTTGTATAATAAAGATTTAAAGCAGATTCATTTGCAAACATTTATAAATGATAATAATGTTGAATGTATATATGTTTCTGTTGATGTATATTACCCAAAATCAGATATCGTTTCCAAAACAGTGACACTGAATGATTCAGGAAAAAATGGAGATCAACTTCCTTATGATCAATATTTCGGAATTACATTTGATGCGGATTTGCCGGATGTTCCTTTGGGAGTTATGAAAGCAATTTTCAGTGCAAAAGATAGCGATGATAATCTTGCCGAAATTGTTGCAGATTCGATTATTTTTGATTTTAATTATGCTCCTGTAATCGAATATATTGATGCACCGGATTCTGTGAAAAAACCAAGTTCAGGTGATGAATATATTAATATACATGCGACTGTAAGTGATAAAAATGGATTAGATGATATTCAAACTGTTTATTTTCAAGTTGAAGATAATAGTAATCCGGGAAGTTGGAGTGGTGCTTTTTTATTACATGATGATGGTAATGAAGCAATTCATAATGATGCTGTTGCAAACGATGGAATTTATTCAAATATACTAACAATAAGTTCTACAAATTCATTGGCAACAAATTATTTCAGATATATTGCAGTAGATTATTCTGATGAAGAGAGTGAAGCGGTTTTAGATTCAATTGTAATTTATTAATGAAGGAGTATGGGTTTGAAAGAAAAAATATATAAAATAATTCTGATAAATATAATTTTTGTGGTTTCAATTTTTGCTAAATCTTTGGTGCCAGAAAATTTTACACTTGCACTAAATGATTCTTTGCCGGATTCTATTGCTTATGCAGGAATTGGTTCGAATGGTGTGAGTGATATACAGGTGAGTGGCGATTCAACATTATTATTTGCAACCGGTGCGGGTTTATCGATTACTTATGATGCCGGCGAGAGTTTTTATACATATTATAATTCGCTTGGAAGTGTTGCCTATGGTGGTGTTTCGGCGATTGCTACACTCGGAGAAAAAATTTGGATTGCAACTGCTTATGATACTGTGATAAGTAGTAGTAATTTACCTGTTGGGAATGGAATAAGTTATTCTGAAGATGACGGACATAGTTGGACACATTTTCCACAGATGGTTGATCACGCAGATTCAAATTTTGTTATTTATTTTGGAGATACAATTCCGGCATTACCTATTACTGTTCCGGTGCAGAATGTCACTTACGATTTGGCTGTAAATGTAAATTCAAATGGCGACACGATTTTGTGGGCAACAAGTTGGGCAGGTGGAACAAGGCGAAGTGATGATTTTGGAGCAAGTTGGAAACGAGTGGTTTTGCCACCTGATGATTTGGATACTTTGAATGAAACGACTTCTCACGATTTTGATTTAAGTCCTTCGAGTGGTGCACTTGGATATGAAGAAAATTTTAATCACATGGGATTTAGTGTAATCGCTGTCGAGGATACGATTGCAGTTGGAACCGCAGGAGGAATAAATATTTCTTACGATTGTGGAATTACTTGGATAAAATATACGGCACAAAATTCTGATGTCAGCGGAAATTTTGTGAGAGCATTATATAGAAGTGATAATGGTGTAATCTATGGTGCATCGCTTCCTGCAAATGATCCTAATGAATATTATTCACTTGTTTATACGGATGAAAATAGTGGAGAATTAGAGTGGAATTCTACATTACGAAATGTAAATATTTATAATATCAATTCTGGAAATGATTTTGTTTTTGTTGGAAGTGAAGATGGTTTATACATAAGTGGCGATGGTTGGAGTTGGGTAAAAAATGGTGCGATTATGGACGATGGTGGTGTGAGAATTTATTCGGAAAAAATTTATTCGGTGGCTATTGATGAGGATAATTATTTATGGATTGGAAGTGATGACGGATTGGCAAAATCTCCGGATAATGGTGTGACTTGGGAAATTATTAGACGAGTTCAATCTTTGCCAAATTTGAATAAATTAGATATGAGTGTCTATCCAAATCCATTTTCACCAGCGAGAATGAACATTTGGAATGATGACGGATATGTGAGAATTCATTGCAATTTTCCAAATGATGGGAATGCGACAATTGAAGTTTTTGATTTTGGTATGAAGCGAGTTAAAAAAGTTTTAACTGATAAAAATGTTACCAAAGGGGAAATAGATTTTGTGTGGACTTGCAAAAATGAGATGAATGATATTGTAGCTAATGGCGTTTATTTTATTAAAGTGACTTTTAATTCCGGAGACAAAAAAGAAGTTGATTGGACAAAACTAATAATTTTAGATTAGGATAAAATATGAAAATATATACAAAAATAATTTTAATAATTTTAATTGGAATTAGTGGATTGCTTGCAGTTGATACCGGTGGTTATGGCGGGGCATATTTGCGAATGCCGACTGATGCAAGAATGGCAGGATTGGGAAATAGTGCCGGTGCGATTTTAAATGACTTGGCAGGAGTATATGAAAATCCCGCAAATGTTTCACTGTTAAAAAGTAAACAATTTTCGAGTTCATTCCAATTTCTTTCATTGGATAGAAAACACAGCATGATTGGTTTCGGAACGAATATGCCACCGACAGCAGGTTTTTCTATTATGTGGGTTCATGCCGGAGTTGATGAGATAGAGGGTAGGAATTATTCAAATAATTTCACAGAAATGTATAGCACAAGTCAGAATGCGATTTTGACTTCGTTTGGAGTGCAACTATCAGAAAAAATATCAGTTGGAGCGACGGCAAAGATACTTTGGGACAGATTGCCCGGAGCGAAAGGAAGCGGGTTTGGAATGGATATTGGAGTGACTGCAATTCCAATAGAAAATTTGATTATTGGTTTTATTGCGAAAGATCTTGGAGGCGGAATTAAATGGGATACTGGAGATAATTATGTTTATCAAATTCAGAAACAAGATGATTTTCCAGCATTATATAATGTGAATGTGGCATATACGATTATAGATAGAATATTAATTACAGGTGCATTTAAAGGAAGCGAAACGATAAGTCCGACATATCATTTTGGTACAGAAATTGAGGTGATTCCGCATTTTGTGATTCGTGGCGGAGTTGATGATAAGATGCCGATTATTGGTTTTGGAACTGAATATAATGCTTGGAAAAATATATTTACAAGTATAGATTATGCTTTTCTTTTGGGAAAATATGGTGAGGGAGTAAGTCATATATTCACTTGGAAATTCAGATTTTAATAAAAAAAAAGGAATAGTTATGAAAATAAATAATAAAAAAACATTCATCTTGATAATTGTATTTGGATTTATTATCAATTTGTCAGCCAATTTTGGAATGCCGGGTTTGTCATTACCAAATGATATTGTCTCCGGATATAATTATAATTTAGTATCGATTTTAAAACAGAATGAAATCAAGCAAAATAGTTTTTATACTGCATATTCACCTTGGATGTACGACACGAAATATTCGGTAATAAATTATAATTTTGACAAAGGATTTATTGGTTTTAGAGGTTTGCTTTCTGATGGAATTGAGATTCGCGGAGAACAACCGAGCGATGATCCTGTTGGAGAAACACAATATTATAATTTTGCATTTGGTGGAGGAAAATTTTTCAAAAAAGATAAAATGACTGTTGGAATTTCAGCGGACATTCTTTTTGAAAAATTATATTATGAGACAAGTTGGGGTTTTGAATTAAGCTCAATTTTTAAATATAAAATTAGTGAAATAATTAATCCGTATGTTGGATTTGAAAACTTGGGAATGATGAATAATTTATCAAATCAATCGACTTCATTACCGACAAAATATTATTTAGGAAATGAACTGAAATTAAAAAGTATTCATCTTGGAACATCGATGGGAATGGATAATGAATTGGAAATGTTTTACAGATTAGATGTACACTATTTGAATAAAATTGGAAATTTATCAGTTGGATATTCATCTTATGAAAGTGTTTTTCATTATGGAATTCAAGTGTTTATCAAAAATTACTCAATTGGATTTGGGCAGTTTATTTATACTGATGAATTGAAATCACCCTTTATGTTTTCGGTGGCATTTTAAGTAAATAAAATAAGTTAATAGAAAATATACTTAAATATAAATTAAGATTAAAAAAAATAGAAGAATTGTATTTTATGAAAAAAACAGTTGAAGAGATAAATGAAAAAATAAGAAATGGTTCGGCGGTAATTCTTACGGCTGAAGAGGTCTCACAGATGTCGGAGAAAAATTCTCCTGAAGAAATTTTTAAAAAAGTAGATGTGGTGACGACAGGAACATTTGGTGCTATGTGTTCCTCCGGAGCATTTGTAAATTTTGGTCATGCAGATCCACCTATCCGAATGGAAAAAGTAAAATTGAATAATGTGCCTGTATCTGCGGGACTTGCGGCTGTTGATGTTTTTATCGGAGCATCGGAAGAGGCGGAAAATAATTATAAATATGGTGGTGCTCATGTTATAGAATCGCTTATTAAAGGCGAAGATGTGAAACTTGAAGCATCGGCAAAGGGAACAGATTGTTATCCAAGAAAAGAGATTAGAACGACAATCAATAAAAATAATGTCAACGAGATGTATTTATATAATCCGAGAAACGCATATCAAAATTATCCTTCTGCTGTGAATACTTCCGACAAATTAATTTATACATATATGGGAAATTTATTACCGCAAATGGGGAATGTGAATTATTCAACTTCCGGAGAATTGAGTCCACTTTTGAACGATCCTGAATTGAGAACAATTGGAATTGGAACGAAAGTGTTTTTATGTGGTGCACAAGGATTTGTGTCTTGGCATGGAACTCAATTTGATACAAGTGTCGAGAAAAATTCAAAAGGAATTCCCATAAAAAATTCAAGAACTTTGGCATTGATTGGCGATATGAAAAAGATGGATCCGAAATTTATCAAAGCTGCATATTTTCATAAATACGGTGTAAGTATTTTTATCGGAGTGGGAATTCCCATACCGATTTTAGATGTAGATATTGCAAAATTTGTTTCAATAAAAAATAGAGATATTGAAACAATAGTTGCAGATTATGGCACTGACGGACATCCGGAAATCGCAAGAACAAATTATCAAGAGTTGCAATCCGGAAGTATTATGCTTAATAATAAAAAGATTAGAACTGCTCCATTATCAAGCATTTCCAAAGCGAGAATAATTGCGGAAAAATTGAAAGAACAAATTAGAGATGGAAGTTTTGTAATTACTAAACCTGTTCAAAATTTACCGAATAATACCTCGTTAAATAATCTTGAGATTAGAGGAGATGAATAGATGAAAATACGATTTATTTTGACATTTTCCACAGAGACAACGAATTTACCGATAATAAATAATCTTATAAAAGAACATGATATAAGTGTAAATATTATTAAAGCAGATATAAGTTCAGGTGAAAAAGGAACGGCATTTATTGAAATGAACGGTAAGGAAAGTGAGTTAAATTTAGCACTTGAATTTCTAAAAAAGAATAAAGTAGAGTATCAATCCGTAGATAAATATATACATTTAAATGAAGATGAGTGTATCCATTGTGGAGCTTGCACTGCGGTTTGTTTTGCCGGTGCATTAGAAATGAAAGGCAACAAATTGCAATTCGAAACAGAAAAATGTATTGTTTGTGAATTGTGTGTTGATGCCTGTCCGTTTGGATTATTTGAAATTCATTTTGGATAGTAGTGAGAAGGAAAAGGGAAAAATTAAATTTTATCAAATATTAAGACCTTTTGATTTTTTGTGAGAGTTAATTAAAGTAATATATAGAGAATGATTTTTCAATCAAGAGATTATAGAAAATTTATGCAGTCGGGAAGATTTGATTCTTTTATTGTAAAATATAAAGAGATTGATTTGTGGATT
>JAYEHX010000010.1:0-6047 GCA_034659735.1 Fidelibacterota bacterium | reverse complement strand
AAAATGAAAAACCTAATATTGATAATAATATTTTACATCTAACATTTCGGAGAACTAAAGCAACAAGAGAAAGAATAGTTTTTGAAATTGATGATTACGATTTGCATTTTGTTGATAGAATAACAGCTATAAATAATAACTACATATGGAAAAATAATCTTGTTGGTGGCGGAAGAATAAAAACACTTATTGAGAAAGTTAAAGATATTTCCTCATTAGAAAAATATTTAAAGAAAAACAATTGTGAAGTAGGAGAAGGATTTATTAAAGGAACAAAAGGGGAATTAAAGCCAAACTATTTTTACAATTTACAAACATTGCCAACGGAAGCTATTGACGAGAATAGAATTGATTATTCAGCATTGACATCTATTAGCAGAGATACTAAATTTGTACAAATACCCAATAATGGAATTCTTTTTAAAGCTCCTAATATAATTATCAAAGAAAACATTGGTAAAAAAACAATACCAGTTTTTTATAATAAAATTGATTTTTCATTCAAAGACAAAATAATTGGAATTGTTTCAAAAAATAATAATAACACAGTTCTTAAATCAATAATCCAATCATTTAATAAATATAATGATTTTTATAGATTTTATATATTCTCTTCAAGCAGTCAAGTGCTTATTAATTTAAATACATCAATTCTAAAAAAAGATATTATTAATCTTCCTTTTTTGAATGATGATGGTGAAATTAAATTATCTGAATTTGACAACAATATTATTTCTGATGTAAATATTTATATGCAAGATTTTTTGCGACACGGAGAAAACTCAAAAGCAGTTCAACCAATACCTGTTGGCAAATTTGAACCTATACTATCCAATTACGGTCAAGAGTTTTCAAAAGTATTAAATCTTATTTATGAAGATAATAATAGGAAATTTAGATTAAGTGATATTGTGAAATTAAGAAGCTCATATATAGCTACAATTTTCAAATACGATTCAAAAGAAAAAAAACCTGTTTTTCATTCAGACAACTCAAAGATAAATTTAAAAGAGTTATCTGATTTTGAAATGTCAAAACAACTTACCGTAAATAGGATTATCAAATTATATCCTGATAAAGACACTATTGTATTTATTAAGCCCAATCAAAACAGATATTGGCTTTCCTTAATAGCTTATCGTGATGCTGACAAATGTTTTTCTGACCTTTCTACATTAGGATATTAATGATTGCAGAAGAATATTATTATCATCAAGAACCTGAAATTAGTATTCCAAAGGGGAAGACAATTTCTTTTGTTGTAAAAACGATTAAAGAAGTTCCTAAGAATTTTATATCAGCATTAGAAAATATAGACATAATAAAACCGTTGAACGAAAATAAATTAACGCAGGTTTTAGTTGAACAAATAAATGCTGTTTTATTAGAAAAAGAATTTTCGATATTAGCACTAAATCAATACTGTGACTTGTTCTATGATACTAAGGGAATTCCTGACATTTATTTTTATGAAAGCGAAAAAGGAAAAATTAACAAACCTCTTTTTATTGTAGAATCTAAAAGATTACCTGCTCCATCTCCAAAAACAAGAGAAAAAGAATATGTTATTGGAAAAAATAAAAATGGTGGAATTGAACGCTTTAAAATTGGAAAACACGGTAAAGGATTAAATGAATGTGGAATAGTTGGTTTTGTTGAAAAGGAGAATTTTCATTTTTGGAAAGGCAAAGTTAATAGTTGGATAAATGAATTATCAAATAAAGATAATTTTTGGAATGAAGATGAAAGAATTATTATGAAAGAAAATACAGATATTTTTGCATTTTCACATTCTATTGCCCATAGAAAAAAAGAAAACGATTTGTTATTATACCATTTTTGGATTAAAATATAAGGTATGACACGCCAACAAGGGCTATATGTAATTTGTGTAAAGTGCTAATATTGAAGATTATAGCATTAGATAAGATTAGTTCTAAATTGAAAGTTAATAGTTTCAAAATCCCAAACTACGCATAGCCTATAATATGGAGAAAGAAAAGAATGTATAACAAATCGTTGCACCTGACATTTTTCGTTACGCATCAAGATGCAGGTAAAATTCAGCCGTCATACCGTTTAAGAAGGATCAAATAAATGAATACGAAAAAAAAATACTCATTTTAATTTTATAATTTATTGTAAATAAAAATTATTTCTAACATCCTAAACCACTAAACCACTAAACATTTTTATCATTTCATTCTGTTTTGCATTCTTAAAAATGCAGGAATTTCTAAATCATTTTCATCAAAGACATTAGGGCTAAAATCATCAGTAGAATCAAAAAATAATTGCTCGTCAGGTGCTGACTTTACAACATTGTCTTCATGTTCTTTTTCAATTTCTGAAAAAATAGTTGTTTTGGGAAGAGCAATCGATGAAATATTGGTAATTTTTTTCTCTTCTATTCTTCTATTAAATCCGGTAGCAATTACAGTTATTTGAATTTCATCTTTTATCTTAGGATTGATGACAGTTCCGAAAATAATATCAGCTTCATTACCAACTTCTTCTTGTATAATTTTTGCAGATTCATTTATCTCTGCTAATCTCATATCATTTCCACCGGTAAAATTTATCAAAACACCTTTAGCACCTTTGATATTTATATCCTCTAATAATGGACTTGATATTGCCATTGATGCAGCCATTACAGCACGAGATTCTCCAGTTGCAGTTCCTGTTCCAATTATTGCATCGCCCATATCTTTCATGATTGTATTTACATCTGCGAAATCAAGATTGACTAATCCATTTTGAGTGATAAGGTTAGAAATTCCACTCGTTGCTTGATGTAATATTGAATCTGCTTCTTTAAATGCATCTTCTAAGTGAGTGTCTTCATCAACAATTTTAATCAATTTTTCATTTGGAACGACTATCAGCGTATCGGTATATTTTTTTAATTCTTGAATTCCTTTATCTGCTCTTTTTGTTCTGCCCGGACCTTCGAAGAGAAAAGGTTTTGTGACAATTCCGATAGTTAAAGCACCGAGATCTTTCGCAATTTTAGCTATTACCGGAGCTGCACCTGTTCCCGTTCCACCACCCATTCCGGCAGTGATAAATACCATGTCGGCACCTTCTAATTTCTGATTCAATGTCTCTTTACTTTCATTTGCTGCTTCAGAACCAACTTCTAATTTTGCACCTGCACCAAGTCCTCTTGTAAGTTCATGTCCGATTTGAATTTTAATTTCTGCTTGACTATGATTTAGAGCTTGTGCATCAGTATTCACAGAGATAAATTCAACACCCATTAAATTGTTTTTAATCATTCTATTGATAGCATTTCCACCACCACCGCCAACTCCAACAATTTTAATTTTTGCATTCATATCGTTTATTTCATCATATTCAAATAACATAATTCCTCCTATGGATTATTTTTAAAAATATTCTTTTATAATTGTTGATAAAAAATCTTTGATTTTATGCCATATTTTTGCATCTGAATCAACAGACATTATATTTTGTTTATTATCATTTAGTTTTGACCAATGCAGTAATCCGATAGCTGTAGAATATTCCGGACTGAGATTTACTTTTTCCAAACCGGGTAATCTTGTTGGATAACCAATTTGGCTTGCAACACCAAATATCTTTTTTGTCGTGTCATTTAATCCTCTCAATAATGAGCCACCACCGGTAAAAATTATCCCGCCACTTAATTTTTTTATATCAATAAATTTCTCTATTTGCTCCTTAACCAATAAAAGGATTTCCTCCATTCGTGCTTCAACATATAGTGATAATTGATAAGAATCAAGTTGGATTTCATCTTGACCATTTAATGTTTTTACACTTATATCGACTTTGTTGTTTTCATTTAATATTGCAGTAGATGCATAAGCATAATTTGTTTTTATTCTTTCGGCTTCCATAAAAGAAGTATGAATTATAGATGCAACATCATTTGTTATTATAGAACCACCATATCCAACAACTCCTGCATGTTTCACATATCCTTTCTGAAAAACAGTCACATCTGTTGTTCCACCACCAATATCTATCAATGCAACTCCCAGCTCTTTTTGGTCTTCAGTCAAAACAGATTCAGCAGAAGATAATGGTTCCAAAACAACTCCGTGAACATTCAAACCGGTAGATTGAACACTTCTTACCAAATCTTTTACATTATTAATTGCCGCCGTTATAATTAAAGCATTTATTGTCAATTTACTTCCCGAAAGGCCTATTGGATTTGTGATTTCCATCTGATTGTCAATCTGATATTTTTGTTGAATAATATGCATAATTTCTCTATCCACTCCAACATTTACAGATTTTACAGAATCTAATGCTCGTTTGACATCCGATTGATCAATTTCAGAATCTTGAATTTTATTACCACCTTTATGACTTATTACTATTGTTGAAGTCGAATTAAAACTACGAATATGGTCGCCGGCAATTCCTATTGTAACGCCGTTTATCGGTGTATCTGCTTGCATCTGTGCAATTTTTACAGCTTCAATAATTGAATTTGTCGTCTTTCCAATATCAACAACTACACCTCTTCTCAAACCGTTAGATGGCGCTTTTCCAAGTCCAAGAATTTTATATACATTTTCAGTCGGATCATATTCACCAATAATTGCACATATTTTGGTTGTTCCAATATCTAATCCACTTATTATTCTTTTTTCAGCCATAATATTTTTCCCATTATTTTATAATTAATTGATTGTTAAACCTTAAATCAATATAACTTAAACTATTTAAATTTCTGTTTTTCTTCTTCCGCAATTCCAAATATTTGTTTAGAGCTTGCAACTTATATGCAAAATTGCTATCACCTAATTTAATATGTGTTTTATATTTGTCACTGAGGATTAACCATTCTTTAGAATTCTTGTCCCAATATAATTCTGATATAAAACTATTTATATTTTTGAAGTAGTTACTGATTTGAGCTATAATATAAACACCTTGACGAATTTGTAAATGGACACTTGATTTACCGAACTCAAATTTATAAATAGATTCTACACCCGTAATTTGTGGTAAATCATTTTTTGTTCTAGTTGGTTTCGGAAGTAATATTCCATAAATATCAAATGAATATATCTCGTCCATCTTAATTAATGCAACTGGTTTTCGTTCAATAATGTTTATCATGATTTTATTGGGAAATATTCTGCTTACAAAAGCATATTTGATATAAGGTTCTTCCTTAATAATATTTATTGTCTCACCAATTTTGACTGAAAATATATTTTCGCCCTTATTTATTTTGCTGATTTTTATAACTTCATTTTTAGTTAATTCATGATTTCCCGTCACAAATATTTCATCAATTAAAAATACAAATTGTGATTTTGCATATAAAAAAGCAGTTATAATGAATAAAACCAAAAATGTAATCCAAAAATATTTTTTGATTGATTTTGTTTTTAAGTTATTATTTGTGTTTTTGTTCATTTTATCTTTTGCCATGATTTATTTTTTTTGCATAATTCGTTGTTCATAGATTTCGTATATTTTTTCAAGCGACATATTTATTGTTCCGGCTCCAAGCGATATCAGAATATCATTTTCTCTTATTATGGAGGCAATTTCATTTTCTAATTCTGTAAAATCTTTAATATAACGAATTTTTTTATGACCGGATTTTTCTACTATATCTGCGATTAATTGACTTGTTATGCCGTCAATTGGTTTCTCTCTTGCCGGATATATTTTTGCAATAAAAATTTCGTCTGCAACCAAAAGTGCTTTAGCAAATTCTCTATAAAAATCTTGAGTTCTGCTGTAGAGATGTGGTTGGAACATTGCAATAATTCTTCGATTTGGATATGATTTTTTTGTAGATTTTAGTGTCGCCTCAATTTCCGATGGATGGTGTGCATAGTCATCAACAAAAATTATATCATTAATTTTATGCTTGATTTCAAATCGTCTCTGAACTCCGGTGTATTTTAATATTCCGTTTTTTATTTTTGCTGTAGAAATTTTTAATTGATGTGCCAATGCTATTACAGCCGAAGCATTTAATATATTGTGATTTCCAAGTGCATTGATTTCAAAAATATCTAATAATT
>JAYEHX010000009.1:0-6059 GCA_034659735.1 Fidelibacterota bacterium | reverse complement strand
ATTAGAAAAAACAATAAAAAATATTGGCAAAATCGCTGAAGACAATAAAATAGCGGTTTACATTGTCGGTGGTGTAGTTCGTGATGCTTTATTGAATAGACCAATAACCGATTTAGATATTGTAGTAATAGGAGATGGAATAAAATTTGCAGAATTAGTAGCCAAACATTTTAAAATAAAAACAATAATAAAATACGGTAAATTTGGCACAGCAATGATTCCGATGAAAAACTTGACTTTAGAACTTACATCTGCACGAAAAGAGGTATATAAAACAAATTCACGAAAACCTGAAATAACATTTACCGATTTAAATGAAGATTTGAAGAGAAGAGATTTTACAATTAATTCAATGGCTGTTGATATTCGTCCATCTTTTTTTGGAGATTTTTTCGATCCGTTTAATGGAATTCAAGATTTAAAACAAAAAATAATTCGCACACCATTAGATGCAGAATCCACTTTCTTCGATGATCCTTTGAGAATGTTACGAGCTATCAGATTTTCAACTCAACTTAATTATGAAATAGATAAAACCACTTTCAATGGAATTATTAATACAGCCGATAGAATAAATATAATTTCTTATGAAAGAATTCGTGATGAACTTTTTAAAATTCTATCAACCGCAAAACCATCAATTGGATTAAAATTGATGGATGAATCCGAATTGATGGATATACTTTTTCCTGAATTATCCGCATTGAAAGGTGTCGAGAAAAAAAACGGTTATTTTCATAAAGATGTATGGAAGCACACAATTGAAGTTGTTGACAATATAACAAAATATACCGACAATCCAATTTTGCGACTCATTGCACTATTTCATGATGTTGGCAAACCCAATACGAAGAGATATAAAAGTAATATTGGTTGGACATATTATGCTCACGAAGATGTTGGAGCAAAGATGTTTGAAAAAATCGGAAAACGATTAAAACTATCAACAAAAGAGATAAACTATATTACTAAATTAATTAAATTGCATTTGAGACCAATTGCAATAGCAAGTGAAAAAGTGACGGATAGTGCCGTTCGCAGATTAATGGTTGATGCCGGTGATGACATTAATGATTTGCTTTCATTATGCAGAGCGGATATTACTTCAAAAAATGAATATAAGGTTAAAAGTTTTATTGACAATTTTAATTTTGTTGAACAAAGAATAATTGAAGTAGAAGAACGAGATAAACTTCGCAATTTTCAATCACCCGTTAGCGGAAAAGAGATAATGGAAATTTTTAACATTAAACCGGGGCCAATAGTTGGAAAGATAAAATCAATGATTGAATCAAACATATTAGATGGAAAAATAAAAAACGACTATGATGCAACAAAGTCATTCATTTTAAATAATAAAGAATATATTATAAAAAATATTTTATAGTATTTTTGAATAATTTAATTTATATTTGAGTTTAAAATTAAAAAGAGGAAACTAAATGGAACAAAAAAATATACTACCTGAAGAAAATGAAATAAATATAAAAGATTTAATATATACAATGCTACGAAATAGGTGGATAATTATAATATCATTTGTTATTATTATGACATTGACAGTAATTTATACATTAACATCACCAAATATTTATCAATCGTCATCACTTCTATTAATAGAAAATCAAAATAACAGTTTTATAAATCCATTCTCATCAATGGGCAACTCCCAATTCGAAATTAATAATGAAGTAGAAATTTTAAAATCCAGATCATTATCTAAACGAACAATAAATACACTAAAAAATAACTATCCATTAGATTCACTTTATTTATTCAAAAAAGGTCAAGAACCTCAAAAAGAGTCATTTTGGAAAAAGTTATTCTCCAAAAAAAATAATGACAATATACAATCCTCTAAAATAAATGTTAATAATGAATACATTAACCGATTAAAAGAATTAATCAATATTGAAACTACGCGAGAAACACAAACAATAAAAATTTCATTAGAATCGATGGATCCTATTGAAGCTTCGATTATTGTAAACACTTTCGTTAATGAATATGTTTTAAATGATTTGGAAAGATCCGCAAGTTCCAGCGGTAGAATCAAAAACTTTTTATCGGATCAGCTTGACACAATCCAAACTCAATTATCAAATAGTGAAAATAAATTACAAAAATATCAACAACAAGAAGGTGTTGTAAATCTTGATGAAAACTCCAGAATATTAATTGAAAAATCATCTGAATTTGAATCAGTTTATTTTACAGCAACGGCAGAACATGAAATAGTCATTAAGGAAATAAGCCACTTAAAAGACAATCTATCTAAAAAAGAAAAAGATCTATTAGATGAATCCTTGAGAATCGCTAACCCAAAAATAAATCTGTTAAAAGCAGAAATAAGCAAAATAGAAATGACTCTTGCCAGATTACAAACACAAATTGATGGTCAATCATATGCTATTGATGAACAAAAAGAAAAAAGGAACTCGTTACAAAACCAATTAACCGAAGAGACAAAAATACTGTTAAAGGCGGGATACACTCCGGGACCTAATAGTCCATTTGCATCTAATCAAGAAAGTATAGAAAATATACTAACATTAGAAACCAAAAAAATAAGTTTGCAAGCAAAGGTAAAAGAATATAAAAAACTAAACCAACACTATTTAGATCAACTTGATGCCTTACCAAAAAAACATATAGATTATATTAGATTGGCAAGAACTCAGCAAGTCAATGAAAAACTATACCTAATGATGAAAGAAAAATATGAAGAATCAAGAATAAATGAACAGAGTAAAATTGGAGCTATATATGTTATAGATAAAGCAATACCTAATTTTGATTCAATAAAGCCAAAGAAAAAAATGAATATAATGATTGGAATGATTTTAGGATTGGGTTTAGGAGTTGGAATAGCTTTTGTGAGAGAGGCACTTGATACTACAATAAAAGGAAAAGAAGATTTAGATGCTTTGGGAGTTACTGTACTTTCAGTTATTCCTAAGATTGGAGAAAACAAAGGGAAAAAACATATACACGAAAAAGAATACTTAAAAAGTAAATTAATTACATATCAAGAACCAAGATCACCTATTTCAGAAGCATTCAGATCTTTTAGAACAAATATTGAATTGACACAAATTGATAAAAAATTAAATACATTTTCTGTCACATCAGCAACATCTGGTGAAGGAAAAACAACAACAATTGTAAACTTAGCAATATCATTTGCTCAACTTGGTCATAAAACACTACTTGTTGATGCAGATATGAGAAAACCGGTAATTAACAAAATGTTTGACCAAGACAAAACACCTGGTTTATCCGAGTTAATTATACAAAAAACAACTTATGATAAAGCAATTAAAAAAACAGATGTCAAAAATTTATACATATTACCGTCTGGAAATATTCCACCAAATCCTTCTGAATTACTTGGTGCTAATAGAATGAAAGAGGTAGTAAAAGAATTAAGCGGTAAATTTGACAAGGTCTTTTTTGATGCACCACCTGTACTTGCTGTTACCGATCCGATATTAATAGGTAAACTTGTTGATGGAGTATTCCTTGTATCTCGTTCGGGTCAAACCGATATGGAATTAATCAGGCATGCAGTTGAAACCTTAAAAAACACAAAAACACCTATCGTTGGTGGAGTAATAAATGAAGTGCAATCCAGCTCACTAAAATATGGGAAATATTATCACTACTATCATTATCATTATAAATATGAATAAAATAATTTCACTAATATATTAATTTTTCCGTTAAATTGTAAAATGAATACTAACTAATCCTGAATTATTTAAATATGCTTTTTGGTCCTGCTGTTTAATACTTTGCAAATTATATCTCATATCAAAAAAATGTTTATATCTAATGGAAAAACTAACTCCTTTTCTTGTGGCTGAATAACTTAAATATTTTTCATTGTTCACATCATAGCTATAATCAAATCGTTCTGAAAAGGAAGGTCCAATATTCGCGGAAATTTTATTTTTACCCACAAAAAAAGATAGTGCAACTTTATATTCAAATTTGTTATGAGTCGATTCTTGATAAAAATTTTCCCAATCGAGGAATCCTCTGTCTTCCCATCGTGAAAATAATTTTATATTAATTCCATAGTTTCTTTTAATATAATATTTAAAATTTTGGTTTAATTTTAATCCTCTAAATACGATACTATTCACATGAACAAATGGCAGATACTCATAATCATAGACAAAATAATTTGTATAAATTTCCTGTTCTGATTTCCAAATAATGCGATTAGGAATATTTAAAACGATATTTGACTTGATTGAATAAGTTCTATTCCAATGATTATTTGCCGACTTCTGATGCCATAAATATACCAAATGATGAAAATAAAAATATCCGGAAATATCAAAATATAAAAAAGAGTTGAACTGATGTCGCCACTTTGTATTTATCGAATACGACAATTCATCTCTATCATCATAATTTGCAGTATCAGGTGTATCAAAATTTAATAATGACGCATTGTATTGAACTGAAATCGTATCCTTTTTAGAAAATTTATATGATGATTTTAATTTAATTATTTTTTTATTAAATATATATCCGGTTGGTAAGTTTATTCCGTCAGTAGTAGCTTCCGATTGATACTGTTTATATTCATTTGATATAAAAAATATAGTTTTTAGTTTCCGAAACTCGTTTATCATTTTTACTTTATTATTAAATTCAAGCATCTTATATGTTCGACTTACCATAGAATCTGCAAATGAAAATCTATGCCTATCATTATTTGATATAAATTCAACATCGTAATCCATTCGTGAATTTGATGCAATTGGAAAGACCAAATTATTGCTGAAATCATATCTTTCATTAGTCCGTTTCTCAATTTCTTTTCCCAATTCATCTACAAAATATTCTCGGTTAATTACCAAATACTTCCCTTGTAATTTATTTCTTACATTTTTGGTGATTTCTTTATTAAATAGAATCCTATTATTTATTTTGTAGTTTTGTCTTCTATGGGTTTTTTCATAATTAACTTTTGAATATGGTTTTAAATCATAATTAGAATTTGGTAAATAATGAAAATTGATAAAATAACCTTTATCTTGAATATTCATTCGTCGTTCAGATAAAAAACCTGTATTTAATAAATATAATGCATTTGGTTTGAATCTATTTATAAAACCAAAATACATTTTTGAATAATCATTTGAATAATTTATATGTTCATCACTCAAACTAAAATAATTTATTTTAACTCCACTGCTAAATGAATTGAAAAAAAATCTGGAATAATTAATTGATGAATTAAGTTCATTTTTTACTCTTATATCTTTATAACTTTTTGAATATATTTTACTATTATTTAGCACTTCTGCCGTGAGAAAGTATTTTTTATTTGAAATATGAAATTTTGTGATTCCTTTAATTTTGTAATACTCGTTTATTTGTTCTAATTTTATATTCGTAGTATCAGAAGCAGATAATTTTATAGAAAAACCTAATACAAATAATATAATAAATATCATCTTACTACTTTGTATATATTTGTTAATTTCCAAATTCATAATTTATATTTAGAATTAATTCCTATTCGTAACTTTTGTTAAATTATTTAATTTGTTTTTAATTTCATCATCTATATTAAGATTTTCAAGTTTCCATTTCCAATTACCTTCTGCCTTTCCGGGTAAATTCATTCTCGCCGATTCATCTAAATTCAAAATATCTTGCATCGGAATAATTGACCACATTGCTTTTGATTTCATTGCCATTTTAATAAGCGACCAAGAGATATTGTCTCCGTCATAATCTGTAAATTTACTAACATTATTTTTATCATTTTCGGTTGCATCATTATTATACCAGCCAAGAGTTGTATTATTATCGTGAGTTCCTGTATAAACAATGCAATTTTCCGTATCATAATTGTGAGGCAGAAATTGGTTATTTTCCGAATCAAAAGCAAATTGTAAAATCTTCATTCCCGGAAAATTAAACTCATCTCTCAATTCTTTTACTTCATCGGTAATAACACCAAGGTCTTCTGCAATTATCGGTAATTCTCCTAATTCTGCTTTTAAAAAATTGAAAAAAATTGACCCCGGTCCCCT
>JAYEHX010000008.1:0-6127 GCA_034659735.1 Fidelibacterota bacterium | reverse complement strand
AGCATTTACAAAAAACAGATAATGAATTTCTAAAAGGAAAAAATATTTTAATTACAGGCGGACCAACGAGAGAATATTTGGATTCTGTAAGATTTATCTCTAATCCTTCAACTGGAAAAATGGGAATCGCACTCGCAAATTCCGCAAAAAATCATGGTGCAAATGTAAAATTAATTCTCGGTCCCACTCCCCTTTCGGCACAAAAAAATATCGAAACAGAGTATATAATATCAAGCGATGAAATGTATAAAGCCGTGGTGAAAAATTTTCAATGGGCGGATGTCGTTATAATGTCGGCAGCAGTGGAAGACATCAAACCAAAATCCACAAATTCAAAAAAAATCAAAAAAAATCAAATTCCGAATTCATTACAATTGGTTAAGACGAAAGATATTTTATTGGAATTGGGAAAGCAAAAAAGAGATCAAATATTAATTGGTTTTAGTGTTGAAACAGAAAATGAAGTCCAAAATTCAATAGAAAAATTAAAGAGAAAAAACTTAGATTTTATAGTTGTGAATAATCCAAATGTAAAAGGTGCCGGATTTGGAAGCGATACGAATAAAACAACAATAATCACAAAAGATGAAGAGATAATTGAAAATGAGTTGATGAGAAAAGTCGAATTGGCGGATAAGATAATTCAGAGAGTTTCTAAGAGTTTCACGCAAAGTTCGCAAAGGAAGAAAAGGACGCAAAGGGGTAATTAAGTCATGATTGAGGAATTAAATTATAAACGAATACTATTAATAAAAAAATTCTGTGAACTTTGCATATAACAAAACTGTGAAATAAAAACCATGAACATAGACAACAAAACAGTCAGATATTTAAGATACTTAAAAGATGTATTTGGAAATAAACTAATGATAGATCAAGGACAATTAATGAGTAGTTCAGAAAAAAAATTAAACCAATACAAAAAAGAGATAGAAAATTGTCAAAAATGTCCACTTGGAGAGAGTAGAAATAAATTTGTATTCGGTGATGGGAATCCAAATGCAGATATTATGTTTGTTGGCGAAGCTCCTGGTGCAACGGAAGATGAAACAGGAATAACATTCGTTGGCAGAGCCGGAAAACTTCTTGATAAATTATTGGCAAATATAAATTTGAGTAGAAAAGATGTTTTTATTGCAAATGTTCTCAAATGTCGTCCACCACAAAATCGTGACCCAAAACCGGACGAGATAGCAATTTGTGAACCTTATTTACATAAACAAATTTCTATGATTCAACCAAAAGTTCTTATTGCATTGGGAAGAATTGCAGGAAAGACATTGATTAAACAAGAGTTAGCTTTGGGAAAAATGAGAGGCAATATTTACAACTATCAGGGTGTCGATTTATATGTGACTTATCATCCCGCAGCGATTTTCAGAAATCCAAATTGGAAAGATAGTATTGTTTCGGATTTCAAGATGATAGCGGAGAAATATTTGGATTAAGGAGGTTTAAGAGGTTAAGAGGGTTAGTAGGTTAGTAGGTTAGAAATACGAATCGAGACATCAATAAAAATAAGGAGCAAAATTGGTAGATCAAATTACAAGAATACCACCACAATCGATCGAGGCAGAAATTGCAGTATTAGGTGCGATGATGTTAGAATCTGATTCGGCATTTCGTGGTATTGAATTATTAAATGAAGAAGATTTTTATCAAGATTCTCACAAATTTTTATATAGAGCAATTAAAGAATTATCTAAACTTTCAGAAGCGATTGATCATCTTACTGTGACGGAAAAACTTATGCAACTTAAATTATTGGATAAAGCCGGAGGAAGTGCGAATATATCAAAAATTATTGCGAGTGTTCCTACCGCGGCGAACATTGAATATTATGCTCAAATAGTAAAAAACAAATCTACATTGCGAACAATTATAAGTACTTCAACAAAACTTATAAGTGATGCTTATGAGGAAAATGAGGAAGTTGGCACAATACTTGACAATGCCGAGCAAAACATATTCTCATTAAAAGAACAGACCTATAGAGGCAATTTTAATGATATGCCAACTATAATTCATAGTAGCATCGATCACATTGAACGACTATCAAAAAACAAAGGAGAAGTGATTGGAATACACACTGGATTTGCTCCATTAGATTCCATCACGGCAGGATTTCAACCTTCGGATTTAGTAATTATTGCAGGACGACCTTCAATGGGGAAAACCGCAGTAGCAATTACTATGGCAAGAAATATAGCAGTAAAATATAAATATAAAGTTGGAATATTCTCTTTAGAAATGTCAGAACAACAGGTTGGATTGAGATTATTAAGTTCAGAAAGTACAATTGATCATCAAAAAATAAGACAGGGAAATATACCGAGTGCATTATGGGGAAATCTGACAAAGGCAGCCGGTAGATTAACAGATGCATCAATATTTATAGACGACTCAGCTAACTTGAATATTTTAGATATTCGCAGTAGAGCAAGACGATTAAAACATGAAAAAGGATTAGACATCGTGTTTGTAGATTATCTACAACTTGCTCATGCTTCCGGTAGAATCGACAATCAACAACATGAGATTTCCTTGATTAGTCAAGGATTAAAAGCATTAGCAAAAGAGCTACAAATACCTGTAGTTGCATTGGCACAGCTCAATAGAGAAATAGAAAAAAGAACTGGAAATCATAGACCACAATTATCCGATTTGAAAGGTTCCGGTGCTATAGAACAAGATGCTGATGTTGTAATGTTTATATCCCGTGAAGTAGTATATTCAAAAGATCCAGAAGATGAAGGCAAAGCCGACCTAATAATTTCCAAACAGAGGAATGGACCAACCGGAGTTATAAATCTACGATTTGAAAAAAATATCATGAGATTTTATGAACTTTCAAGAGCAGATTATTCGGATAATGACGGCGGTGCATTTTAATGAAATTGGAAGATAGCAATCCTAAATATCCGAAAAAATTCAACGATTTAATCAGTAGAATAGAAAGATATAATCCGGAAATTAAAAAAGACATTCCATTTATTTGGAAAACTTATGCCTTTGCAAAAAGTGGACATGCGGAACAATTTAGAGTATCCGGCGAGCCATATTTTGAACACTTATATCAGACGGCAATAATTCTAACAGAACTATCCATGGATACAACTACAATTTGTGCCGGACTACTTCATGACATCTTGGAAGATACCGAATTTTCAAAAAAAGTCATAACAAATGAATTCTCAAAAACTATTGCAGATATTGTCGAAGGTGTGACAAAAATTGGCGATATTTCATTCAACAGTCAAGAAGATAAACAAGCAAATAATTTCAGAAAAATGCTACTCAGCGTGGCAAATGACATTAGAGTAATAATTGTTAAATTCGCTGATCGCTTGAATAATATGCGAACTTTAGATGCAATGCCAAAATCAAAACAAAAACGGATTTCACTTGAAACAAGAGATGTTTACGCACCACTCGCACATAGATTAGGAATGTATAAGATGAAAAGTGAACTTGAAGATTTATCATTTAAATTTTTAGAACCGGAACGATATAATTTTTTAAACAAACAAATATTAAAAAATCAAAAATATTTAGACACATATATCGTTGATTTTAAAAATACAATTTACCAATCTCTCATAGAAAATAATATTAATTCCAATATATATGGTAGAACAAAAGCTCTCTCTTCGATAAATAAAAAAATGCACAGACAACATAAATCTTTAGATGAAATATTTGATATTCTCGCCATTAGAATCATTGTGAGTAATGTTTCGAATTGCTACTCTACTCTCGGTATTATTCATCAACAATTCAAACCGATTGCCGAGAGGTTTCGTGATTTTATTGCAACACCAAAATCTAACGGATACCAATCGATTCAAACGACAATAATAGGTCCAAATGGAAAGAATGTAGAAATTCAAATCAGAACAGAAGAGATGAATAAAATTGCCGAAACAGGGATTGCTGCTCATTGGAAATATAAAGAAGGCAGTGATAATATGAATGAAATTGATAAAAAAGTTTTGTGGCTTAGAGAATTAGTTGATATTCTAAAACAAGACCCAAATAGTACTGAAGATTTTATGGAAACATTTAAAATAGATCTTTTCCAAAATGAAATTTTTCTATTCACACCTACGGGGGATTTGATTACAATCCAAGAAGGTTCAACTGCTCTTGATTTTGCATTTGCTGTTCATACAGAAGTCGGGCTATCCTGTATCGGTGCGAAGGTAAATTCAAAAATAGTTCCGTTGAATACTCAATTAAGTAGTGGCGATAAAGTCAACATTCTCACTTCCAATAATATCAAACCAAGTTATAACTGGCTAAAATTCGTAAAGACAAATAGGGCTAAATCTCGAATTAGAAGATGGTTCAGGAAAAATGAATTCATCGAAAGTGTAAACTTGGGAAAAGATATATTAGATAAAAAACTTCGTAAAGCAAAGATGGCAGATAGAATAAAAAAAATACAAGAGAAGTATGAAGACCTTGGATTTCAAACAAAAGATCTTTTATTTCAAGCAATTGGAAAAGGCGAAATAACAATAAAAGAGATAATCCATAAAACATGCGAAAAGAAAGATTACGATGATACACCGCCAAAAACTCCAAATTTATTCACTCGACAATTCAGATCATCTTCCAAAGGTGTTATTGTGCAAGGTGTTGATAATATTATGGTTCACTTTGGCAAGGGCTGTAATCCAATTCCGGGAGACGAAATTGTCGGATACATTACAAGAGGAAAAGGAATAACAATCCATCGAAGCGACTGCCATAATATTCCCACAGAAGAATCTGAATTGGACAGATTAATAGAGGTAAGTTGGGATAAAAAAATCGATCAAACATTCTACTCCAAATTAAATATTCTAACCGAAAATAAGAGAGGAATATTAACGGAAATTAGTAATGTTATACAAAACATGAAAACAAACATCGCTTCAATCAATATGAAATCTTACGACTCCATCGTTCAAGGAAGTGTGACTATCATTGTTGACAACTTAAAACATACAAAAAATGTAATAAAAAATTTAAAAAAAATAGATGGAATAATAAAAATAGAGAGATTATAAAAAAGGAATATTATGTCAAAAAAAACATTTACAAAAAAAGATATCGTAAGAGAAATGAAACAGATATCAGGTGAGAATCAGAAAATGTTAAAACCACTTGTTGATACATTTTTTACTGCATTAAGACATCTATTAATGAAAAATGTGAAAGAGGATATCGTCAGAATAGAAGTCCGAGATTTTGGTGCATTCGAAGTTAAACCAACTAAGTCAAAATCAAAAGCTCGCAACCCAAAAACAAACGAAATAGTATTTGTTCCGGCACATAAAAAAACCCACTTCGTCCCAGGTAAGATACTAAAAAAATATTTGTCCCAACCGTTAGAGAATAAATAATGAGAATTCTTGCTATCGATTACGGAAGTCAAAGAATGGGAATTGCATTATCCGATCCGATGAAAATTATTCCAATAAAATCTCCAACTTTAATTATAAACGGTTCAAACGAAATTGCAATTGAAAAATTATCAGAACTTTTTAAACAATATGAAATAGATAAAATAATCATCGGTTATCCAATTGGATTGTCCGGAAAAAAAACAAAACAAACTTTAATTATAGAATCTTTTATTGAATTACTTAAAAAAAATTTTGATTGTGAAATAATCAAATGGGACGAAAGATATACAAGTGTTGAAGCAAAAGAAATTCTAATCAAAAAAGGCATAAACACGATTAAAAATAAGGAAGCAATTGATCAGATGTCTGCATTTATTATGATGAGAGAATATTTGAATTAAGGGTTAAGAGGTTTAGAGGTTTAGAAGTTTAGAGGTTTAAAGGTTTAGGAGGTTAGAAGTTGTTGCCACGAAATACACAAAAAAATATGAAACAATCTAAAATACAATATCAAATATCAAATTTTATCCGCAAACATTATATCATTTCCCTATTAATTTCTGTAATTTTTATTGTCTTATCATTCGCTCCTTTTAATCAATTTTATTTTATTTTTGTTGCTCTGATTCCGTTTATTCATATTCTCAATAATTCAAAAAACGGATTTAAAATCGGATATCTTTTTGGTTTTATATATTCGATTTTTATGATTCATTGGCTTGCCTTTAATGTTG
>JAYEHX010000007.1:0-6174 GCA_034659735.1 Fidelibacterota bacterium | reverse complement strand
AATAATTACTTGACCGGATATTGTGAATGTTTCTGAAACTATCAATGGAGTCAATCCTGTCACACATACAGCAGAAGTAGAGATAAAAATAGCATCGGACCATTGCAAATATTCATTTGTCATTTTTGGTAGTTTTAACAAAAATGTTCCGATAAGAATAACAATAAAGAATGAATAGATAATGATATGTGAAGGATGTAAGGAGAAAAACAACCATTTATTTTTACTCTTTACCATTGATAAAGATGCATTAAAAATCACAAATATTTGTATAATAATAAAATAAAGTTTAATGTAATTAATTGCACTATTTTTAGAAATGAATGAATAGTCCGAACTTAAATGAAAATATGTTTCTATAATAATTGATATTAAAAATATAATAAATATAGAAAATTCTATAAAATGTAATCGCATATATTTAAAAATATTTTCACTGATATACATTTTATATAGAAAAGACAAAATAAATATTGTTGCAATAAATATATTAATATTATGTAATACTTTGATTGTATTGATATTGATATAGAAACCATATTCTATGATGATTGATAAAAAAGCAATAATTGCAATTGCAAATCTAATTGTATTCAGAGTTCTTATTGTAGTATTTTTTTCCATAGATTAAATATATATTATTTAATTGTAAATTGAAATATATTATTATAAAAATATTATTATTAACTATTACATGTATTTAATTAAAATTAATTAAATTTGCTGAAAATGGTTTTGTTTTGATAATTAAATTATTTTTATTTCTTATAACTTCATCATTTCCATAGATATTTTTTCTATTTTTATTCTTCAAAAAATCAGGAATTTCAAGTTCAATATCTCTATCATTTTCACTATAGTTTATGATAACAAGAATACTCTCTGAAAAGTCAGTTCTTAAATATACTAAAATATCTTTTTCTACAAGAAGTGGAATATAATCGCCATATCTTAATGCAGAATGATTGTTTCTCAATTGTGTTAATTTTGATATTTTATTTTTTAAATTTTGATTCTGGTTCTCAATGTTATCCCATCTCATCATTCGTCTGTTGTCGGGATCAGATGCACCTGTCATTCCGATTTCATCGCCATAATATATCGTGGGAATTCCAGGAGTCGTCATCAGATATGCGAAAAACACCTCGATTTTTTTGTAAACTAAGGAATCATCAACTTTAATTTTTCTTTTCCAACCGGCTTCCGAAGCATCTTCGTCCCATTTTAAATCTTTATCCAAATATGAAGCTAATCGTGGCTGATCGTGGCTATCCATGATGTTCGCCATCAGATTTAATTGTCCGTAAACGGCTAATGATTTTTCAATTTCTCTATTTAGATTACTAAAATTTCCATCATCACGAGCGAAAGCATCTCGAGCAGGCCAATATAAATTGAAGTTGAATTGTGCAGATAGTTGTCCGTTATTCACATAAGATTTCACAAGGTCATAGTCACCAAATGTTTCTCCGATTTGATAGATATTTTGTTCGGGAAAATACATTTTAATTTTATTTGTCATTTCTCGCCAAAATTTGTTTGGAACATGTTTCACTGCATCGTGACGGAAGCCGTCAATATTATAATTCTCAATCCACCAAGTTGCATCTAAAACAACTTGCTCAATCGCTTCATCAGAGTGTAAATAATCAAAACTTGGTATATACGGATCAAACCAAGTTGTCAACCTATGTTCATTCCAAAGTCGTAAATTCTTTCGTCCATCAGGCAATTCTAACTCTCCAAACCAATCACGATGATTTTTGAAATATGGATGTTCTTTGTGAACATGGTTAGAAATAAAGTCCATTAAAATTTTTATATTATGTTTGTGAGCAGTGTTTATCAATTCTTTCAACAAGTCGTTTGTGCCAAATCGTTTCTCCACTTTTCGCGAATCTGTAGGCCAATATCCGTGATAGCCGGTAAAGCATCTGTGTGGCTCAGGTGTCTCTTGAAATGCACTATCTGTCGTTTGGAAAAATGGCGAAATCCATAATGTGTTAACTCCCAATTTGTCAAAATATCCATCATTTATTTTGTCAATTATTCCCTGTAAATCGCCACCTCGAAAGTTTGCTCTATCTTCCAATTTTTGATGAATTATTTTATCATCATTGGTTGAATCGCCATTGGAGAATCTGTCTATCATAAGTGAATAGATAATTGCATCATTCCAAATAAAATTTGTATTTGAAAGTGAAATTGGAGTTCCGTCTATTATTTTTGTATGTAAAATATTACTTGAAATATTTTTGTTTGAAAATAATATGCGAATATTATTCTCATCTTTTAAATCATAATCTTTATTATTTAAACTGATTTTTAATATATTGTTTCCAAATGTATAATTTTTCTTTGGCAATAATTTATTATCTAACATTACATAAAAATTTTCTAAATATACTTCTTCTTTCAAATCATTTTTTAGGAATCTATATGAATAATTGAATGTATTTTTAGTTTTTAAAAAATTGAAAGGTGTAATATGCGGTTTTTTTCCAACAAATTTTGGTTTCACAATAAGTGATGAATTAAATCCACCGAGTCCATTTGCTATTGAATCGGGATTATTTGGATCAAGAAATTCATATCCATCTGCAAAGAATTTGTATTGATAATTTCCCTCTTCAAATTCTATTTTTGTTTTATATATTCCATCGCCATTTTTGTCTGTCATTTGAAATTCTTTTCTATTCCAGATATTAAAATTTCCGAATACAGAAACAAATTTTGAATTCGCAGGAGGGGAGAAGTGGAAAGTGTGAAACTGTTTAGAAATTATTTTGAGCGGAATAGAATAATCGGAATTGTTAAAATTAAAATTAACTGTGTCAAAAATATTATTAGAACTACCGCAAAATATTGAAACTTCGTTTGATTTTCTGTTGTGATTTATTTTGATATTCTCATTTGATTGAAACTCTAAAGAAGAATAATCTGTTGAAAAAAACAAATCTTGAATATTGATTGTTAAAGTATCGCCAACAAAAATAGTTTGAATGGGAATCAGTTCGATATTTTGTTTTTTTGATATATTATTGCAACCGATAACAGAAAATATTATTAATAATAAAATTATTTTTTTCATGACAATTCCTTATTTAAGCAAAAGAACCCCAAATTATTGAGGTTCTTTTATTGATTAAATTAATTATAAATTATACTGAATGTTCGTTAGAATCAACTTTAACTTCTGTCGATAAGTGGCGATACCACTTGAAGTAAAGGCCAACACTTAAAGCAATTAGAAGTATTCCAAGCATCAATATTTGACTCCAAACTTGAAAAACAATATTCATCATGAATAAGAAAAGAATTATTTGCCAAGGTACTGCCATAAAAGTTGCGATGATGTCTCTTCTGTTTTCTTTATCAATTGATTTTACAGTATTCTCCGGCAATTTATTTTTAAATTTCTTCCAAAATCCAAATGGACGAGTCACATTATAGAAATTTTGAAGAACTTTATCATCTGTTGGTTTAGTAAATTTGGTTCCGATAATTGTGGCGATGAGAGAAATACCAGCAGCGAACATGAAAGCATAATATTCTTCTACCGTTGAAGGAACAGTTAATTTCCAAATGATTGCAGATATTGCACCTGCTCCCATTCCGATAGCATAACCATACCCATTAAGTCGCCACCAATACCAACGAATGAGTTGTGGAATAATAAGTCCCGCTCCGATACTCATTGTGATCCAACCCCAGATTTCATTAATGTTTTTGATGAATAGAGTTAATATCAAACCAAGCAGAACGATAATAATTGAAGACCAATGTGATTGTCTCATCAATTGTTTATGGCTTGCATTTTTATTTATGTGTTGTTGATAAATATCTTTTACCCAATATGCAGCTCCGGCATTTACAGTAGAATCAAATGTTGACATTGCTGCAGCCATCAATCCGGCAATGAGAAATCCTTTTATTCCAATTGGAAGAATTCCAACTACAACCGGTAAAACCATTTCCGGATCCGTAATTTGTGTTCCGAGAGAAATTCCGATAACAGCAAGGGCGGCAATAAATGGCCATCTGAAAGATAGTAAAAATATCCAAAATAGTGATAATAATCCGGCTTCTTTATCTGTTTTTGCAGCGTAATATCTTTGTATCATATAATTTCCGGTTCCGCCACTTCCTTCGATTGTAGTTTTGAATAGGTAAAACATTATTGCGATTCCAAATAGATTATACATTGAGTATGT
This sequence comes from Fidelibacterota bacterium, assembly GCA_034659735.1. Taxonomy (GTDB): domain Bacteria; phylum Fidelibacterota; class Fidelibacteria; order Fidelibacterales; family Fidelibacteraceae; genus TCS52. The sequence goes on along the minus strand of JAYEHX010000007.1, from coordinate 1,960 downwards.
AGAATTAGAGTTAATATTTAGATTCCATCTTGGAATGATGTTTGTCCACTCACTCCAAGTAGTTGGGAATGAAGCAAATCCACCACCTTTCATAGGCATTGATACAGCAAATTCTTCAGGTAAATCAATTCCCAGAGCTTTTACAACAATATATGCAATAGCCATAAAAATTAGAATTCCTTGGAAAACATCAGTCCAAATAACTCCATATAATCCGGCAGCCACAGTATAAATCATGGATAAAGCAATTAAAAGAGTTGCAGCCCAAAATTGTGAAGATAATCCAAGAAAATCAGGAATTCCAAGAAAACTTCCAAGAAATTTTCCACCACCAATAGCAAAATATGTGATCATAGCTATTGTCACAATTATAGAAATAACAGCGGTAATAAGTCGAGCGGTCTTTCCTTCTTTGTCTGTACCGAAACGAAATTTCATCCATTCTGCTAATGTCATAACTCCCGAACGGCGATTCCATTTTCCCATAAAAATCATCAAAAATGCCATTATCAAAGTGACTCCGCCACGAATTTCAATATACAATCCTTTTGCACCAATTGCATAGACAAATGCTACAATAATCATCGTGCCACTAATATCAAGATTTGACGACATTCCTGAGGAGCCAAGAGCCCACCAAGGCATTGAACGATCACCAAGGAAATATGAATCAATTCCTGCTTTTGCTTTTTTCTGCATATAGAATCCGATAAATATCATGACTCCAAGATAGATTGCTACTATCGTATAATCAATTCCTGCCATTTTATTTCTCCTTATATTTTTCTAATTATTTTCTTTTACTAAAAAAACTCCCGATGTGGGTGGAAGTGAAATTGTACTTTTTATGTTTGTTTCTATCGATTTTTCAGTTTGAACAGTTTCTGTATTTGCTAACATTTTCCACGAGCCGTCAGGTAATTCAAAATTAGCCGATTCAAAGCTATTTCCATTCAATAAAACGATAATTTTTTTCTCACTATTTGTAGTGGAATATCCCAAACCAAATTCGTTATTTGTAGAATATATAAATTCAATATTCTTTCTATCAGCTTTTCTGAGTTGTGAAAATTTCATTCTCAGTTTTATTAATTTTGAATAATAGTTTATCAATTTTATATTGTCAGAAGCGATATCGTAATTGATATAATTTGTTTCATCATCTTTATTATATGAATTATGGTCAAATTCTCCAATGTGTTTTTCTGCTGTATCTGTTTTTACTATCACCTTCGATCTTGCAAATTCTTGTCCGGAATGCATCATCATTATTCCTTGTGAAGTAGCGAGAATAAAAGCACCGAATTTATTTAACTGTAATTCACTTGCTGTTATTGTGGAATCACTCTTTTTTGCAATTCGTATAAAATCGCCAAAAGTATATCCATCGTGGCAAGCGAGATAATTTACAGAGTGAGAAGTTTTCAAATATTGCCCATTATCTTGTTGTAAAGAACCGGTTAAAAATCTGAGAAAATTTTCTTTTGTCACATCATTTTCCCATTTGCCAAAAATAAAACCCGGGCGATTAGTTGGATTTTCGCCTTTAATTCCATTTCTGAATTTATCGTTCCAAGATGACCAACCAAGTTCACTGAATCTTTGAGGTTTATATCCGCCACCCCAAGGTTCGGCGGTAATAAAAACATTCGGATTTATTTTTTTTGCTTTTTCTAAAACCATCTCAAGTGTTTTTTCATCAATTAATGCACCAAGGTCAAATCGAAATCCGTCAATATGATACTCGGTCATCCAGTATTCAATTGCATCGAGTATCATTTTTTGTGACATAGGACTTTCTGTTTTGAAGTCATTTCCACAGCCACTTTTTGCAATATAATTTTTGTTTGAATCGAGTCGGAAATAATATTCTTTATCAATTAATTTAAATGGATTTGCATCGTAATTGCTTACATGATTAAAGACGACATCAAGTATTACAGCAATGTTTTCATCATGC
>JAYEHX010000006.1:6449-22047 GCA_034659735.1 Fidelibacterota bacterium | reverse complement strand
GTAAGGTTGCTACTCCGGCATATTGAACAGATGTCAAATGCCAATCGCCATTAATAAAAACACCACCAATTCCATCTGCATAATCAGCTTGACTATGAGTTCCACCCCAAGAATAAATAGCTCTGAAGGGAGCTGTATAACCACTACCATATTGTCCTTTTTTTCCGATAACATGATTCATTGTATTTCTACCCCAGTGAGCATTTTGTGGTAAAATACTCAATGCGTAATGACTGGTTTCTTCGTCAAAACCATATCTGTATTGCCAATAAAAATAAACATCTGTAAGTGTTTTATCTTGGGTATTCCCATCACCATCATATATACCTGTGTTTGTAAATACATAGTCATAAATAAAATAATTGTTATGATATTGATTCCCAAAAGCCATTATGCTTCTTTCCATTGTAATTCCTGTAGCGGTATTTACCTTATTATATAATAATCTGTCACATTTTAGGCCATAATCTATTTTACCTAAACTTTCAACGATTCCTAAATTTGAAGCAATAGTTCCATCAACCAATACCGTTGGATGCTCAACTCTTCCTTTTAAGGTAAATTCCTGTGGTATAAACCCAGACAATTCATCAATTTTTCTCGGACCTGCAACCACTACCTTATGGTCATAAGTCAAACCGGATAAAGGATCAGCGTAATCTGCAGTTCCTATCCAAAGTGCTTTTGCGGCTTTAATATCTTTCTGTTTATAAAATGCTGGCCATTTTAAACCGTCTAATTGACTACCTCTTCCCGTTCGTCCAATTTCTTTTTCGCAACCCGCAGATGAAAACCAGTCGTGTAAACTACCAATAGCAATCCATGCTGTTTCATCAGCATTTACAAAATTAAAAAGAATTATAAAAATTATTAGGGTTTGAGTAATTTTTTTTAACATTGATACTCCTCTTTAATTGGAATTAAATTAAATTTCCTACATCCACCAAATTTACTAAACTTTTAATATTATAACAAGTATAATTGTTGAAGCGATTTGTTATTATTTATTGATTTAACTTATTTAATAATAGAGTATTTGGCAAAAGAACAAAACAGGTTTTCTTAATTTATATTTGTGTTTTAATATTTTTTTTTGTATTCTATAAGGAAAGAAAAGAATGAATTAAATAGGTGGTAAACAATGAAAAAAATAACAATATTTATCGTAATAATGATAAGTATCATTATTATATCTTGTAATACGGAATCAGTAAAAGACGAATCAAATTCTAAAACTCAAAGCAATGTTGAACCAAAGATAATTAAACAAAAGGTGGATAATAAAATTTATAATTTAGGTGATAATTGGTATAAAGTGACAGCACAAACACAGATTGTAAATATTACACCGAAAGAGGCGGAGCAGAAAGCAATTAATGAAGCCAGAATTAAGGCGATAGAATATGCGAGTGGGGTTGAAGTAAATAGTAGTACTTTAAGCATTCAATCAAAAAGTTCCTTTAACTCTTTGGAAGATTATTTTTCGCAAATTAATTCATTAATATCTCGAGGATTTATTTTAGAACAAGAAATTCTAAGCAATATTACTAAAACCGATAACAATATTTTAACGCAGGAGATTACTCTAAAAGTAAAGGTTGGAAAGCAGTTAGGGAAAAAAGATCCATATTTTAATCTTGATGCAAAATTAAACAAGGAGCATTTTACAGAAGGTGAAAAATTGCAAGTCACTATAAAACCTTCAAAGGATTGTTATCTAACATTGTTATCTGTATATTCCAACGAGACAGTAGGATTGTTATTGCCAAACCAATTGAAGGATAATTTTGCAAAAGAGAATGAGGTATATCAATTTCCTGATACAAAAGATAATTTTTCAATTGGGGTTTCATTACTTCCAAACAAATCAAAAGATAGTGAATTAATAATGGTTATTGCATCAAAACAGAAAATAAATTTTTCATCTTTTGATAAAATATCTTCATATAATACTTTAGAATCTTCATTACGAACAATTATGCAACAGTTAGTGAAAATTCCGAGAGAAGAAATTGAAACAGCATTTTTACAATATCATATTTATAAAAAGTAAAAAAACAAGGAGGAAAGAAAATGAAAAAGAAAGTATTTGGTATTCTAATCAGTTTAATTTTATTGCCTACAATTTTTGGTTGTGCAACTATTGTTAGTGGTGGCAAGCAAAACATTAGCATCAATTCAAATCCCAGTGCAGCCGTCGCTGTAGATGGTATAAGTTATACGACACCTGTTGTTGTTGAACTCAAAAGAGGACAAACACATGTATTAACATTTACAAAAGAAGGATATAATCCTGTGACAATCAATTTAAATAAATCGTTTAATCCGTGGTTTGTTGGTAATATTGTGTTTGGTGGAATCCCTGGTATAATTGTTGATTTTATTACGGGTGCTGTATATAAAATTGAACCAGCAGTAGTAAATGCCACATTAACACCGGCACAAATACAAGAGTTTGGTATAAATATAGAAATTGATGGCAATGAATATCAATTTGTACTTGTTGATGCTACAAGTTTATAAATCATAATGAAGATATTAATACAATATTTTTAAGGAGCGAATTATGAAAAAGATAACGATTTTAGTTTTGTTATTTATGTTTTCTATGATTCTATTAGGCAATAACTTATCAGATATAAACGGTAGTTGGCAAAGACCCGATGGCAGTATATATAAAATTCAAGATCATCAAGTAACTATTGAAAAAGTTGGACGAAAATTACGAATGGGCAAATTCAACAAAAAAGATGTAAAAATTAGAAACATACACTATGAAAATGGAATTATTTATGCACTTTCCAGATACAATGATAGATATGGTAATTTGACAAAATGGGCAGAGATAATTATTGTGGTAGAAAACGACAATTTGCTTATACAAAATTTAGATGGCAAAACATTAGTGAATTTAGTAAAGGTAAATAGGGGTGAAAAGAAAAATATTGGAAGTAAGCTTGCGGGAGAATGGAAACGAAATGATGATGGATCAATATATAAATTTGACCAGGATATAGCAGTAATAAAAAGAGTTGGTTATTATTTAGATAGAGGGAAATTTAAAGAAAATCAAATTAAACTGCGAAATATCAAATACAATGGTAATGGTAATTATAGTGCATTGAGCAGAATCAATAATATAAATGGTGAATTGTCAAGATGGCAATCAATGGAAATACAACTTAACAATAACGAATTGTCAGTAAAATCATTAGTTAACAATAGAGTTTATTACTTTACAAAAATAAATAGCAACAAGGATGATACATACAACATCATAGAAGCGATGTCTAAAAAAATTGAAAATTTAGAGATGGCAAATTCTGATAGAAAAGAAGAAACAACTAATAAAAAAGATATTGCAGAGAAAAATAATTATATTACTACCGAATTAGATAAAAATATTCCAACGAACACTAATAAAAAAAAATATGGGATTGCAATTTTAATTGCGAATAAAGAGTACAAAAATAATATTCCTAATGTTGAATATGCCATTAATGATATGAATTTAATGAAACAATATGTAATTAGTGTATTGGGATATAAAGAGGAAAATATTATCACAGAAAAGAATGCATCAAAAGCTGTATTTGAAACAATTTTTGGAATTAAGGATAATTATCAAGGCAAATTATATAACTGGATTAAGGCAAACAAGTCCGATGTGTTTATCTATTATGCCGGACATGGTGCACCGGATATAAAAAATGACAAAGCATATTTCGTTCCTGTTGATAGCGATCCTTCTACTATTGCACTTAATGGATATTCCGTTGATGTGTTTTATGATAATATTGCTAAATTGCCATATAAATCGCTGACGGTTGTTATCGATGCATGTTTTAGTGGTACTTCGCAAGAGGGATTATTAATAAAAAATATTTCACCCGCCGGTATTGAGGTCAGTAATCCAATTGTAGAAATAGAGAATGCTTCGATTTTCCTATCTTCATCAGGCAAAGAATATTCCTCATGGTATTTAGATAAGGGGCATTCATTATTCACTTATTATTATCTTAAGGGATTACAAGGGGAAGCTGATTTTGATAAGAATAATGTTTTAACTGTTGGAGAATTAAGAAAATATATCGATGAACAAGTTCCATATAAAGCAAGAAGAATGAATAGTATTGAACAAACTCCACAAACCTATGGTGACGATGATGAAGTTATCATCAAATATTAAATAAATAATTTGTATTTCGTTTGTCTATTTCTTATGGCTGAATTAATTTTCTAATAAACAAATACAACCGCACTATTGGGAAGTATCCATTGGTTTTTATTTAAAGAAACAGTAACAGAATTGTCGCTGTTTCTTATTTTTACATTTTTATTTTTGTTATAAAACATTGGCACACTTGTCACTTTTTGAAATAATTTATCAAAATCAAATTGAATTGTGGCACCTTGTGTAAACCCTGTTATATAAATCGCTAATTGATGATATGATTTTGGATAATAAGTAATTGTCTCAATTGAAAATTTTACTTCACTTCCTATAAGTTTTTTCAATTGTAAATTTGAACATTTAATTTCCAAACAATTATTATTAATTATCTGTTTGTGTTTTAGTTGAATATCATTTATTTTTACATTTTTAACAGAAAAAACATACTTATCTAAATCAAATTTACTATCAAGCAACCAGCGATACTCTACATCATTTCTGTTGAAATATTTTTGCAACAACTTTTCATTTTTTGCACAAGCGATATAAAAATAATCATTTTCCAATATCTTATCAAATGTCAAATATGTGTGGACCTTGTAGTAAGCTTTCAACGCTTTCTTATCTGATTCTTCAAAAGAAATTTTATGGACGAATTTTTTTCTGTAATATATATTCTCATTTATTTCATTCAAATAATTTTTTAGAATATTTGAATATATCATTTTTGAAATCTCTTTTTTGTGAAATCTTTGTTCAATTGATTTCTTGATTATCAAATTTATCTGTTCTCCGGAATAATCGCTTGACACAAATTCTCTTCGCATAAGTGGTGAAATAGAAATATTTTTTCCATTCTCATAATAATATCTTTTTGCTCTTCGTCCAATTTGACAAACTAATTCATAACTTGACCCACCATAAAAAGATGTAATATTTTCGACTCTCATTTTGTTATTTTTGCCACCAAAAAGAGTTGCCTGATTACCAACAGCGACATTTGGCAATTCCGAAATATCGATTGCAATCATATCCATACTTACTTTTCCAATAACATCACAAAGCTTTTTGTTAATAAAAACCTTTCCTTTATTTGACAAAAGATAATCGTAACCATCGGCATAACCAATTGGGAGAATTGCATATTTCATTTTTTTGTCTGTAATATAAGTTTGATTATATCCGATTGATTCATTTTTTTGTGCAATTTTAATTTGACTGATTTTTGATTTGAATGTCATTACAGGTTTTAAATTTACCTTTGTTTTAAGTGTTTTATCCGAATAAATTCCATAAGATAATAACCCCACTCTTACTAAATTTGAATATTTTGTTTGTATATTTATGATTCCGCTACTATTGGAAATGTGAATAAATTTTGGTATTATTTTAAAGTTATCCAATATTTTTTTAAATCTGTCAGATTGTAATTTTGTATATTCGTAATTATTTTCACTTGCTGAAAAGTGTGAAAAGACACCTTCAATATTTAAGTTTTTCAGCTTTTTAATTTTTTCATAATCCGTTATAAAACTTTTGTAATGAAATCCGCTTCTACCCATTCCTGTGTCAAAATTTATATGAATATTTGTGATAGTGTTTTGCTTTTGCGAATATTGGTTCAGTTTTTGTGCGAATTCAATTGTGGATATTGTTGGAGTTAATTTATTGTTTATTATCGTCTCCAATTCATTTTCAAATGATGGAGATAATATTAAAATCGGAATTTGTATATTATTATATCTCAGTAATTTTCCCTCCTCAGCATTTGCAACACCAAGGAATGATGCACCCAATTCAATTGATTTTTTTGCAATTTCTATAGCACCGTGTCCATAAGCATCGGCTTTAACAATTTGCATGAATTTATAATTTTTTGGGATATATTTTTTAATTTGAGAAATATTATATTCAAAATTGGTAAGATTAATTTCTATCCAACTTCTATCGTCGCTATTTAAATTATCTTTCATTTTTTATACTCTTCATTTATTTTATGCTCTTAATTTAATAAATTTAATTGGAATAAATATATATAAAAAAAATAAAAAAATGTTTGCAATGTGTAAATTTTCATATTATATTTCGTCGCTTTTTGATGTCGTGTTCGTCTAGTGGTTAGGACTCAGGATTTTCATTCCTGCAACAGGGGTTCAATTCCCCTACGCGATACTATAATTTTAAAATAACATTTTTATCTTTGTGTGACAGCAAAGATAATTTGTTTTTTATTCACCACCGAATACACCGAAGTTGTACATTTTTTTTCGTGTTTTTTTTCGTGTATTTCGTGGCAACATTCTCATTCGAGTTATTCATAAAATTTGTTATAAAGAAAAAACTTGACAAATAAAATTAAATGTATTAACTTACCGACCGTTAAGTAAAATAGGAATTTAACAATGAATACAAAAGAAAAAATACAAAAAGTCGCAATCAAAATGTTTGCCGAAAAGGGTTACACGGAAACATCGCTCAGAAAAATAGCAAATGAACTGAACATATCCAAACCGGCATTATATTATCATTTCACAAACAAGGAAGAGATATTCACATCTATAATCAGAAATATTTTTGACGAGAATATTAAATATCACAAAGAGTTGGCAAAGAAAGACATTCCCACTTGGGATATTTTGCGACAATGGATTGACAAAACAATTTATTTTGCCTTTGCAAGAAAAGAAGTTTGGCAAGTTATTCATCAAATAATGATGGGAAAATTCCAAAACAAATTTGATGATTTAGATTTAATGTTATTTATAGATACTAATTTTAATATATTGCATCGTGTTATAAAAAACGGAATTAAAAATGGTGAAATTCGAAATGATATAGATTCTAAAATATTAACAATAAATTTTCTCAGTTCAATTAATAGTGTGCTTGGACCAATGCGATCAAAAGTTAAAAAAATAGATTCAAAAAAAATATCTGAAATGATTTATAAAATATTATATAACGGAATGAAAAAATAGGGGAAAATAAATGACAAGAAAAATTATTTTAATATTCATTTTATTTTTTGGTGTTGTTAATGCTGAAAATACTATTACAGTATCTAAGGCGGTAAAAATGGCGATAAAAAACAACCACAAGTTAAATGAAAACAGACAAAAAGTAAAAGAGGCATATTGGAGCAGGTGGGAGGCAAGATCAAATCATATTCCAACCGTGAAACTTGGCTACACAAAATTGCGAAATGATGAAGAGACTGTGATTCCGGCTGGAATGTTTGGTCCACAGCCAGTCGTAATTCAGCCATTAGAAACAGGTTCTCAATCGGTTGATGTTACCGTTCCACTCTTTACCGGTGGAGCAATATTCAGTGGCTCTAAAATTGCCGGTACAAGTTATAAAATGCAAAAATTAAGTTATCAAGAGAATGAAGAGATGACTAAAGCATCTACAATTGAAGCATATTATAATGTTGTAAGAATAAAAGGAATAGTTGATATTACAGAAGACACAAAAAAATTAATTGATGAAAATATTCGCATGACAAAAAAGATGTATAACATCGGAATGGTAGAGAAAAAAGATTTGTTAAAAGCAGAAGTAAGTAGCATAGAGATAGATCAGCAATTGTTATCAGCAAAACAGGGATTGGAAATAGCAAAGTCAAGTTTGAATATTTTAATTGGAAAACCGATAAACAACTCTTTTGAATTTGATGAAAACATTCCGGATGTTAAATTCGATAAAGCCGAGAAAGAGATAATAAAACATGCAAAAGAAAATCGTGCAAATTATCAATCACTCCTGATGACAGAAAAAATTGCAAAATGGGGAGTTCGTGCTTCACGCGGTGAATATTTCCCAAGTGTTGCCGGTGTTTGGCATTGGGAAAAAAGTGATGCAGAATCAATGTTTAGTCGTTCAGAATCTTGGAGAGTAATGTTGAATGTCTCTTATGAAATTCCATTAGGATTGGGAAACATCGCAAGAGTTCAGAAAGCAAAGGCGAAATTAAGACAATCGGAAGAGGTAATTGGACAAGTTGAAACTGGTTTAGAAATGGAATTAAAATCAAATTTATTGAATTATAATTTATCAGAAGAAAAATTAACTCTTTCGTCTAAACAAGTGAAAGCATCAAAAGAGAATTATGAAGCAGTGGAGGCAAATTATAAATCTGGTAATAGTAATCAAATTGAGTTGACCGATGCAAGAAACTCATATTCAAATTCACAAATAAAATTAATTGCAACAAAGATTGATTGCTATATAAGTTATATAAAATTATTGCAAAGTTGTGGTTATGAGATAAACATATAAATATTCTAATATTTTATAATAAAATTCACGAATTACTCTAATGAAAAGAACAATTAATAACATTAAAAAGGGGGAAATAAAATGAGAAAATATTTAACAATAATAATGATTGCTATACTTGTATTCGGCTGTTCTAAAAAGGAGGAAAAACAGGCAACAGAAATAGAAAAGATCCCGGTTGAAGTTCTGATAGCAAATTCTTCAATTACAGAAACTTATTTAGTATATTCAGGAATTCTACAACCGCTCTCTACAGTTCAAATATTTCCTGAAGTCGCAGGAAAAATCACAGACATATTTGTTAATGAGGGCGAGATGGTGAAGATTGGTTCTGCATTGGCACAGATAGAAAAAACGGATTATTTGATTGGATTAACACAAGCAAAAGCCGGGTTGAGATTAGCTGAAGCGGGTTTTAATAATTCAAAATCAAATTTGGAAAGACAGACGAAATTGCAGAATGAAGGTTTTAGCAGTGATGCAATGATAGAGGGAATGCAAACGGCTTACGAAGTTTCAAAAGCACAACTTGATCAGGCAAAAGCCGGTTATAAAAGAGCGAAAAGACAGGTTGACAGAACGACAATAAAAGCACCAATTTCTGGATATGTAAGTTCGAAATTTGTTGAGAAAGGCCAAATGGCAGTAAATTCCGCTCCGGCATTTATTGTTCAAAATATCAATAAATTAAAAATAAACTTATCTGTTAGTGCAAAAAAAATAAAAAACATTTCATTAAATTCTGAAGTGAAAATTGAGTCGAATAATGCCTCTAACGAAATTGCTACTGGTAAAGTTGTATTCGTAGGAAAAACAAATTCACCAAGTGGTGGATATCCTGTCAGAATAGAAATAAATAATTCAAATAGAAAATTACTCGCGGGTGAAAGTATAAAAGTAAAAATATCAGAATCGAAAAAAAAAGCAATTACTATTCCGGGAAAATCAATTGATAAAAAAGAGGGACACTGGACCGCTTATGTTATTCAAGATAGAAAAGCAAAATTACAACAAATTCAGATATATGGAAATATTGACAATAAAGTTATCATAAAAAACGGATTGAATGTTGGCGATACTATAATTGTTCGTGGCCAAAATTATTGTGAATCCGGTAGTTTTGTTAAAATAAATAGAATCTGGAATAATATTGAAAATTTAATTAAAAAGAAGGAAAAATAAATGAAACTATTTCAAGCATTTATTCGCAATTGGCGAGTTGTAATAATTTTATTAGTTTTACTTCCTATACTTTCAGGAAGTATGGCATTTATGTCTATGCCGAAAGAATTTCAACCTGATGTTGCCATTCCAATTATAGTTGTAGTTATTCCATACCCGGGGACACCACCAGATCAAATTGAAAGTTTAATAACAAATAAAGTAGAAGATGGTTTACAAGGATTAAAAGATGTAGATTATATTATATCTACAAGTAGTCAAGGGTCTGTAAATATTATTGTAAAATTTGATATAGATGCAGATATTGATGAGAAGCTTCGTGATGTGAGAACAGCAGTTGATGATATTCAATCTGAACTTCCCGATGATGTAATGGATCCAATAGTAATGGAAATTAATTTTAGCAATCAACCGATTCTTGTACTGTCCTTTAGCGGAGAGGATTATGTTGAATTAACAAAAACTGCCGATAAATTAAAGACGGGTATCGAAGGAATTCCTAATGTTTTAAATTGTGATGTAGTAGGTGGAAGAGAGCGAGAATTTAGTGTAAATCTTGATCCGGCAAAATTAGAAAAATATCGCTTGACTTTAGATGCAATTATTGGATTAATTAAAAGTGAAAATTTAGAAATGCCCGGTGGAACGATTGAACTTGCTGATAAAAATTTCACAACAAGTGTTAGTGGAAAAATAAATGATGTCTATGATTTGAGAAATATCACAGTAAAAGGTTTAAACAATAGTGTAATGAGATTAAGTGATATCGCTGAAATTGTTGACGGATATAAGGAACAGACAAGTTATTCAAGATTAGATGGAAAACCTGCAATCACATTATCAATTCAAAAAAGACAAGGTTCAAATACACTTGAAGTTTCTGAAGATGTTATGAGTTATATGCAAGATGCAAAAGATTGGTTGCCGGCAGGAACAAAATTTGCTGTGACGGGCGATCAATCAAAGTGGATAAAGCAATCGTTGAGTCAAGTTACTCAATCAGGATTACAGGGGTTAGTTCTTGTTGTCTTACTTTTGTATTTATTCCTGGGATTTCGTAATTCATTAATTGCGGCAATTGTAATTCCACTAACAATTTTAATCTCATTTACAATGTTATGGTTGATGGATGTTTCACTTAATACAATTACACTTTTTTCAATAGTTCTTGTTATAGGAATGATTGTCGATAATGCGATCGTAGTTGTTGAAAACATTTATCGGCATCTCGGGGAATTTAAAAGAAGATACATAGGTGCGATTGCATTGAATATTCCTCACGATTGGCAATCGATAGAAAAACATTCTGACGAATTAGATAAAGTAAGTGATGATGTTTTGGAACAGGTTGACGAAAAGGATGTTCCGCATTCTGCAATTAGAACTCATTCTGCTGTGGTCGGAGTACAAGAGGTAGCAATGCCAATTTTAACCTCTACATTGACAACAGTTGCGGCATTTATTCCAATGTTAATTATGCCCGGAACGATGGGAGATTTTATGAAGTATATCCCAATCACAGTTTCGATTGCATTAATTGCTTCATTTCTTGTTGGAATAATTGTTAATCCTACAATAAGTTCTAAAATTATGCGACTTCCGATTATTCACAAGAAAAGAAAAAATATCGGAAGGAAATTAACGGAAAAAATTCAGAATTTCTATGGACCTATTTTAAGAAAAGCATTAGAACATCGTCTGAAATTTTTATCTTTTGTTCCGATTTATGTTCTCGGAGCTGTCTTATTATTTACTACAGGATTAGTGAAAATTGAATTGTTTCCACCCGACGATATTGGACAAATTTATATTAAAGTTGAAACCCCAATTAGTTCTACAGTTGAAGAGACGGACTTCGTTGTAAAACAGGTAGAGAAAGTATTATTGAAAGGAAAATATGCTCAATATATGGAAGCATTTGTCTCCAATGTAGGATACGAAGGTGCCTCATCATATGATTTTAGTTTTGGTGGTTCGGAAAATTTTGCTCAAATAGTTGTGGATTTAGTTGAAGAGGAAGAGCGAGACAAAACCGTTCAAGAACTTCAAAATTGGTTGCGAACTGATTTGAAACACATCGCCGGAGCAAAAATTGAAATGCCCTCTGTGGGTGGTGGCCCTTCATCTGAAGCACCTGTTGGATTAAAAATTATTGGTGTTGATTATGATGTATTAAAAGAGATATCGGGATATGCAAAGAGTGAATTAGAGAAAATTGATGGAGCTATAAATATCAAAGATGATATTGAGACAGGCGGTCCTCAGATTACTTTTGATATTGACAGAGTGAAATCAGCCAATTTGATGGTAAGTACCTCTTCTATTATTAATGCAGTTAGAACCGCAATTGCAGGAGTTGAGGCGACAACTGTTCGTCTTGGAGATGATGATGTGAAAGTGCTCGTTCGTCTTTCAGAAAACTGGAGAAATTCATTAACTGATATAGAAAATATAAAAATCGCAAACCGCCAAAACCAAAATGTTTTATTAAAAGAGGTGGTTAAGACCAAAATAAATAATAGTTTGTCTGCGATAAAACATTATGATGGAGACAGAATCGTTAGAATTACTGCAGATAATGATGAAAATTATTCCGCTGTGGAAATTTCAAAAAAATTAAAAAATGCTTTATTAAATTACAATATGCCAACTGGTTATAGGTTTGATTATTCCGGTGATTTTGAACAGTTTAATGAATCATTTGTTGCTCTTGGAAAGGCATTTATAATAGCATTGATTCTAATTTATGTTTTAATGGTTGCACAGTTCAGATCATTTTCACAGCCGATTACAATCATTATTACAATTCCTTTAGGAGTTATTGGAGCAATTTATGGTCTGTTTATTGGAGGAGCAAATTTCGCTCTGATTGCACTTATTGCGATTGTTGGATTGTCGGGAGTCGTTGTGAATATTTCGATAATTCTTCTGGATTATATAAATAGATTAGTAGATAAAGGCATGGAATTAAATGAGGCGATTGTCCAAGCATCACTAACGAGAATTCGTCCTATTTTACTTACAACCCTCACAACAATTATCGGATTATTACCATTGACTTATGCAGAAAAATCTTGGCAACCTTTGGGATTTTCTTTCATATTTGGTCTTGGATTTGCGATGCCTTTGACATTGATTGTTATTCCGATTGTTCACTCTTATGTCGAGGGATACAGAATAAAAAGGGAAAAATAGTCATAGAGAAATACAGAGAAATGGAAAAAATATGAATAAAAATATTATTATAAAATTGCTTGATTATGATTCTGATGATTACAAAAAAACTGTTTCGTTGAGATATGAAATTCTTCGCAAACCATTGGGATTAAAATTTTCTGATAAGCAGTTAGAACAGGAATATTCTGATTTTCATTTTGGGTGTTTTATAAATGATAAATTGGTTGGCTGTCTCATACTTTCATCGATAGATAAGAATGTTATCAGAATGCGACAGGTGGCAGTTGAAAAAAAATATCAAGGTAAACAGATTGGAACTATATTGGTAAAATATTCTGAAGAATTTGCGAAAAGAAAAGGGTATAATAAGATGGTTTTACATGCTCGAGAAGTTGCAGTTAAATTTTATCTGAAATTAGAATATGAAATAGTAGGAGAAAAGTTTATTGAGATTGGACTTACGCATTTTAAGATGAAAAAAGAATTATGACATAATATTTATAAAAACAAATAAAAAAAAAGCAGTAGAAAAAAATCTACTGCTTTTTTAATTTAATTTTTTTTTAAACTAATTCGCTTTTAATTGAAAATTAATCGGAATTGCAATCCAAACTCCAACATTTCTATCTCTCTGTTTTGCCGGTTTAAATCTTGTTTTTTTAATAGCATTTATCGCGGCCTCATCTAATCCCGTATTTGGAATTCCCTGCATCACAACCCAATCGGTAACGACACCTTTTTCATTTATGAATGCTTGAATAACTACCTTCCCTTCAATTCCTGCTTCTCTTGCTATTTCAGGATACACAACATTATTCATAATTGCATTTTGACCACCTGCGGGAACGGGTGCTTCATCATAAGGAATAAATTTTACTCTTGAGCCACTATTTCCACTTTCATCCGGTGGAGGAGGTGGAGCATCCATTGCGTCATAATCTTCAAAAGAGAAATCATCAATTGTTATATCTTCCGAAACATCAACATCTTCACTCAAAACCGGCACTGTAGGTTTCTCCGGTGGTGCGGCCTGTTCTAATTTTTGAGTTTCCGGCATATCAACCGTTTCCATTATTTCGATATGAGTATCAACTATTTTGCTCTTATAATCAAATTTTGGAACCAAATAGAATCCAAGTAAAAATAAAAGCATTACAATAACTGCCGATATCTCTAAATAAAAAGACGATTTAATTTTAAATTCTTTAAATTTTTCTATTGACATAATTGCCTCCTAATAAGGATTTGGTCTTGATTTTGATGAATAATTTAGTTTCAACGCACTTGCTTTTCGCAATTCCTCATGTATGCTAGATATTCTTGACATTTCCACTTTTTGGTCGGCTCGTAATGAAACAACCAATTTTGGATCACCATCTCTTTTTGAATAAATTGCCTTACTAACATCAGTTGGTTTTACCAATTTATCATCAATCGAAATTGTTCCATCTCTACCAACAAAAATATATGCTACATGTCTTTTACCAACATCTACAGCAGAAATTTGCCTGGCTTTTGGAAGAACAACATCTAATCCTTCAAATGTTCTTAATACTGTTGTCATCATAAAAAATATCAGTAACATAAAAATAATATCAGGCATTGAAGAAGTTGGGATCTCGGCTTTTGAATCATTTTTTCTTTTTAAACTCATAATATTACCTCTATTTTATCCTGCTATTGATATTTTCTTTGCATCTGCGATTTTCAATTGGTCAATTACACTCAAGTAATCTTGATAATTTGTTTTCGCGTCTGTCTGTACAGAAAATATCATCTTTGGGTTTTTTGTTATCATTGTTTGTGTACGAGTATTGACTTCACTTAAAGGAACAACTTCATCATCAAACAATATTTTCCCTTCAGAATTAATCATAACGATTGTAATATTCTTCTTATTAATTTCTAATTCGCCACCTGTTGGTGGTAAAAGCATATGAACACCCTTGTCATTATCAATTGTGGAAACCAGTAGAAAAAAAACCAATAATAAAAAAGCAATATCAGACATCGATGATGAAGGGATTTCTGTCTCTCTTTTTTTCTTTTTTTCTGTAAACATAATTTGCTCTTTTGTTATTTATTTTTTAATATTTTTTTCAGCTAAAACATCTAATAAAGTTACAGAACTTCTTTCCATATCAATAATCAATTTATCAATTCTTGTTAAGAACCAATTTTGAAATACCTGAATAATCATAGCAACAATCAATCCAAAAAGTGTAGTCAAAAGTGCTTGAGAAATTCCTGTAGCAACAATTGTAGGTGAAATATCATTTGCATTTGCAATATCATCAAAGGCTTTTACCATTCCGGCAACAGTTCCTGTAAATCCTAACATAGGTCCGATTGTAATTACAGTTGATAACCAAACTTGATTTTTTTCTAAGAAAGCCATTTCTAATGATCCGGCTGAGGCGATTGTTTTTTCTACTTTTTCAATTCCTTGATCCACTCTGCTAAGTGCTTCGTGATACATTGATGCAACGGGACTGCTTGATTCTGCACAATATGTTTTCGCTGCTTCTACTCCGTCATCTCGTAATGTGTCTTCTACATCTTGTAAGAATTTTTTTGTTTGTATTTCTGCAACTGCTAAAGAATAAAATCTTTCAAGACTGATGATTAATCCAAAGATAAAAACCGCCATGATAGGATACATGAAAATTCCACCTTTAATAAAATATTCAACTAACATCTTTTTCCTCCATTTTTTTTTATTTTTCCAACCCACTTATAAATTAACCAAAAATTATATAAATGTCAATAAATAACATGAGTTTTTTT
>JAYEHX010000006.1:0-6349 GCA_034659735.1 Fidelibacterota bacterium | reverse complement strand
TTTTAAATAGGATATAACAACAAGGGAGCAAGCTCCCTTGTCAAGTGTATCAATTTCCCTCATACCTTTCTTGGCTTTTTATAAATATTCTCAAGTCGCTACAGATTAGCGATTTTTTTTGCATCATTCACAGAATCAAATGCTTTTTCGAACTGTTCGTCACCCTGTAATTGTGCCTTATAAAATGCATTATTTCCCCAAAGAATCTTAGCAATTTCCGACTTTATCTGTAGTTTAATTAATAATTTATCTTCTTTAAGCTCCTCAATTTCTAAATTATCCACAGATTCAGAAACAAATTCATAAAAATCATCAATAAAATTATCAGGAAGTTTTTCATCTAAAACAAAATCATTCAATTCCATATTTTTAAATTTGGTATTAGATTTCAAATATTTTTGAGCAAATTGGAAAAAACTACTATATGATTTTCTGTAAATTTTGTATGTACTTTCAGATGGATTGAAGTTTTTCTTAACAGATATATCTGGAGTAATTCCACCACCACCATAAACTGTCCTGCCGGATTTTGTTTTGAATTTTGGGCGAATATGTTCGTCACTATCCAGAGAATCGCTGAATATACTATCCGGAGTTGTGTATAATTCTTCGTAATATTTGTAAGTTCCATCTTCATAAGGTCGTTGAATTAGTCGTCCTGATGGAGTAAAATATTGTGCGATAGTTATTCTTAAAGCCGAGCCATCTCGCAATGTCCACTGTCTTTGCACCAATCCTTTTCCAAAAGAGGTGGTTCCAACAATCAAGCCTCTATCCAAATCTTGAACGGCACCAGATACGATTTCCGAAGCACTTGCCGATTCACGATTTATGAGAACAATTAGCGGAATATCTGTATATTCTCCATTCGTACTTGAAAAATATTCAGCATTAGAATTGCTTATTCTACCTTCTGTATAGACAAATTTCACACCCTTGTCAAAGAAAAAATCTAACATTGCTACAGCTTGATGTAAATATCCGCCACTATTATGTCGCAAATCCAAAATGAGCGATTCCATACCTTGCTTTTTGAGTTCTGATAATGCATCTCGGAATTCATTTGCAGTTTCGGCAGCGAATCTATTGACTTTAATATATCCAACATTGTCATCATAAATAAATTTTGCGATTACAGAATAAATTGGAATATCATCGCGAATAATTTCAACATCAAATGGCTCTTTTACACCGGATCTTTTTATTTTTATATTTACTTTTGTTCCTTTTTTTCCTCGCAATTTATTGAATGTCTCTTTCTTGGTAATTTTATATGCCGATTCGCCATCTATTTCAATAAATTTATCTCCCGATTGTAATCCAACTTGTTCGGAAGGAGTTCCAACAATTGGAGAAATTACAGTAATATATCCATCAATGATATCGAATTGAATACCGATTCCCTGAAATTCACCTTTAAATTTTTCCTCTATTTCTTTGGTGTCCTTCTTTTCTATATATACTGAATGTGGATCCAACTCTTCCAAAAGTCCGCGATATGCTCCTTCCATCGCCTTTTCCCAATCGACTTCTTCAACATAGTTTTCATTTGCAATCGCCATAATATCGCTAAACACTTTCATTTTTAAATATAAATCATCAACATTTCCGGAAACTTTACTCCATTGTGTAATTGAAACTCCAACAATTATCACAAAAGAGATAAGTATTAACATCGTTTTATTTCGTTTCATAAAATTCCTTATTTTTTTTATTTCTATTATTTTTTTCATTGAACTATGAATGTATCACATTATTTTTAATTATCAAATCAGTTTCTATTTTCCTTTTTCAAAGAAGTTCGGATAAGCTCGTAATATATTCGTAGAACATTTCATGGCTTCTTCCTTTTTTTCGTTGTCATTATAGTATTTTAATAATTTCATACTTGCGGTTTTCCAATCCAAATTATTATTGATATGTTTAAAAGCATAATTTGTTGCAATAGAATTTATATTATAATCTTTTTTTATTAAATATTTTTTGCTGATAGTATAATTATTAATTTTATCTGAATATATTTTTTGATTCATTTTCGTGAAATTTGTAATCGGATAATTATTCTGGAAATTTTTGAATGTTAATTTATGATTGGTACTATTATTCGGCAAATTATTCTCGTGCATTTCTAATATATGCTCATTTACGAACAGCCAATATCCATAAATATTAGGATGAATATGATCTACAAAAATCTTATCACAATTCAGTTTATTATCCGTTTTTTTATCATAGAGAGAATTTATATCCACAAAAATCCATTTTTTTTCATAAGCGAAATTTTTAATAGCAAAATTCCAATCTTCTAATGGTCTGAAATGAAACTGATCTATTCTAATTGCTATTGTATAATTTCTCAAACTTGATTTTATTTGATTGTTTTTTTTATCCAAATTTGCCTTGCTATAATAATAAATTGCTGATTGTGGTTCCCAAGATTTTAAATCCTCTAACCAATCAGTAGCTCGAGTATTTTGTCCTTGGGTTAGATAATGTTTAATTTCACTATTCAAATTTATATCGGTTAGTTCTTCGTCATTAAAGAGCGATTGGAATGGTGGAATATCAGAGATATTTGAACTGACAGAGGAAATCATTACGGGGATTTTGTATTTTGAAGTTATACTTTCAATTTTATATAAATTTCTCAGAAAATCTTTTCTTTTCTGAAGATATTGTTTTGATTGGAATTTTATTTTATCATTACTGTAATCTGCTTGTAAATAATTAATTTCATTAATTGTTTGTTCAGAAAAATAGTTAATTATTGTTTCTATTAATTGATAAATTCTTGTTTGGCGAAAATAAATAAATGATTTTACCAAAAAATATTCTAAACGATAATTGTAAAGTTTAGGTGCATTAGGAATACCAAAAAATTCATTATAACCGGTGTTAATAATAATTAAATTCGGTTTATATTTTGGCGTTTTTTTTATAATATCGGCTACTGCAAAACTACTAAATGAGTTAACCGTCAAATCTATTATTTCAAAATTAATATCCGGATTTATTTTTTCTAATGAATAATTTAGCATGTTTGTGAGGGTTATGCTTTTATCATAAGGGACTCCAGTTGCAACATTTCCGCCGACAATAAATATTCTGAAAGTGTTAGGTTTTTTTTCGATTTGAAATGATTGGGGTTTGAATTTTGGAGAATTTTTTATATTAGTCGAAAAGTATTTGTGTGGAAAGTTTTCATTAATTTCATAGACATTTTTTCCATTTACAGTTTTTGTATTTGCGAGCGAATATGATTCACCAAATCCAATTAGATGTAAAAAGTATTCTATAAAAAAAACAATTACAATTGCAAAGACAATCAATATTATGTCGAATATACTACTTTTTATATTTTTATGTTGTTTTTTGGTTATCATTTTCAATTTATTTAAAATGGGATTATTATAAAATTTTCTTTAACTATTATTAGCGATATAATAAAAATTGTTAATAGAAATAATGGTACGAGAATCAGTAATTTATGTTTGTTTGCATAATGTAAAAGTTCTAATAATAATTTTCTTTTCATTCTATATCCAAAGTATTATTTGTTTCATCATTTATTTTTATTCAAGAGCGATATTCCTGCATCAATTACCGGTTCTAATTCAACTCCCGATGATTCAACTTGAAATTTCTCATCAAAATATATTGTATATGGTGTGAAAATTCTTGAACCGATTCCAACAGTGAAATATACAAAATATTTTTTAATTGGCAATACAAATGGTCGCTCAACATATAATTCAAAATCTCTGTGAAATCGTGTGTTAACACTCCAATGAATTTTTGTTTTCCACATTAATTTTTTCATATCAATAAATGGGATAATATCCGGAATCATGCCTTTTTTATTATATTGAAATTTCATTATCTGTTCATCAAAATCTTTGCCAAACAGTAAAAATGAGAATTGTATTTTTTTTATTTCTTGATTTATTTCAGAATAATGTTTGATAATGCTTGATTCGTATCCAAATTCAAAAGATGACAATTGATAGATATGTTTGCCGAATCGATAATGAGTAGAATATGCAAAATAATTACCACTGATTTTTGTTAAGTTCTTTTTTTGGCTCACATTTGTGCCGTGGAATATTTTAAAGTGGTATGGTTTCCCTGCCGGACCGGAGATTATATTCCACAAATTCCACTCATAAATATTACCTTGATTGTAAAAATCTTCGCCTATTTTATATGCAATCGGAGAGACAAGTTCTAATGGAAAAATATTCGGTCCAAATGAAACGAAAAGTGAATCGTTTTTAAAATAATTATATTGTATAGCAATTTTGTCTATACCTAAATATGTAGAAAAGTTATTTTTTGTATGTGCAGAAGAATTATTGTTGAAAATTAAAAGCATAATAAAAACCGTAACGAATATTTTCCATGATATATTTTTTGCGACATCACGAATGGCAAATTTAGTATTTATTTTCTTTTTTTTCATAAACCGTAATATAATAGATTTAAAGTGGATTTATTACTATTTTATTAAAATACTGAAGAATACTCCGTAAGAGAATTTGCCACGAACACGCGAATAAAAAATATTTAGTGTAGTAAAATTATTATTTACATCACAGTTAGTTCTTGTTAGTTTTCGTTAGTTGCTAATGATTTTCTTAGAAATGCAAATTCCCCCGGGTCATTCTCCAAAGGAATAAAAACATTTTCCGCACCGCCATGAGCAGATTCTACTCTAATGTCTTTTTTGTTTATTATCTCTTTTACTGTAATTAATTTTTTATATTCGGGAGTAATTATTTCAATTTCATTTCCAACATCAATTCTGTTTTTTATTTCAATTTCTGCAAGATGTTTTTTGGGATTGTAATTTCTGATAATTCCTGCGACTTTATGAGTTCTGCTTTGCGAGTATCCGTCTTCGAAATTTTCCCCAAATTGTCGTGGATTCCTTGTGTAAAAACCTGTTGTATATGTTCGTGAACTCAGTGCCATCAGGTCTCGTAAGTTTTCGGGATCGAATTTTTTTCCAGTATAAAAATCGTCAATTGCTCTTCTATATGCACGAGAAACCATCGCTGAATAATAAACGGATTTTGTTCGTCCTTCCGCCTTAAAACTCACAACTCCTGCTTTTGCCAAATCGGAGAGTAATTCAATGCTACAAAGATCTTTTGAATTCATCATGTAGGTTCCATATTCGTCTTCAAGAATTGGGAATTTGTCATTTACTCGCTTCTGCTCTTTCACATAGAATCCAGTTGGTGGTGGAGAATACTCTTCCATTGAATATGGTTTTTGCTCTTTCTCAACTTCAAGAAGTGAGCCCTTTTCGTAGCCGAGTTTATATTCCCATCTGCAACTATTTGTGCAAGTTCCTTGATTTGCATCTCGATGATTCAGATAATTTGAGATTAAACATCTACCTGAATATGCAATACAAATTGCTCCGTGAACAAATGCCTCGAGTTCGATATCCGGGACTTGTTTGTGCATCTCGGCAATCTCTTTTAAACTCAATTCTCTTGTTAAAATAATTCTTTTAATTCCCAAATCTCGCCAAAATTTTACCGATGCCCAGTTAGTTGTATTCGCCTGCGTAGAAAGATGAATATCCATATTTGGAAATTTTTGAAGTGCAATATTTATTAATCCCGGGTCTGTCATAATTAGTGCATCGGGTTTCATTGCCACAACTCTTTCCAGCTCATTCAAAAATGGATTTACTTTCATATTGTGAGCATAAATATTCATCACAAGATAGATTTTTTTCCCTAATTTGTGTGTGTATTCAATCGCCTCTTGAATGTTATTTTGAGTGAAACCAATCTCTCGAGTGCGAAGTGAAAATAGTGGAATTCCTGCATAGACAGCATCGGTACCGAACGCAAAAGCATATTTCAATTTTTCAAAATCGCCTGCGGGAATTAATAATTCAGGTTTTTGTAATTTCATTTATTCACCTTTTTTTGAAAATGATTTAAAATAAAAAGTATTCCCACGACTATAAATGGAATAGTAATCGTTCCAATAATTCCGATGCTAATCCAAATGGAATGGTTCATGTTGTAATTCTTAATAAAAATAATTGGAGTGAATCCAATGCCGATTATTGAAAATATTATTCCACCGACAAGTTCCCACTTCCAAGCAATAAGGAGTAATAGTGTCAAAACAAATGATGGGATTAGGTGAATGAGAAAAGCACCCAATTGTTGCCAAATTGTTAAGTTTGGCGAAAAAGAATCAAGTGCAAATAAGCTAATGAAAAGAATAGCCAATATGCAGAGAGTTCGTGGTGACCAATAGTATATTTTATTAATTTTGTTCATAATGTCTCCAAATTTTTATATAAATATACGAATTTATTATT
>JAYEHX010000005.1:0-6226 GCA_034659735.1 Fidelibacterota bacterium | reverse complement strand
TCTGTTTTATCGTCTTGCATTTAATTTTTAATAATTTGAAAATTTAGAACAATTCATAGTAGTATCAACAAGTAAATTCTACGGCATAATACTAATGTGAAGTTTACAATTAATTTTTCGAACTTAAAAGATTTTTCACAATCTACGGAATATATTATTTATTGTATTTTATAGTAAAATAGAGGATCTATTCAATTATCTCAACATCAGATAATTCCACAATTGTTCCCCACATATGAAAACTAACCAAATCGGTTCTTTCAATATAATTGAATTTGATTTTTTGCCCGTCTATTTTTAAATTATCTTCTAAATTTATTGGATCTAAATGTCTGTCATCTTCAGTAATAATTCCATAAAATCCACCTTCGAAAGAAAGATATGTGACTGTCCCATGTGTTTTGTCATCTTCAGAATTATTAAATAAATTACAACTTACAAATATTAATGATATAAGTATAATTATAAAAATAGTTAATGTTTTTTTCATATTCTCTCCATTATTTATAAATTTTAAATTCCATAATTTCTTTTCCTCGAATGAAATAACACATAACAACTTCCCCAAATGTAAAAAATTATATTTAATTTTTCAAGAAACTACCTACTTTTTCTCCATAACATCAGTATTATTGGATTGTATTCCAAGAATAACTCAGTTATTATTGGATAGTATGCTAACATTTGCTCAATTTATTTTAAAAAAAAGTGATAACTAAAATATCATCACTTTTTATTTCTAAACTTCTAACCTTCTAAACTTCTAAACCCAAGAATCTCAAACCTATTTCACAACCTTTCCATCAAAATATCCGGTTAATTGTTTTTTGAAGTTTTTATTTATAATTTTTCCAATCTGTTTAATTGAATTTCTCTTTGCTCCCGCACTATCAAGTCCACCTTCGCGACCTTTTTCAACGATAGTGATTAATACATCACCGGCAGTATTTGTCATTTTTATGTCAAGTTCCCAGCCGTAAAATTGTAAATTACCTCGTTGTAAATCAAGCGATTCTAATGATATTTTTCCACTGATTTTTAATATTGAATTATTAGATAAATTGAAATTTAAATCACTAATAATTTCTTCCAATAGAACTTTCACTTTACCTTCGGAATCATTCTTCATATTTACAGAAAATTTTATATCACGAGCTAATTTTGACACATTATCTTTAATGTCATTTAATTTATATCCTTTATTTCCATTCATTGTTCTGTAGTCAGCTGGTGAGATAACTTGCATTTGGTCTAATAGCATTTGATTATTAAAACCAACAATCATTCCCGCATTCATAAAAGCATACTTATCAATCGGATCAGAAACGGTTTCACTTTTACTGATAAAAGATAATATCTGGTCGCTGTTTGTATTTATTTTTTCAGCATAAATTCGTGCTGTTGTTGATCTTTCAATATATGCGATAACATGAATCCTCGCCAATTTGTCTGTATAACTTTCACCAAATTGAACATTTACCAATGATTGATCAGATTGAATATTAACATTTTCGTTGCTGGTAGTTGCTAATTCTTCGCTTACAAATTTTGTTCCTTTGCTAAAACTTTTATATCGTTCTTGCATCGTATGATCCACTTTCACTTTAGATTCAAAAATCCGCGAAAGATTTCCAGTCGCAATACTCTCCGCATCTTGTCTTGTATCGCCTGCTCCAACTGCTACTAAATATTTGCGAGCCGGATAGGCGTTATGTGGATCATCCATCCAAGCCGGTCTTTTATTTTTGGATTTTGCTACTACTTGGCTTGATGTTCCACAACTGTAAAGCATTAATGCGACTAAAATAATTGTAAAAATACTTAATGATTTCTTCATAATTTCCCCTTGTTTCTAATTGTAATTTTATTGTAAATATACTGATTCAACTAAATTTAAACCTGTATTGCTAACTAATATTTCCCCAACATCATCTGTATATAGCAACTGGTTATTTGTATCAAAATATTTTACACTAATAGTATGCATACCAAATGGTACATTAATTTCTCCTATCAAAGCATGAGAAGGAAAGAATCTGGAAATTCGCAAATCGGCATTTTCTGTTAAGTCAACTGCAACATTCGTAGCAAGTTTAGCCGCAAAAGCCAAGTATGGATTCGCAATTTCTTCATCCATTTTCTTTTTTGCCTGTTCTGCTGCAAGACCCTTTGTAATTGTTCTTACAACTGATTTGATATAAATTAGAGGAGCTTTAACTTTGAATGTTGTATGTGCAACATTTTCCATATTCTCAATTAAATTTAACTCCTTTGCCTCCACTCCATCTACTTCAACACTTATTCTCTTAACGATTGAACCTCGTTTCACCATATAAGGGAGTGAGAATTTAAAATGTTTCCCTGCCTTACATGGCCAAGATAATGTTGAGGAAAATTCCACAGGTTCAGTTGAAGTGATGTTTACATATCCATTAAAAGTCGTTATGTAATATGTTGCAGATTTTTTAATTGGTGATTTGCCAATAAAACTGAGTATGTTAATTTTAATATCGTCAGATTTTTCCAAATACGAATCTAATTCCGGCATTGTGAAATTATAAATTTGTCCTTGCGAATTCCATGCTTCTTTTATTTTTGATAAATCCATTTCGGCATCATCCCAATCATCATTAGAACGATATATCAACATGCTAATTAATTTCCCAAGTACATCATTATGAAATTTGTTTTTCGCCGGTTTAAATTGTGGAGTATTTTCATCATCGGATTTTTTATCTTCTTCTTTTTTCTTAGAAAATCCTTTACTCATCTTTTCGCCAAGATCTTTATATTTATCATCTAATTTATTTAATTTCATATTTATTCTATTAATCTCAACAAATGCTCCATCTTCATCATCAAGATAAATATAGTTTAATGCCTTGAAAATATTCAAATAAATATCCTCATAATCTTCGCCACTATAGTCAAGAGAATTGTCATTAAGCAACAACGACTTCGCTATTTTTGAAGCACTTTTTGTAAATAATTCTTCTATCCCATATTCTGCTTTTGTAAGAAATTCGTTACTTTTTTCGTATTCGCCGGAATAATGATAAAGCATTCCGAGATTTAAATAATATAAAACCTTGTCTTTTTCTTTATATACCTTTTCTTTTGATGTTTCTAATTTTGAAATGGCGATTTCATAGCTTCCTGAATAGACACTATTATCAACTTCATCTTGCTGACTTAAATTTGTTCTTGATGACGAACAACCAATAATTATTACTATTACAATTAAATTTAACAGATATTTTTTTAAATTATTTAACATATTTATACCTTTTCTGTAATTTTGAAAAGAATCTTTCCGCTTTTACTTTATAACAAATACTTTTTACCAACTGGTTTTCTGTCGTTCTACGGATTTCTTGATTTTTTTAGATCCCATCCAAACTTTTTCGCTACTTTCTAAATCAAGTAATTCAAGATCCACCTGATAAAATTTTACCTGTTGTCCATCTACAGCATCAACATACATTGTGATACTTCCTTGTAACATAAAATCGGCGCCTTTCTCATTTGCTAATCTTTTTGCCGTTGATTCCGAAGCGAAACTCTGTTGATCTAATCTTTCTGCTCTAACCTCTTTTCTTTCTTCAGAACTTGCAACAAATCTCACCATTCCACTATTAATTAATTCTCGCTCCATATCTTTGACAAATCCATTTGTTTTGATATGCTCTGTTGCATCTTTTAAACGAATTCTTCCAACAATTAATTTTGGTTTTTCACCTGTCTCTTGTAAAAAATCATCTCGCCATGTTCTGCTCAAAACATCGCTTATCATTCCTTCGGCGACCAATTTTGCATCTGTATCATTCCATCGTCCACTCAAATCCGTTTGTGTATCTGCCGACACTCTTGTCACTGAACTACCCGTTCCACATCCTGAAAGAATAACCAAAACGATAACGAATATCGCACTAACAAATATTCTTGAAAATTTACTCATTTCATCTCCTTTTTTTATTTTAAAACCTTCTTTTTAAAATAATCTTTTTTTTTATTATTTGCAAATGATTTTTAGTAAATATTAAAAAATGAGTTTGTAATTTACTTTTTATTTTTTTTGTGTTATTTTCGTGTAATTTCGTGGCTAAAAAAATTTCTTTGCTATTTGGGATCTTTGCTGGCTCTTATAGGTGGGATAGAAATCTATTTTACCAACTCATAATTCTCTTTCAAAAAATCATAATCATAAAAAGTCCCGTGTTGACAGCCGATGATTCCACCACATTCACACTCACCACAAATTCCGATTCCGCACATATGATTTGTCTCTAATGAAGCGAATATATTTTCTTTTTTAATTCCATTTTCAATCTCAATTTCCATAGCTTTTTTCATCAATATTTCCGGTCCGATATTGTAGCAAGTTATATTTTCTTCCAAATTTTTCGCCAACTCATTTTTTAATACATCTATTACTCGTCCGGGCTTTCCATCATCTGAAACAGGAATAAAATTTGCATATTTACTAATTTCATTTTTGAGAACAATTTCCTTTTCATCTTTTACACCATGAAAAACAGAAATTTGTTTACCTTTCTCACTCAAGAATTTAACTAATTGTGGAATAACGGCAAGTCCTGTTCCACCACTTAAAATAAATATTTTATTATCATTTGTATAACTTACATCTGCTCCATAAACACCACGAAAAAAAATCTCATCACCAACCTGTTTTTTGAAAAGTGCATCTGTAAATATCCCTGAATGTTTTTCATTTTTTCTATTTCTAATTAAAAATGTAAGTGGTTTATTGTCAACAATTGAGAATGGTTTTTCGCCAACTTCTGGTATCCATAAAAATCCATATTGGCTTGGTTTGAATTTTACTTTTCGTTTTCCATTCAGATAAAATATTTTTAAATCATCTGTGATTGTTTTGATTTTTTCTATTTTGTATTTCTCATATTTTGCAACTCTTTTTTTATTTAAAAATTTTTCTGAATTTTGAAAAGTTGATTCTACATCTCTTTTTAAATTGAAAATAAATTCTGCTCGCTTCTTATAATTAACTCTTGCAATTACACTTCCAATTCCAATTATATTTGCTCCGACTTCAATCATTTTTCTAACATCTTTCGCATCTGTAATTCCACCCATTCCGATAATCGGTATATTGTTTCCGATTGATTTTCTTATCTCTTTTATTTTCTCAATCGCTATTGGAAAAATATTTTCCCCTGATGCTCCACCTTTGAAATTTGGTGGATTATTTAAAATAGGTTTATTGCTTTTTGGTTCTCTAAATTGTTCCGGTCCGACTGTGTTTATTGCAACAATTCCATCGGCTCCGGCATCAATCGCAACTTTTGCAATCTCTCCAATATCATCTACATTTGGAGTTAACTTCGGAAATATCAAAGCGGAAGTTTCCTTGCGAATTTTCTCCACATACATTTTTACAAGCTCGGCACTAACACCAATTGACGCACCATATCCGGGTTTTGCATGTGGACATGAAAAATTTAATTCTATAATGTCGGCAATGCTTTCAAATTTTTTCACGAGTTGAATAAATTCTTCAGGAGAATTCCCTGAAATTGAAATATTTAAAAGCGAATTCAAATTTTGTAAATCTCGCAATTTTTTAAGTTCATTATATCCAACTTCCATTCCGGGATTTCTGAGTCCAACAGCATTAACATAATTGCCAACAGATTTTTCTGCGATGATTGGTTCACGATTCCCAGGTGTCGGTTTCACTTGATAACTCTTCGTTGTGATAATATCAATATCGGGAATTTCCGTATCGACAAGTTTTATTAAATTTGGTTTCGTCGTCCAGATTCCGGAAACCGTTGCGAATTTTATTTCATCACTTAACAAGTATTTTAAGATTTCTTTTTTGTTCATTTTTTTTACCACAAAGGACACAAAGGTTGCACAAAGAACACTAAGATGTTTGATGTATAAATATATTTCATAATTTTTAATTCCCTTTTTTTTACCACAAAGGACACAAGGATTGCACAAAGAGCACTAAGATGTTTGATGTATAAATATGTTTCATAATTTTTAATTCCTTTTTTTTTACCACAAAGGACACAAGGATTGCACAAAGAGCACTAAGATGTTTGATGTATAAATATGTTTCATAATTTTTAATTCCCCCTTTTTTTTACCACAAAGGACACAAGGATTGCACAAAGAACACTAAGATGTTTGATGTATAAATATGTTTCATAATTTTTAATTCCCTTTTTTTTACCAC
>JAYEHX010000004.1:0-6314 GCA_034659735.1 Fidelibacterota bacterium | reverse complement strand
TAATCAATACAAATGCTGTGACAATTGTTGTACTTGCAAATGTGCTGTAAAACAGATATTCCATTCCATTCAATCCGGGTCTGCCTGCACCACTTGATAAGAAAAATTTCACACTCAATCCGGTAATAATATAAAATATAAAATAACCGAAACTTAATTCGCCTAATCTCTTCGTGCTGTCTAATTGTGCTTTTGCCATAAAATTATATCTCCTTTTTTATTTATAAATTCTCTTGTCTTTTTCACCTTTGCAACTTAGCGAGAATATATTTCCCATAATTTACTAAATTCTCTATCCAATGCCGGTCCCAATTTTTTAAAATCATTCGTCACTTCCGGCATATTCTTAAGAACAACGAAAGGGATTTTATGTTTGCCAACTGTAATAAATTCAGAATCATCTCCCTTGAATTCTTCCCAGTCAACTATTTTATACATTTTTTCTAATTTCGCATCAGGCAACCCATGTTCCAAAATTGAATCTGGTCTATCTGGATTAAATCTTCTACGATTTTTTCTTAAAGATTCTTCATAAGGAACATCAATATATAAAATTACCGCCTTCTTCAAAATCTCATCTGACAAATGTTCAAAAGCAGATTTATATCCACCGTGTTCACTGCCTCTGCTAAATTCCAAAATAGAAGTATAATTATTTTTATATTCTTTGTCTCGTGTTTTTTTAGAATACTCCATTGAAATTCGCTCAATCAATAAATCCCATTGATACTGATGTAAAAAATCTCCATCTTTATTTGTTTGCACTCTCGGTTTTTTAAGAATCTTTTCCAAAATCGCATCTTCCTCAAACCAAGTCCACAACATTGGGAAATCGTCAATTTCTTCGAAATCAGAGATATGGAATCTTTCAATCCTATCGTCCCTTCTTGTTTTTTTTAGAAAATCAATAACCTCACTTTTCCCCGCCGCGGGTCTTCCCATTAAAATTATTATCTCGAAATGATTACTCATGAAAATCTCCTATATTTGACTTATAATTTAACTCTTGCATAGTTTGTAAATTTATAATTATTTTTTTTGTTATCAAACATATTTATCTTTTTTAAAAAATCATAAGATATAACCATACTGAACCATTGCATTATTCAAATGAGAGTAACTATTTATAATAGAATAAAAAAAACAAATTTAAAAAATTGTTTTTATTTCATAAATTACTTCATTAAATTTATTCGTTATTTGAGTCATAGTAAATAGAAATAATCAATGGAGAAGAAATGTCACAAAATCTAATTGAGAAAATTGTCCAAAAATATTCAACAGAAAAAAAAGAGGTAAAAAGTGGAGATTATGTTTCGATTAAACCCGAACATATTTTAACTCATGACAATACCGGAGCAATCATTCCAAAATTTAAAAATATTGGAATTAAAAAAATCAAATTTCCACAACAACCAATGTTCGCACTCGATCATGATGTGCAAAATAAAGGTGAAAAAAATATTCAAAAATATTCAAAAATAGAAAACTTTGCCAAAGAAATGGGAGTTGATTTTTATCCTGCCGGAAGAGGAATCGGACATCAGATAATGTGCGAAGAAGGTTATGCTTTTCCGGGAAATTTGGCAGTTGCTTCCGATAGTCATTCAAATACTTATGGCGGAATCGGTTGCTTGGGAACTCCGATTGTAAGAACTGATGCTGCAACAATCTGGGCGACAGGCGAAACTTGGTGGCAAATTCCCCCTGTAGTAAAAATAATTTTTAATGGAAAATTGCAAGCCGGAGTTTCAGGTAAAGATGTTGCTCTTACGATTGCCGGATATTTTAATCACGACGAATTATTAAATTGCGGAATAGAATTTCAAGGCGAAGGAGTGAAAAACTTATCAATAGATTCACGACTTTCAATTGCAAATATGTCAACGGAATGGGGAGCATTAGTCGGCATTTTTCCTATAGACGAATTAACAATTGAATGGCTTGAAAATAGAAATAAATATATTTTGGAAAACGGTTTGGAAGATGTTCCATCAAATAAAAATAGTAAAATTCATCCAAGAATTAATGAAGCGAGAATAAATGAATTAAAAAATAATATTCTAAAAGCAGACATAAATGCAGAATATTCAAAAGTAATTGAAATTGATTTATCCTCAATTATTCCATCTGTTTCTGGTCCGCATTCTGTGAAAAAATTGAAAACTAATCTTGAAATAGTAAACGAAAAAATAAAGATTCACAAAGCATATTTGGTCTCCTGTGTAAATGCAAGAGTAGAAGATTTGGCGGAGGCAGGAAAAATATTAGATGGAAAAAAAGTGGCGGAACATGTAGAATTATATGTCGGTGCGGCATCGGAAATAGTACAAAAAGAGAGTGAAAAACGAGGCGATTGGAAAAAAATTGTTGATTCCGGAGCAATAATTTTACCACCGGGCTGTGGTCCTTGCATCGGATTAGGCAAAGGATTATTGAAAGATGGCGAAGTAGGAATTTCCGCAACAAATAGAAATTTCAAGGGACGAATGGGAACCAAAGATTCTAAAGCATATTTGGCATCACCGGCCACCGTCGCACAATCTGCAATTGCGGGCTACATAGTTTCTGCGGATAATGAGAACGAAGAAAAATTAAATTTCTCAATAAATTCTATAAAAAATAAATCTGCTGAAACAAAAAATGTAGAAATTTTAAAAGGATTCAAAGAGAAAATAACAGGCAAAATTATTCTCTGCCAAATGGATAATATAAACACAGACGGAATTTTTCCCGGCAAATACACTTATGTTGATGATTTCACTCCAGAACAGCAAGCGAAAGTTGTAATGGAAAATTATGATAGTGAATTCGTCAAAATTTCAAAAGCAGGCGATGTATTAATCGGAGGATTTAATTTTGGAACAGGTAGTTCACGAGAGCAAGCTGCAACAGCATTTATGCATCGTGGAATTCAGTTAATAATCGCCGGATCTTTTAGTCAAACATATAAGCGAAATGCTATCAACAACGGCTTTATTGTTATAGAATCTCCAGAATTACTTGAAGATTTTAAAAAACAATTTGATAATAATATTTTAACAATTGATACAGAAATAGAATGTGAAATAAATTTTATAAAGTCAAAAATCACTACCGGAAAAAATGAATATAATTTCTCTCCGATTGGAACAAATATTCAAAAAATAATTATTGCCGGTGGAATTGAAAAATATATTAAAAAATAATTTAATTAAAAATTCATTTGTAAATAATAAAAAAAAAGATTAATTTTGATAAAATAAATGAGGATAATATGAAATCACCAATTTGGACAAATATTTTCAAAAATAAGAAATCAAAAGAAGCACTTGAATTTGATGCAATAAAAGAAGCAATTATCTTTCAGGGATTAAAAAATAAAGATTTAAAATTTATTCAAACTATGGTCTATTCACGAAAATATAAAAACGGAGATTACATTTTCAAAAAAGGACATCCCGGAGATGGAATGTATATTATTCTAAAAGGCGAAGTTCAAATAATTGATAAAAACAACAATGATTCAAAAGATATTTTATTAGCAACTTTGGGCAATAAAGATTTTTTTGGAGAATTGTCACTATTAGATAAATCTTCTCGTTCCGCTTCGGCACTCTGTTCTGATGAAACTGAAGCACTTGGATTTTTTAGAGGCGACCTTTTAGATATTGTAAATAGAAAACCAATTATTGGTTCTAAAATCGTTCTAAATATTTCCCGAATATTAGCTGAACGATTGAGAGTGACAAATAACAAACTCTATGAATTACAAAAAAATATAAAGTAACATTATGATGACATCAAATCAAAAATTTATTATAAAATTATTAGTTTATCTCGTAGGAATAGTTGTTTTGTTTTTACTACTGACTAAATTAACATCGCTAATATTAATTATAGTTTTATCAATTTTATTATTCACAATGCTAGATCCTTCCGTTGATAAATTAGAGAGATACAACATTCCACGAGGTCCTGCTACAGCAATTGTAATTCTTTCCGTTTTTATTATTCTCGGAGGTGTTATTTTGGCTTTAGCACCAATAGTTAAAGATGCTGGTTCAACAATCGTGACTAAAGTTTCAAATAATAGTTTTGATGAAGATACTTTTAGAGATGTTTTATTATCTGTTAATGAAAAAACAACTTTTTATGATTTCTCAGACAATGTAGATAAAATTCTTGAATCAGCTGTTCCTAAAATAGAAGCACTCAAAACAAAACTTGGAAAAATAGCATTGAATGTTACATTTACAATTATAAGTGCCTTTGGAAATATTTCTATTATTATTTTTATTACTTTCTTTCTTCTCAAAGATGAACGAGCATTAAAAAAGGGGTTGATTAATCTTATACCAAATAAACATTTTGAATTGTCTGTGAATTTGTTATATAAAATTCAAAAACAAATTGCTTCGTATTTAAAAGGGCAATTTATGGCGGCGACGAGTGTTGCTACTTTATCAATTATCGGTTTATTCATAATAAATACTTTCTTCGATGCAAATATTCCTTACTTTGTTTTAATCGGAATACTCGCAGGTTTGGCAAATCTTATTCCTTATGTTGGTCCTGCTGTCGGAATGGCTTTTGCTATTACACCTGTCGTTTTTATGGGTGGAGAAAATATGGGGCTTATTATACTATTGATAATAATTTCATTCTCACTTGTTCAGATGATTGACAATGTTCTCGTGAGTCCGATTGTTGTTGGGAAAAGTGTTGATATGCATCCGCTCGCTGTGTTTATTATTTTAATAATTGGTGGAAGTTTAATGGGAATGCTTGGAATGTTATTTGCAATTCCTACTGCCGGTATTATCAAGGTGACTGCTTCAGAAATTCTCACTAACCTGCCAAAATATAAACAGTAGTTTAAATAGAAAATTAGTAAATATAAAAAAACCACGATTCGAATCGTGGTTTTTTTTGCTCTGGAGGAGGGATTTGAACCCCCGACCTAGTGGTTAACAGCCACCCGCTCTACCGCTGAGCCACTCCAGATTTTACTTTCTCAATAAGCCACAAAATATAATTATTATTTTTTTTTAATGCAAGTATTTTCGAATATTTTTCTAAATAATTTTTCTACCTAACAATCACATTAACAATCTTTTTAGGAACAACGATAAATTTTAAAATATTTTTCTCTGCAATATATTTCTTTATCTTTTCATCTGCTAACACAATCTCTTTTATCTTATCTTTATCATCGTCAATATTTGCTACAATTTTTGATCTCATTTTTCCATTTATCTGAACAGGATATTCAATTGTCTCTTCGACTAATTTTGACTTGTCATATTTTGGCCAATTTGTGTATGTCAATTCATCTTTTATTTCCATTTTTTCCCATAACTCTTCTGCTATATGCGGAGCAAACGGTGAAAGCAATTTTATAAATTCTATCATCATTTTTCTGTTCAGGACATCTTCTTTATAACCGGAATTTATGAAAACCATCATCTGACTTATCGCTGTATTAAATCGTGATTCTGCAATGTGTTCGCCGACAACTTTTACAGTTTTGTGAAATTCCTTTTCGAAATTTTCTGAACTTTTTTCATCTTTTATATCTGAATTTAATTCTCCGGTTTCTGAGATATAAAGTCGCCATACACGATTTAGAAAACGATGAACTCCACCTAATCCCTTTGTTTTCCACGGCTTTGGTCGCTCAATCGGTCCCATAAACATCTCGTAAATTCTCAATGAATCAGCACCAAATTCTTCTATCACATCATCAGGATTTACAACATTTCCGCGAGATTTACTCATCTTTTCGCCGTCATTCCCAAGTATCAATCCTTGATTTAATAATTTCTGAAACGGTTCATCTGTCGAAACAGCTCCGATATCATAAAGTACCTTATGCCAAAATCTCGCATATAAAAGATGCAAAACCGCATGCTCGGCACCACCGATATAAAAGTCAACCGGCATCCAATATTTTTCCTCATCTTCATCTACTAATCTATGGTCACATTCCGGACTTATGTATCGCAAATAATACCAATTAGAACCTGCCCACTGTGGCATCGTGTGAGTTTCTCTGAAATATTTTTTCCCATCTTCTCCCTCAAATTCCACCCATTCACGAATATTCGCAAGTGGTGATTGTCCGGCTCCGGCAGGTTTATATTCCTCTGTTTCCGGAAGTGTCAAAGGCAAATCCGACTCTTTCATTGGATATACTTTTCCGGATTCATCTTTATATAATGGAATTGGTTCGCCCCAATATCGCTGACGAGAAAAAAGCCAATCTCTGAGTTTATAATTTATAGTCGCTTTTCCCCTGCCATTCTCTTCCAACCAATTATTCATCTTCTCTA
>JAYEHX010000003.1:0-6514 GCA_034659735.1 Fidelibacterota bacterium | reverse complement strand
TATCAAATATCAAGTATCAAATATCAAATATCAAATATCAAATATCAAATATCAAATATCAAAATAAATTATAAAATGAAAATATATTTGTTATTATCAAGTTTTTAGATTATTTTTTAATGTGTTTGTGTATGAAGCGTTGGGCATTTGGAAGCACTTCATTTTCAGTTTACCGTATATTTTATTTACCTGGATAATATTTCTATTTATCACTACCTCCCGCATTATGTATAGCTTTTGTTGTAGCCAGTTCTATTTCTTCAATCGTTGGTAGTTCTGTTTTTATTTCTTTCGGTATATTCTTATTAATTTCATATTCCGAAATTCCAATTGGTTGTGTCATTCCCCTTAAAGCATATTCTGCAATTATTTCTGATTTTGATTTGCACAACAACAACCCGATTGTTGGATTTTCTGCATCTGTTTTTAAACTATCATCAATCGCTGATAAATACAAATTCATTTTTCCAGCAAATTCGGCCTTAAATTCTATTGCTTTCAATTCAACCACTATATAACATTTCAATTTAATGTGATAGAATAACAAGTCAATATAGAAGTCATGATTATCAATTTTCACAGGAACTTGTTGTCCTACGAATGAAAATCCAGTCCCCAATTCAAGTAAAAATGAAGTTATATGTTTTACGAGTTGGTTTTCTATATCTTTTTCAAGTGCTTTCTCTTGCAAGGTTAGGAAGTCAAATTTATAAGGGTCTTTTAAGGTTTCTGTTGCTAATTCAGAATGTGGAGTAGGTAATGTTTTCACAAAATTTGTAACCGCTTTTCCTTGTCGTTTATAAAAATCTAATTCTATTTGATGTATCAATACAGACCGAGACCAATTATTTTCAATAGTTTTCTTGGTATAAAAAAGAGCTTCATCAATGCTATTTGATTTTGAAATTATAACTACATTTTGCCCCCAAGGAATTTGTCCAACAAGTTGTTGGATTTTTTTAATGCCAATTTCTGATTTGGAATAAAATTCAAACCATTGTTTCATTGAAAATAAATTGCTTCTTGAAAATCCTTTTTGATTTGGGAACTCTACTTTCAAATCTTTCGATAATTCTTCAACAACTGAACTTCCCCAATTTGCATTATTTACTTTCTCAGAAATTGATTTGCCAATTGTCCAATATAGACCTAAAAGCTCTCTATTTACTGAAATAGAAGCTTTAATTTGAGTTTTCTGAATTAGGTTTTTTAGTTCGTTTACCCAACTAATATATTCTGTATGTTTTTTAAGCAAATTCATAATTACAAAGATATCTCATTGTTTTTTCATTATTTGATTAATTGTCAAATTTTAATTGTTTCATTATTTGTGTTGAATTTTCCGAATTGGCATACAACGGATATGTATATAACACCAAGTGCACATATCTCTACTTATTATTGTTGTATGTATCATGTTAATTCCTTTTGTAAATATCAAATAGATTTTTAATATCTTTATTTGTTTCCATTTACATCTCAAATATAACAATAAAATCCAAAACAAACAAAGATTATATTGGAAAGTTTCTCAAGTAAAAACATCAAATATCAAATATCAAAATAAATTATAAAATGAAAATATATTTGTTATTATCAAGTTTTTAGATTATTTTTTAGTGTGATGCAAATCAATGAATATAGAACTAAAATATAGTAATATTGTAGTATGAAAAAATTTAGAAACATAGTAATCATATTATTTTTTATATTTTTAATAATTATAACAATTATTAATGTTGTAATTATTCAAAGTTCACAATCTTATTTATATGATGATGTTCGAACAATTCCAAAAAGCAAAGTTGGGCTTGTACTTGGAACAAGCAAATATTTTATGACAGGAGATAAAAATCCATATTTCAAAAAAAGAATTATTTCTGCTGTCAAGTTGTATCAGTATGGAAAAATAAAATATATTATTCTCAGTGGAGATAATAGTGAAAAATATTACAATGAACCGGAAACTATGAGAAGAGAATTAATCAAATTTGGAATTCCAAAAGATGTAATTTATCTTGATTATGCGGGGTTTCGAACTTGGGATTCTATTCTACGATGTAATCTTATTTTTGGTCAGGAGGATTTTACAATTATTTCTCAGGAATTTCATAATACACGAGCAGTTTATATCGCGAGGAAAAATGGTATTTCTGCAATTGCATATAATGCAAATATCTCTGAATCGAGAAGTTTGAGAGTCAGGGTAAGGGAAGTATTTGCAAGAGTGAAAGTGTTTTTAGATTTAATAATACATAAAGAACCAAAATATCTTGGTGATGAAATTACTATCGGATAATTAAAAAAAGAATAATTATTTACAAAAATATTCTTTATATTATCCTGTTTTAAAAAAGGAATAATAATGAAAAATATTTTTTTTATAGTAATAACAATTTTATTGGTGTTTGTTTCATTTCTGTTTTCTGCTGATATCAAGAATGTTAAACAAATTCCGAATGGGTTATTATATACTGATGAAATGGCATCAACAATTTATCTGAATAGTAATGGAAAAATAAGTGAAATTTTATCAAGCAGAGGTTGTGGATATTATTATAATTTATCACCGGATAAAAAACAAATTGGTTTCAAATTAATTAATGAAAATGGTTTTGAAGCACCGGCAATTGTTGATATTGAGACAGGAAATATTGAGAAATTACACGAATCAGTATTTAAGTGTGGGCAGGTATCTTTCGCTAATAACGGTAGTTATGCCTTTACAGTTGATGAAGAATTATTTGTTATTAATGGAAAAAATAGTGAAAGATATGATTTAGGATATTATGCAAATTTAACTCCGATTTCGCCTGATGGTAAGTTTGTGGTTTTTAATGATGATGACGATCAGTTATGGTTATTGGATTTAGAAAATAGTAATAAGATAAAAATAACGAATTCAAAAGGTGGATATTTTAATCCGATTTGGTCGCCTGATAGCAAAAAAATCGTATTTTCCGGTATCAATGGAGATTTGAAAATTTATGATTTTGATAATAATATGCGATATGATTTGGGAAAGGGAAATACTCCCGATTGGTCTGCGGATTCAAAAAGAATTCTATTTTCAAGAAGTGAAGTTAAAGATTTAAAGATATTGAATTCTGATATATTTGAAGTTGATTATGATGGAAATAATTTAAAAAAAATAACAGACACAAAAGATGTTTTTGAAAATACACCACAATTTTTTGATGGTGATAATTCTATTATTTATCAAAAAAAAGCTGACGATATTATTTACAAACATTTAATAAATTCTACAAATTTCAACAAAACAAATAAGAAAATATTGAATTCAAAAAGTGATATTCTAAATTCAAATTGTGAAGTAAATACTAAATATTTTACTGAAAAAGATTTGCAAAATACATCAACTTTAGATATTCCCTATGTTCATCAGGTCTATGATACTCCCGGAAGTAGCGGATATTATTGCTGTGCACCGACGACTGCAATTATGGTGATGGCTTATTATAATATTCTGCCGAAGTGGGAAGTTGTCGATAATTATTGGGGACATGAAAATGATTGGGGTTCATATGTAAATAGAAAATATTGGTTTAATGGTTTTTATTTTAATCTATTGGATCCCGGATATGGAAATGCTCAGAATTATGGCGGG
The DNA here is from genome assembly GCA_034659735.1 of Fidelibacterota bacterium. GTDB lineage: Bacteria > Fidelibacterota > Fidelibacteria > Fidelibacterales > Fidelibacteraceae > TCS52. The sequence continues at coordinate 2,886 of JAYEHX010000003.1, read as the reverse complement.
TATGGATATATGTGGACAGATGGAAGTCCGAATTCTAATATGGCAGATTATTATAAATTACACGGAATGACAGCTAATCAGACATGGTCAACTTCTTGGAATACTACTACGGCTGAGATTGATGCAAATAGACCATTTTCTATGTGTGTATTTTTGACCGGATCAGGACATTTAATAGTTGCAAAAGGACGACTTTCTGGTAAAAGATCAATAATTTTCAATGATCCTTATGGGGATAAAAACACTTCAGGATATCCAAGTTACGATGGCGATGGTGCGATTTATGATTGGCCCGGATATAATCATGGACATATAAAATTGAATGATGGATACTCTTCATATTCAGCAATTCCATGGTGCATCGCCACAGATTTTGATAGAATTGCTCCGGCGGATTCTGTAGTTGACGATTTGCAATTTGATATTGGATTCTTTATGAAAACAACTTCACCCGCGAAAATGAGATATTGGCGAGATGCGAAAAGTGGTTTCCGAAATCACTATTGGTGGACATATTCTGAAAATTCCGGAGCAGATGTTTGTTATACAAAATGGACTCCAAATTTAGATGAAAGTGGATTTTATGAAGTGCTTGCATATATTCCCGATATTGATAATCCTGCAACTTCCGTTCCTTATAAAATCAAAAGTTTGTATGAGAATAATAAAACTGTTATTATAAATCAAAGTGAAAATGCAAATTCTTGGGTTTCACTCGGAAAATATTTTTTTGAAAAAGATGGAAGTCATCAAGTTCATCTCGGTGATGATACCGGAATTGACGGAGAAAAGATTGTTTTTGATGGTATTAGATGGAAAATAAAAAGTGTAGATATTGATGTCACTGCAAATAAATTTTCCGGTTCCGCACCATTTACAGTAGATTTTACGGGATATATTTCAGAATTACTCGATAGCGGAAGTTGGTTTTGGGATTTTGGAGACGGAACTTCATTAAGCGAAAAAAATCCAACTCACACATATACTTCAGATGGAATTTACGATCTGACACTTACAAAATCTTATGGCTCAATAAATTATTCAATAACAAAAAATAATTTCATAATGGTGTTGCCAAATAAAATCGGATTGTCAGTTTTTGCTGATTCCACAGATGGCATAGTTCCATTTACTGTAAATTTCACAGGTGGAACGACCTATGAAGAAGATGAAGGGAATTGGTTTTGGGAATTTGGTGATGATTCTACAAGTACAGAAAAAAATCCAACTCATACATATACAGAAGCCGGAAATTATTCTGTCACACTAATAAAAAGTTATAATGAAATAAATTATGACACGACACTAACAGATTATATTACGGTAGGAATTCCTGAAAAGAACAAATTGAAAAAGAATTATCCAAATCCATTTAATTCCGGCACAACTATAGAATATGAATTGACTGAAGATGTATTTGTGAACATGAATATTTATAATATAAAAGGACAATTAGTTGAAAAAATATTATCTAAAAATCAGAAAGCTGGAAATCATTCAATAGTTTATAATGCAAATGATTTACCAAGTGGAATATATTTATATAGAATTCAAGCAGGAAAATATTCGGAGACAAAGAAATTTATTTTGATGAAATAGATAAGCAAAATAGTATTAATATAAACCTTTGATTAACATAATAAATACATTTTAATTTTATAATTAATTGTAAATAAAAATAATTTCTGTCGTTCTAAACTACTAAATCACTAACCTTCTAAACATTTTTATTATTTTATTTTGATTCTTATTATTTGTTTTAGTTATGCAAAGTATTCTAATATTAAAATGCCATATCGTAATGATATGGCATTTCTAATTTTAATATAAATCTACATTCTACAAAAACAACCCGTCAAGTTTATCCATATTTTTAGCTGCTTTTTTATCTATCACTCTCAAATAATCATATAATTGATCTTTTATTTTGGGAGTTGGAACATGTTCTAAGTGGGCATTATTTAAAAAATATTCCACAGCTTTTGGTTCTTGTCTCATGATATCATAAGCCATTTCTGAAGATTCTTTTTTATTATTATTCACCCATTCAATTGATTCTTTCAATACTTTTATAAATAGTTCGGCGATGTCAGGATGATTCTTGAGGAATTCTCCCTTGAAAATTAAACCGGCATTTGGTAATTGCATTTTTTTATTATTACCAATTTTTTGCCAAACATCTGTGTAAGAAATAGATAAATGAGCATCTTCGCCAACAGCATATCGAGCAAAACTTGCTTCAGGTTCGCGAAGTAAAACTGTGTCTGCTTTTCCCGAAATAAAGTCATTCATAATTTGTGGAGGACGACCAAAGGGTTTAGCAAATACAAATTCAAAATCGTTTGGATCATAACCTGAATTTTTCATTAAATAGTTTGTGATAACAGCAGGAGGTGCCTCAGTGAAAAGTGGCAAGTGAATTTTATGTCCTTTCAAATCACCAAAATTATCAGCTTTATATCCGCGAGTTAAGATAGAAAAATTGTCCCAAATATCAACGGAAGTCATTTTTATATCTGTTCCAACTAAATACATTTTTGCACCGGCGGCAACTGCTGAAAAAGAGATATCGGCTTTGCCGTTTATTATCCAGCCCATATGTTTTTCTGTCTCTTCCCACACTTTTAATTCAAGAATATCAATTTTTGACATCAACTCTTTTGATTGCAACATCTTCATTATAATAGGGTAGGTGATAGGAGTAGCAGATTGAATGACTACAGGGACTTTTTTGTCAGCATTCACATTTACTTTTTCTTCATCAATAGGTTTATAGAAGTAATTTTTAAATCTAAATTTATCAACCTGTTCTGTTAATGTTTCAAATCCCATCTGAACCAACATGTTAATTAAAGGATCGGGTTTAAAATTTTGAGTTAAAACAAA
>JAYEHX010000002.1:0-6557 GCA_034659735.1 Fidelibacterota bacterium | reverse complement strand
AACACAGAAGGAATTTTTCGTCTTATTCAATCAATCCCATCGCCAAAAGCTGAGCCATTCAAAAGATGGTTAGCAAAAGTTGGATATGAACGAGTGAAAGAAATCGAAGATCCTGAACTTGCAACTAAGCGTACAAGAGCATTATATAAAGCAAAAGGATACTCTGATGATTGGATAGAAAAACGAATGCGGGGAATTGCAATTCGTGAAGAACTAACTGATGAATGGAAAAAACGAGGAGCAAAAGAGCAGAAAGAATATGCAATTTTGACAGCGGAAATAAGTAAGGCAACTTTCGGAATGACTCCAAGTGAATATATGAAATTTAAAAATTTGAAGAGAGAAAATTTACGAGACCATATGACAGATCTTGAATTAATTTTTTCAATGTTAGGTGAACGAGCTACAACAGAAATCACCGAATCCAAAGATACTTATGGTTTCAAGAATTTGCAAACCGATGCAAATGAAGGTGGAAAAATCGCAGGTGATGCAAAAAAAGCTCTGGAAAAGAAAACAAATAAAAGAGTCAGTAAAGAAAGCAATTATTTAGAAACAGTGGAAAATCAAAAGAAAATAAAGAAGTAAAACATTATGCAAAAAAAAATAAAAACAAAATATAAATGTTCAAATTGTGGAGCTGTTTCGCCTAAATGGGTTGGACAATGTCCAAAGTGTAATGAGTGGAACACCTATGTTGAATTCACAGAATCGCCCGAAAAGACAAAGAACTTTTCAAATGTCGCTTCTGCTAATTTTCATTACTTAAATACAGCCGACAATCCAAAACGATATTCAACGACAATATCTGAATTCGACAGAGTTGTTGGTGGCGGAATTATGAGTGGAAGTATCGTATTACTTGGTGGAGATCCGGGAATCGGTAAGTCAACAATCGCATTGCAAATATTAAATAATCTGATAAAAAATGAAAATATAAAAGCACTCTATTTTAGTGGCGAAGAATCCGTTCATCAACTTTCATTGCGAGCAAAACGACTAAATATAGATGACAAATCATTCTTGATTTCAACAGAAGTAAACATCGCTTCAATCCTCAATGGAATCAAAAAAGAGAAACCGCAAATTGCAATAATCGATTCTATACAAACCGTATATTCGCCAAATTCCGATTCACTTCCGGGCTCAATTAGTCAAGTAAGAGAGTGTGCGACAGAATTAATGTCACTGGGAAAAAGAAACAATATCATAATTATTTTAATTGGACATATTACAAAAGATGGAAATATCGCCGGCCCAAAATTGTTAGAACATCTTGTCGATACGGTTTTATATATGGAAGGCGATAAAAATAATTATTTCAGAATATTGCGATCTGTCAAAAACAGATTCGGTTCAACAAATGAAATCGGCATTTTCGAAATGAAACAAAACGGGTTGCAACCGGTAAAAAATCCAAGCGAAATATTTCTGAATGAGAGAAGGAAATCGGCACCCGGTTCGGTCGTCACTTGCGGATTAGAAAGTTCAAGACCGCTACTTATAGAAATTCAGGCACTCACAGCAAAAGCAACTTACTCCGCACCACAACGAACCACCACAGGAATAAATACAAAACGACTTTCGATGCTACTTGCAGTAATCGAACGACAATTAGACATTTTCACAGGACAATTTGATGTTTTTGTGAATATAGTCGGTGGTTTAAAATTCAATGAACCGGCGATGGATTTGCCAACACTAATTGCCATTGTCAGCAGTTTTCGTGATATGCCGATTTCTGACGATACTGTAATTTTTGGTGAAGTAGGATTAACCGGCGAAATACGAAATGTTTCGAGAATAGAACAGAGAGTGACCGAAGCACAACGAATGGGATTTAAAGAAATTTTCTTACCGCAATCTGCCAAAAAATCACTTAAACGATTTGAGAATAAAATTAAATTGAACTTTGTTTCGGATATACAATCATTGATTCGACAATTATTTTAAGAAGGAATTGTTGCCACGAAATGCACGAAAATACACTAAAAAAAGAATGTTTAACAACAAATGATATAAAGAGAAATGAAAACAAGAAATGACACGAACTGTAGCGAAGCTGAAACCGGCGAAGTCAATTACACAATTATAATAAAAGGAATTAACAAAAGTAAATTATGAACAAATCAATAGAAAAAATTATACTAAAATATTTTCAAGATAATCCAAAAGCAAAAATAAAACCAAAAAAGTTATCACAACTTTTAGAATTTCCAAAGAAAAAATATCCGATATTTCGTGATACAATTAAACAACTTCAAAATGATGGGAAATTAATTAAAAACAGAAATAATTTTTATGGGCTGCCTGATAAAGATCAAATTGTTGAGGGTGTTTTTGATATTCATCCGAATGGATTTGGATTTGTTCATACTGAAGATGAGAGAAAAATATTTATTTCGCAAGATCATAAAAACAATGCTTATAATAATGATATCGTTCAAGTGGAAATATTTACCAAATCACGAGGAAAAAATCCTTCGGGAAAAATTGTTAAAATAATTAAAAGAGACAGAGAAAAATTTATTTGTATAATTCAAAAAGTCGGGGGAAATGCAATAGGAATTCCAGAAGATAAAGATTTTGGTTCGGATATAATAATCACAAATTTTACAGAATTTACTCCTAAAAATAACGACATTGTTGTTGTGAAAATTACCGACTGGGGAAAAGGTCGTAAAAATCCAAAAGGGATAATAACAAGATTTGTCGGTTCAAAAAATAGCACGGAATTTGATGCAATTATGATTGCAAATAAGTTTGGTATTCGTGAAATATTCGATAAACAAATACTCGATTTTGTGCAAAATATTCCTGATGAAATTTTATTAAATGATCGAAAAGATTTTCGCAATCTGGATACATTTACGATTGATCCCGAAGATGCAAAAGATTTTGACGATGCCGTTTCATTGAATAAAAAAGATGACGGGAATTTTGAACTCGGTGTTCATATCGCAGATGTCAGTCACTTTGTCACACAAGATTCATTGGTTGATACTGAGGCGGTAATTCGTGGAACTTCTGTATATTTTACACAGCATGTGATTCCAATGTTGCCGGAAAGATTGAGTAACGAATTGTGTTCTTTGAAACCAAATGTCGAGCGATATAGTTTTTCGATTGTGATGACAATAGATTCTGAAGGCGAAGTAGTTAATTTTGAAATCACTCCTGCTGTAATAAAAAGTAAAAAAAGATTTACATATCAAGAGGTGCAAAACATACTCGACAATGGGAAGGGAAAATATTTTTCACAACTTAATCTGATGTTTGATTTAGCAAAGATTTTGAGTAAACAAAGACACGATGTCGGAAGTATAGATTTTGATTTACCGGAACCACAATTTGTTTTGGATTCTGCCGGAGTGCCAATTTCTATCACAGCAAAAGAGCGACTTTGGAGCCACCGAATTGTGGAAGAATTTATGTTGATTGCGAACAAAACAATTGCGAGTTTTATTCTGAATAAAGAAGAGACATTGCCTTTTTTATATAGAATTCACGAGAAACCAAAATTAGAAGATGTGCAAGAATATTTCACAGTTTTAAAAACAATCGGCTATGATTTTCATTTTAATTATAAAGAGTTGCGACCAAAAGATTTCCAACAGATTATCGAAAAAGCAGATGACACTGTATATGAAAAAATGATTGAAAGAATTACACTGCGAACAATGACAAAAGCAAAATACAGCACAAGTGAACTCGGACATTTTGGTTTGGCTTTTGAGCATTATACTCACTTCACTTCGCCAATTAGAAGATATCCCGATTTGATTGTTCATCGACTTCTAAAACGATATTTGAAACAGAGTAAACAGCAAAAAGATCTGTCAAAAAAACGATTGGAATCCATAGCAAAAAAATCCACGGATTCAGAAATAAGAGCAGTAAAAGCCGAACGAGAATATCACAAATTAAAAGAGATAAAATTCTTGGCAACAAAAATTAACGAAGAGTTTGATGGAATTATTTCCGGTGTGACAGAGTATGGATTTTATGTTGAATTGTTGGATTCGCTCGTTGAAGGATTGGTTCATATAAAAACACTCCCGGGAAAATTTGCATCGGAATTTGATAAAAAACATTGGCACATTGTGAATCATCATAATAAGAAAACTTATAATCTGGGAATGTTGGTAAGAATTAAAGTTGTGAAAGTTGATGAAGAGAGATTGAATGTGGATTTTGAGTTGGTGTAATGAAGTTATTATTAAACTTCCGAAGTTTGTGTTGGTTTATTTTGTGTAAAAGTAGATATTATTAGTTTCTATTATCAAAAAACTTCGGAAGTTTGAGATGTTTATTTGTTCAAACCTTAGTAGCAAAAACATATCGTTAATATAAATATCTGCAAAGCAAATAAATGTTATTAACTATGGATGAAATCCTTAAGAAAGAAATCTAACTATATAAAAAACTGCGAAGCAGTTTAACATTTTATTTTTTTTTGTTGAACTCTTTCAGAGTTCTGTGTTTTGTCAGCCATTTCATATCTACAGGTTTCACCTGCAGTTAATAATATTCAACCGCTTTCGCGGTTATCGATTGTCAATTATTCATTGCTAAAATATTATCTGAAATTTTTAATATGGTTCAACCTTATTTATTTGTTAAAACCTTAGTAGCAAAAACATATTCCAAACTACCAACCTTATTACCTTATTTAATTATATTTATTTAATATTCATCTTTAATAAGGTAATAAGGTTTTTTTATTAGCATATTTAGGCGTTCTTTATTGATGGAAATTTGGTTTGTTTGGTATGTTGAGAACATACTTTATTCCTTTGTAACCACCATTTTTAGGTTCAATTTTTATTAACAATCCTTTCATTACCCATTTTTTCAATAGCCTTGATATAGCCGATCTATCTGTAATTCCTGTAATTTCTCTTGTAAGCACATTCGTTAATACCCCGTTTTGTTTCTCAAGATACGAACTGACTTTTTCCCATTCAGTTGCAAGATATTCGTTAAACAATATAACAACCACTGAATCTTTTTTATTTGGATAAGTCCAATAAAATGGAGGATACAGGTTTTTAGATTTCATCTCTGCCCTCATTGCTCTAACGCCTTCGTTTTGATCTAAATTGGGAGGTGAAGGAAATTCTCGTAAATGTTTGACCAATAAATCGTTTCGATAATTTTCTGCTCGTTCAAAACCAATGTTATATTGGGTAATATTTGATGGTAACAAACCGGGGCTTTCAACTTCTATTCTATCTTCAAATAATCGAATTTCAATATCTCTCTTGGTATAATAATCTCTATGGATAACAGCATTCGTAATTGCTTCCTTTACTGCCCTTTCTGGTATTTGATATTTAGTTGTGAATCCTGATGGAATTTTAACCCCTGCACGCAACAAAGTTAAAACATAATCGTGTGCATCCTTAATTTGCTGAATTAGCGGACCATTTATAATTTTAGGAACACCAACAATATTTGGTGTTTCTTTTATTCGTTCTAATGCCCCTGTATATTGTGTTACTTTTATGCTTGTCTTTTCTTCAAGAATATCATTTGGATAATTAGCAAATAATAAAACAGAAGCACGAGTGGGCATTAATTTATTCGCCTGTTTTCTTGCTAAACCAGTCTGATACAATATACTTTCTAATTGATTCCCTTTTATACTCCGTGTATTTTTCCATTCTTTGTAATTTTCTGTTTCAAGTAACTCAAAATCTATATTAACTAATTCTCTATCTGCTTTATTAAACCCTTTGATATATGAAAATTTAACAATTTCAGACGGTGTGAGTGCTTTGTTTCCTTTTTCTAATCTAACAAATACTTTGTCTTTCCAAGTATGGAAAGTTTCTCTTGCCTTTGGAATTATTAATCCTGCAACTCGCCTGTTAGAATCATATTTCTCGATAATTATTGTGTCCCATAATCCTGAGATAGGAGGAGAAATATTAGTAATTTCTTTTCTGATTTCATCAAATCGTTCCAAATTTTCTTCAATCCCAAATATTCGTTCATCCAGATTTTTAGCACCTTTTTCAGGATCATCAATTCCCAATATAATAAGTCCACCATCCGTATTGCTCATTGCCACAATACTTTCAAGTGTTTTGCGAACCACTTTCGATTTTTCACCACCAACTCGTTTAAACTCTTCCATTCTGTTTTCAGCAGAGATACCTAAACAATAGGATATAAACTTACCCATCTGATTCTCCTTTTTGCACATAAATAATCTGTAAAACCCCGTAAATACGCAAGTTATGTTTTATTTGTGTTTGTGTATTGCACATAAAATTTATGCTCACTTCATCTTTCATTCCTAATTCCTGATTTATAATTCGCTTCCACTTCGTTACGGCTCATAATTATAAGTACAGTCTCAATTTGGGGTAACGGCAAGCATGTCAGGTCTCTACTTCTTTAATATCGCCATTGTTTAAATCATATATCTTATTATTATTCATTTCCACAACCTATCTTTGGACACTTATTGCTGTTTAGTGTCCATAGATAGTATTTTAACAATTTAGTAAAATCTTCAAATTTCATTATATTCCTATTTCAAATACTAT
>JAYEHX010000001.1:0-6593 GCA_034659735.1 Fidelibacterota bacterium | reverse complement strand
ATGACCTAATGACCCAATGACCTAATGACCCAATGACCTAATGACCCAATGACCTAATGACCTAATGACCCAATGACCCAATGACCCAATGACCCAATGACCCAATGACCCAATGACCCAATGACTCAATGACCCAATGACTCAATGACCCAATGACCCAATGACCCAATGACCCAATAACCAAATCCCTATTCCTCTTTTGAATCTCTTGTCATCAACATATCTACAGTTTCCAAAGGATCCATATCTTCATAAAGTACTTTATACATTGCATTAATTATCGGCATCTCAATGTTGTTATCAATTGATAATTGGTGAGCAGATTTTGCCGTTATAACTCCTTCTGCAACCATTTTCATACTTGCCAATACCTCTCTCAATATCTTTCCTTTTCCAATCTGAATTCCAACAAATTGATTTCTGCTGTGATGACTTGTTGCAGTTACAATCAAATCTCCAATACCACTAAGACCTGCAATTGTCATCGGATCTGCTCCCATCTTTTCGGATATTTTCATAATTTCAGAAGCTCCGCGAATAATCAATGCAGCAATCGCATTATCTCCAAATCCTACACCTTTACATATTCCTGCTGCAATCGCAATTACATTTTTTAATGCACCACCATATTCAACTCCGATTATATCTTTTGAATAATATATCCTTAATCTTTCAGTCATAAAAACTGCTTGAACTGTCTTGGCAATTTTTACATTGTCTGAAGCTGCAACAAGTAATGTCGGTAAATTTTCACTTACCTCCTCGGCATGGCTGGGACCGGATAATGCAACAATCCCTTGATACTTAAATTTTATTGTTTCGCTTATCACTTCGCTCATTCGTTTATGAGTTTTTTCTTCTATTCCTTTTGACAGATTCACTATTATTGGATTTGTCGAAACTTTTTGCTTGCCTATTTTTTTAGATACTTCTCGCATATAACTAGACGGAATCGCCATAACAATTATTTCGGGATCAATCAAAATATCAGAAATTTTATTGCTATAATTAATAGAATCCGGAATTCTTTTTTTAGGAAGCAAATCATTAATTCGGTGTTTATTAATATATTCAACTCTATCTTTATCATATTCCCATACGGAAACTTCTACATTCAATTCAGATAAATGGAGAGCCATTGCTGTCCCCCAAGATCCTCCGCCAATAATTGATATTTTCATAAAATTATTCCCATCTTATTTTGTTCTTGATAAATATTTCCCATCACGAGTATCTACTTTTATCTCTTCACCTTGATTAATAAAAATTGGCACATCGAGAACTAACCCGGTTTCTAATGTTGCAGGTTTTACCACATTTGTAGCAGTATCTCCTCTCACTCCCGGCTCAGTTTTTTTAATTTTTAAATTTACTGCAGTTGGCAGTTCCATTCCAACCGGTTTTTCACCATACATTAAAACTTTTACAATCTGATTTTCCTTTATAAAATTGATACTATCGCCAATTATATTATCGTTTATCGGCATCTGTTCATAAGTTTCTATGTCCATAAAATAGTAATTCAACCCATCAGAATATAAATACTCCATTTTTCGTGCCTCTACTCTTGCCTCTTCAACTTTTTCTCCACCGCGAAAAGTATTGCTAATAACCTTCCCCGTTTCAACACTTTTCATTTTCGTCTTTACTAATGCTCCGCCTCTCCCAACTTTTGCATGTTTATATTCTACTATTTTAAATAACTCATCGTTGTAAATTATTACCATTCCTGTTCTAAAATCAGATGTAGATGCCATAAATTCTCCTTTTTTTTTCTGCCTAAATATAATATGCTTTATTGAAATATCAAATCTTTTTTAAATACTTTATAAATATTTTTTAGAATATATTACTTTTTGAATTAAATAAATATTATTTTATATATTATGAAATAATTTAAAAAAGGCATTCAAATGAAAAAAAAAGTTGCAATATTAATATCCGGTCGTGGAAGCAATATGGAAACAATTATAAAAAATAGTAAAAATGGTATATTGAAAAATATCTGTGAAGTCGTTTTAGTTCTTGCAAATAAAAAAAATGCAAAAGGATTAGAAACTGCAAAATCTCATGGAATCAAAACCGAATATATAATTTCAAAAGGTAAAAAACGAAAAGAGTTTGATTTGGAAATGATATCTCTTTTAAAAAAATATAACTTGGATTATATTATACTCGCCGGCTTTATGAGAATTCTCACATCTGAATTTATTAATGAATTCAAAAATAAAATAATAAATATTCATCCTGCTGATACCGATAAATTCAAAGGACTAGGTGCTTATGAATGGGCTTTTGAAAATAAACTCAATTCAACAAAAATTACGGTTCACTATGTAGATAACGGAGTTGATACCGGAAAGGTAATTGGAAAATGTGCTGTGGATTTAAAAAATGTAAAAACTCTCTCTGAAGTGGAAAATCGTGGAATAAAAGTCGAACACAATTTCTACAGCGAAATGTTGAAAAAAGTATTTGAAAATGATTCATAAAAAACAAAAATGCCACATCTTCAAGATACAGCATTTTTAAAAAGTTAGCTTTTGTTAGTTATTGTTAGTTGCTATTCTAAATCATACTTGTTAGTTATCGTTAGTTATTGTTAGTTGCTAAACCAAATTCCACTTTCTCAATAAAATATTTATGAATACGAAAATCATCAGTTAATTCCGGATGAAACGATGCACCGAGATGTAATTCATTCTCAATTAATACAGGTTTATTATTTAAATTTGCTAAAATTTTTACATCTTTTCCAACTTTAATAATTTTTGGTGCACGAATAAAAATTGCTTGAAATGGTTTTCCATCACTATCAAAGTTCAAATCTATTTCATCAATAAACGATTCAATTTGTGTTCCATATGCATTTCGTTCAATTGTAGCATCTAAAACTTCCAATTGTAAAACTCGCTTATCATTTATTCCAACTCCTTGAGTTATTAATCCCGCACAAGTTCCAAAAGTAGGATTTTCTTTTGCGAATCTTTTTAGATTTTTAAAAGTAATTTCACCATTCATCTGTTTTGTGAAAGCGGTCGTCTCGCCACCGGGAATTATCAATCCGTCAATTTCATCAAGTTGTTTAGAATATTTTACAATAATATTTTTAACGGAAAGTGACTCTAAAACTTCCTGATGTTTTAAATATGCACCTTGAATTCCAAGTATTCCAATCAATATCGATTTATTATTTTCTAACAAATTTTACAACCTTTTTCTTTAATTCTCTCTATCAGTAAATTTATGCAATAAAATATCCTTTGCGTCTTCTTGCACTGAACTTGTCGAAGTGTGCGTCTTGCCTGCCCGACTTATTACAGGCGGGCGTCTCTGCCTGCCCGACTTATGCAGGCGGGCGGTAAAGTAAAAATGACAACAAATGACAATCAATGACAACAAATGACAACGAATGACAACGAATGACAACAAATGAGAACGAATGACAACGAATGACAATCAATGACAACAAAATTCTCCGCGTCTTGCCTGCCCGACTTATTACAGGCGGGCGTCTTTGCGGTAAAACTATACTTACTTAACTCCGCGTCTCTGCGTCTTTGCGGTAAAGCATTCTACCAACCTCTCTTTGCTAATTTTTCATCTTCAGGAAGATTCGTCGCAGACATTCCGACCATTGCTTCTTTCAATCCTGCAGAAACTTCCAATAGCACTTTTGGATCACTGTAATATGAAACGGCTTTTACAATTGCTTCTGCTCTTGCTTTAGGATCATCTGATTTAAAAATTCCAGAACCAACAAATACACTTTCCGCACCAAGTTGCATCATAAGTGAAGCATCGGCAGGAGTTGCAATTCCACCGGCTGCAAAATTTGGAACCGGTAATTTTCCTTTTTCGGCAACTTCTTTCACAACAGAAATTGGAGCACCTAATCTTTTTGCTTCAGACATCAATTCATCATTACTCATCATTTGCAATCTCTTAATTCCACGATTCACAGTTCGCATATGTCTTACCGCCTCAACAATATCTCCTGTTCCCGCTTCGCCTTTTGTTCTCATCATTGATGCACCTTCACCAATTCTACGAAGTGCTTCGCCAATCTCTCTACATCCACAAACAAACGGAGCTTTGAAATCATATTTCCAAATGTGATTTTCTTCATCAGCAGGAGTTAATACTTCGGATTCATCAATAAAATCAACACCAATTTCTTCGAGAATTTGTGCCTCAGCGAAATGGCCAATTCTACATTTTGCCATAACAGGAATCGAAACTGCTTTCCTTATTTCCATAATCATTTTGGGATCACTCATTCTTGCTATTCCGCCAAATTCACGAATATCTGATGGAATTCTTTCCAATGCCATCACAGCACAAGCTCCGGCATCTTCAGCGATTTTTGCCTGTTCAACATTTGTCACATCCATTATCACTCCGCCCTTCAACATTTCGGCAAGACCAACTTTTACTTTAAATGATTTGTCCATTTTTTCACCTCTTAATTATATTTTTTCTAAATTATTTTTAACTTCTTCTATTAATTCGTCCGGAGTACTTGCTCCGGCTGTAATTCCAATTTTTTTCACTCCGACAAACCAACTATTTTTTACATCTTGCCACGACTGAATTTGATAACTTTTAGAATTTATCTCTTTTGAAATCTTGTGTAATCGTTTAGTATTTGCAGAAGTAAAACTACCAATAATTAAAACAACTTCATTTTCCTTTGCAATTCTTTTCACCTCATTTTGATTGTTTTTACTTGGTTTGCAAATTGTATTTATTGCCTTTAAATTTTCAGTTTTCGCTGATATTTTTTTAACAATATTTTCATAATTTTCTACCATCTGTGTACTTTGAGAAACAATTCCAATTTTTTCTGCATTTGATATATCACCTGCTTCAGATACTGTACTAACTACATTACTCGCTGAAACTTGAGAAGCAATCCCCTTAACTTCATCGTGTTTATGATCTCCAATTATTACGATTTTTCTGTTTTCATTTTCTAACTTTTTAACCTCATTATGAATATGTTTAACCAAAGGGCAAGTCGCATCAATTATTTCTATTTTCCGTTTTTTCACCTCTTTTATAATATCACTTTCCGTTCCGTGTGCTTGCAATAATAGTGGCATTTTACCAATTTCATCAATAGAATTCACAACGACAATTCCAATTTCTGTCAAATCTTTTACGACTTTTTCATTATGAACAATATTACTGAGCATTGCGACTTTTCCATATTTCTCTGTAGAATCTTTTGCCTTTTTAATTGCATTTTTTACACCGGAACAAAATCCACAATCTTTTGCTATGTCTAATTTAAATTTACTCATTTATTAAAATAATTCTCCAACTGCATTAATAATAAGAGGAATCACATCTGACATTGGCTTATCAAACTTTATTCCACTTGCATAAGGATGTCCACCACCGCCAAATCTATGTGCAATTCCATTAATTTTCACATTGCCTTTAGACCGTAAATTTACACTGATCTTCCCATATTTTGTCTCTTTGAACATTATGGAAATTTTCAGATTTTTCAGCGACCTTATGACATCACTAAATCCCTCCATATCTTCCATTTTGCAACCATATTTTTTTAACAACTCTTGTGAAATAGCAATCCAAACAACTTTCCCATCATATTCTACATTTAAATTCTGCAAAACATATCCCAATAAATTTATGCTTGCAAAACTACTTTGTTCATATATTTTTTCATAAACTTCTGCCGGATTCACACCCTTTTTCACCAATTCACTTGCCATCAAATATGCTTCCGGACTTGCATTATTATACTTAAAAAATCCTGTATCTGTCACCAAAGCACAATACAAAAAAAGGGCAATTTTTTTATCTATAAATTCCAAATCCGATATTTTAATAAATTGATAAATCAAATATCCTGTCGAATTTGCTTTTGGATCTATAAGTTCCAATGCAAATAAATTTTCAGAATGTTTTGGATGATGATCTATAGTTATCATTGTAATTTTATTTTTTTTTGCATCTTTTGCAATTTTTTCTATTCGGTCATATTTACTCACATCAACTGCAATTATTAAATCACTATATTTCAATAATGAGTCATCATGATATTTACTAATAATATTTTCAGAATCCAAAAAATGATATATTTCAGGAGTGTCGGAAATATTCAGGATACTTACATCTTTTCCCAAATATTTTAAATAATAATATAATGCCAATTCACTTCCGATAGCATCTCCATCAGGATGAATGTGTGTGGTTATCACTATTCGATTTGCAAATTTTATTCTCTCTTTTAATTCGTTCCAATTACTTTTAGTTATCATATCTTCCTATTCTAAATTCCAATATACCATCTTTTTTCCAAACTTATATTTTACTAAAAATTATTATAAAATACAAAACTATAAAAAAATTAAAATGATGTGCAAATTAACTATAGTATCAAGTATCAAGTATCAAGCATCAAGTATCAAGCATCAAGTATCAAGCATCAAGTATCAAGCATCAAGTATCAAGTATCAAGTATCAAGTATCAAGCATCAAGCATCAAGCATCAAGCATCAAACATCAAATTAATTTATCATACCGAAAACAATCAATTGTATGATCATTAACCATTCCTG